>JAQCFL010000086.1 GCA_027619375.1 Verrucomicrobiota bacterium | reverse complement strand
GCCTGTTGAAAAACCCAGAAACGAAAAATAAGAGGAGTTGAGCGCTTATTGGAGTGCGGCTTCGCCGGAAGTGCCGAGCAGAACACCCTTCGGGGCCGAGGCCCCTTTGGGATCTGGCGGTCCCGCAGATGCGCCTAGGGGTCAGGCTGAGGGCCCCAGCCTTCCGGGTTTGGCTCTTCCTTCCGGGTTTGGCTCTTGGAACTTGGATTTGAAATTTATTTGGAGCTTGGGGGTTGGAAATTTTCCGATGAATCAGGTTGGCCCCGTCGAATTCCCACGATCCAATTTTCAAACAAGCTCCATTCCCCAAATTCAAAATATCAAACCTCCAAAGCGTGTCTCCCGGGCCAACTCCCAAAATGAACCGCAGTTTTTCATTCCCGTCCTTTTCAAGAGGCTGTTAAGATGGCCGAAGGATGAGAATGGCGGTGCTCGGGAGCGGTAGTGGCGGAAACGCCGTGGTAATCGATGCGGGGGGGACGCGGTTGTTGGTGGATGCGGGGCTGAGTGCGAAGCAGTTGTGCTTGCGGTTGGCGCTGCTGGGGATCGATCCGGAGTCGTTGGACGGGATTTTGTTGTCGCATGAGCACGGGGATCACGTGCGGGGGCTGGATGTGTTTTTGCGGAAGCATCGGGTGCCGATCTTTGCCACGGCGCTGACGCGGGAGGTGGTGGAGGAGAAGGTGAAGGGGCGGGTGGAGTGGCGGGTGTTTCAGCGGGGGCAGGAGTTTGCGGTGGGGGAGATGACGGTGCGGGCCTTTGCGATTCCGCACGATGCGGTGGATCCGGTGGGCTTTGTCTGCACGAACCACGATGTGAAGGTGGGGGTGGCCACGGATCTGGGTCATGTGACGGGGGTGGTGCGGGACAATTTGAAGGGGGTGCGCGGGTTGTTTGTGGAGTCGAACTACGATCAGGGGATGTTGGACGCGGACACAAAGCGGCCGTGGTCGACGAAGCAGCGGATCTCTTCGCGGCACGGGCATCTGTCGAACGGGCAGGCCGCCGAGTTGGTGGCGGAGCTGGCGGAGCACGGACTGCAGGATGTGTTTCTCGGGCACCTCAGTGCGGACTGTAATTGTCCGCTCGTGGCGACGGAGGCGGTGATGGGGATAGCCGGAACGGTGCGGGTGCGCGTCGCGCCGCAGGAGGTGCCGACGGAATGGTGCAATTGGCAGGTGACGCGGCCGGTGGAGATCGGGGGCGGGGGGCAGGGGCTGTTGTTTTGAGAGGTGGGAAGGAGAGGAACTACTTCCGCCTTGACCCTTCCCACCAAGGATTCGATGCTGAGACCCTGTTCCCGGCGTGATCCTTGCAGGAGTCGCGTGACTTTCATGATCAACACCAACAGAAAGATGCCGGCTAACATCAACACTTGCTGATGGAACAGGTTGCTGTGTCGCGCCAGAGCCTCCGCAAGGTGACCGGACTGCTTCCACGCGCGAAAGCCGATTTCAATGTTCCACCGAACCGAATAGAGCTTGAAGAGCTTGTCCGCGCTCATCAGATCCGGCCCCACATTGGTGACGATGATGTGCCAGTCGCAGCGGATCAGCGTGTCTTTGCCTGGTTGTTTTCCGCGCTTCCGCGCCTCTTCGATCCGTTCGCGGCGCCGTTGGGCCGCCACTTCCGGGACGGCACGCACCGCAATGAGCCTCGCCCTGTGCCGCACATCTCCAATGTGCATCGAGAGGTCGATCCGGTTGCTTTTGGTCTTGCACAGGATGTCCTCGAGTTTGACCTCCTTGAGGTTCCAGGCCTTCACATTGGCGGGCAGACGGCTCAGCCACCAGGCCTTGAGGTCTTCGATTCGTGAGAACTCTCCGATGCTGAAATAGCCCATATCCCGCAATACCAGATCGTGTTGTCGCACCAGATCCACCAGGTCTTTGCCCAGCTCCTTGTCCTGATCAGTGGCAAGACGGAGGGATTGGAGGACGGGTTCTCCGGTGAGCAGATCAAAGGCCAGGTCAAACTTGCATCCTGCGGTTTTGCTCTTGCCGTTGCCATGAGCCGGGAAGTGCTTGTGGTTCTCTTTGGGCAGCTTGATCTGAGAAGAGTCTTCCATGATCACCCGGTTGAAGATCTTCGAAGCGATGAGAATCTCGTTGCTCCACCGTTCTTCGGCGGCGGTTCGGGTCACCGTCATCATGAAGCGCACCGCGTCGGCGTCCACCCGCTTCCAGAGGGCTTGCCGCGAGAGAGGCTTGGCTCCGGTGAGCGCCAGGGCCTGGACGAGTTGGCTGAACGACGCCTTGCCCGATGTGACGGAATTGATCAGGGCGATGACGAAGCCGTCGGCGGTGAACTTGGCGCTGCAGTGCGCGATGAGGCCGCATTTTCTTGCGATGGATTCGAGGCCTGAGAAGAGTTTCTTCGAGCGGAGGGCAAGCTTGGAGCCAGATATGGTTTTAGACATACCGAGCTTGCCGACCCGCTCCGCATGTCAAGTGAAATCAACGGAAAATCGCGGCTTTCTTCATTTTATGTCGCTGATAATCAGCGACATACGGCGTTAGGTTAACGCGAATGGTCTAAAGCCCAAACGGTCGCTCATCGACGTTCTGAAATTCTGGAAACCACGCAAGAAGGCCTAAGCCTCCCTATTTCAATGAAAGCAGGATGGAAGGTGAACAAGGAAGAGGGGGAGAATATCTTTTGGCCTTCTCTCGCAGACATGGCAGTTGCGACGTGTATAATCTTGGCCATTTTCTGGATTTCTCAAGTCTTCCTCCTTCAGAAGGAGAAGGAGATGGTTCTGGCATCGGAAGAAACGATCAAAGAGCTCAAGGAGGAAATATCCAGATTGGAGAATCTCGTAGGGAGGGAATCGGAACTCGCCGACAGAATCCAAAGGCTTGAAAATGATCTTGCGCAGCAAAAGGATGCAAACCAGCGTCTAGAAATAGACCTTGAGAAATCCGAGCGTGAACGACTTTCTGCGGAAGGAGCTCTTGCAGAATTGCGCAGCAAAGTCCCCCACGACGAGCCTCCCAACATTGTCCTGACTCAGGATGAGAGTTTCGTCTTTCCATCTCTTCAGGCAACGGTGCCAGCTGATTTCGAGAGACGTTTCAAATCGGAAAAGCGGCAAGCCGTGATCGACGCGCTCAATTCTCCTTCAAACGTTGAGGTGATTGAGATTATTGGGCACACAGACAATGTTCAGGTCGGCGGAAGTAGCAACGTCGATATAAACTTGGAAGACGTCTTCGCGGGGAATAAGCCCATCAATAGTCTTGAATTCGGATCTAACTGCGAGCTTGGTCTCGCAAGAGCAATCGCAGTTAAAGCGATGCTGAATGAAATTTTGCAGTCGCTGGACATCAAGGATGGGCTGACTGTCGATGGAATGAATCGCGTCCGCCAAATGACTTACCGCACCTATTCGGCTGCACAGCTTTTTCCGGTCGACTCCTCGAAAGCGGGGCGGGAAGCCGATCGTCGCATTGAAATTCGCTTCACTAGACTCCGGAGTGATTGAAATTGCGATACCTCTGGTGACGGTTCTGCTAAGGAATTTCAGCCTGGGTGAGATTGATCGCCCTGCTCCCCCGCTAGCAGGCTGTCGGACTTGAGTCCAGTGCCGCCGATTTTTCACGATGAGGGCAGGGCATGCCGGTGATTGGTCGGGGGTTTGGTGGGCGGCGATCTCGGTTTCGTTCGGGCTCCAGAGCCGACGAAGGCCGATTGGATGTAAGCGTCCGAGCAACCCCCTGCGGGTTTCCTGCCCGGGCGGCGGGGGCGGGCTATGCTCGGGGCCATGTCTTACCGACGATACACCGAAGAAGAGCGGGCCGCGTGGCTGGCCAGATTTGAGCGTGCCATTCTGGCCTGTCCCTTTGTTTGATCTCCCCTATCCCCGGTTGATCCCCCTCATCTCGGTTGGCCGCCCCACCACCGTTGGCCAACGACCAACACCCACCGTAGCCTGGGGAATGGTCGCCCCGACCATTCTCCAGGTCCGCCACAAATAATTTCCGCACGCTGAAGGCGTGCTTCACCGTTCCGCCCCGCCCGTGACGCACGCCTTCAGCGTGGCGAACTTGTCGCCACCCCATCCCGGGGTCGCCGCTCCGCGCCGGCCCCGGGCTACGGTGACGTTTCACCTTCGGCGAAACCACCCCCCGCGTCGCGGGGTACCGAAGAGCCGGCCCCGTGTCCAGATGGATGACCTGTCCCTCCCTCCCCCACCTGTCCCTCCCTTCCCCAGCCCCAACAGGGCGCAGGCACTTAGCCCCGCGGGTTCACCCCGGGGTATCGCCACCTCCAACAATCCCCAGCCCCAACGGGGCGTAGGGGACTACAGAGGGACAGGACTACAGAGGGACCCGGCAGGCCGCAGAGCAGTCCCCCGGCTTGCGGCCTCTCCTCCCTCCCCCAGCCCCAACAGGGCGCAGGCAGCCCTCGCCAAACCCGCCCCCTTCGATCCTCGAACCCCCCATTCCTACCCCAGCCACTTCCCAAAAAACTGTTGCGCACCGAATTAGCCGACAGATAGGTACGGCAGAAGCGTTAATGACGTGGTCGACGGTTTAGTTGGGGAGCGGGGGGCAGGGTTCTTGTTTTAGGGGGGGAAGTTCCGGTAGTATGTTGACGTGCCCAAGGTATAGGCCGGGTATTCTTAATCCATCCCATGAACATCAGCCTCACCCTTTTTTCCTCCCTGCTGTTCCTGCCGATTGGTGGGCTGATCGCGGCGGAGGGTTCCAGTCCCAACATCATCCTGATTTTTGCGGATGATCAGGGGTATCAGGATCTGGGGTGTTTTGGGTCGATGACCATCAGGACGCCGCGCATCGACCGCATGGCGGCGGAGGGGTTGAAGCTGACAAATTTTTATGCGCAGTCGGTTTGCGGGGTGTCGCGGGCCGCGTTGATGACCGGGTCGTATCCGATCCGGGTGGGGGAACCGGGGAATGTGAAGCAGTTGCACACCGTGCCGCATCCCGAGGAGGTGACCATGGCAGAGGTGTTGAAGTAGGCGGGGTATGCGACGGAGCTCATCGGGAAGTGGCATCTGGGTGCGCCGGGCAAGGGACCGGGTGGTTTTGATGCGGTGACGATGCCGAATGCGCAGGGGTTCGACTATTTTTCAAGGGCAAGTCGCGGTATGGGCCGTATGGCGACGTGATCGAGGAGATCGATTGGTCGGTGGGTCGGATTCTTGACACCTTGAAGGCGCAGGGTCTTGATGAGCACACGTTGGTGCTCTTCACCTCGGACAATGATCCGGCGGGAGGGGTGCTGAGCACGGCGGGTCCGTTGCGCGGTTTCAAAGGGAGCGTCTTTTTGGGTTGGCGGAGTGGGCGTGGAGTGATATCGGGGACCATGACCGGGCGGGAGAGAATGTGCGGTTCTTTGAACCCGGACCAACCAGGCCGGATGCCGTGAAATGGGCGGAGAAGAGAAGAGAGAAGCCGTGATCGGGTCAATTCGCATGAATCCTGTTCTGGGCGGGATGATCGTGCTGCTGGTCGGGTTGCTTCCCGGATGGGCGGTCGCTGAATTGGGCCGACCGAATGTGATCCTGATCATGACCGATGATCAGGGTTATGGGGATTTGGGCTGTCACGGGAATCCGATTCTCAAGACGCCGCATCTGGATCGGTTGCATGCGGAGTCGGTGCGGATGACCGACTTTCACGTCAGTGCATTTTGCACCCCGACCCGTGCGGCGCTGATGACGGGACGCGATCCGGGGCGGACGGGGGCCTACCGGACCAGTTCGGGGCGAACGATGCTGCATACGGACGAGCGGACGATCGCCAATGTGTTTGCGGATGCGGGGTATGTGACGGGGATGGTGGGGAAGTGGCATCTGGGGGACAACGCGCCGCATCGGCCGCAGGACCGTGGATTTCAGGATGTGGTGTGGCATCGATGCGGGGGAGTGGGGCAGGCGTCCGATTATTGGGGGAACGATTATTTCGACGACACCTACGAGCGGAACGGGACGTTCGAGAAGTTTGAGGGTTACTGTACGGATGTGTGGATTCGGGAGGGGCTGCGGTTCATCGAGCGGAACAAGGAGAAACCGTTCTTTCTCTATCTGGCGACGAATGCGCCGCATGGTCCATATTTGGTCGGTCCGGAATGGAGTGCGCCCTATGGGGATGCGGTGAAGTGGGGTGGGGGGGCGAGTTTCTATGGGATGATTGCGAATGTTGATCACAACCTCGGCGTGCTGCGGAAGCGCTTGGCGGAGTTGGGCCTCGCGGAGAATACCATTCTGATTTTCATGACGGACAACGGCACGGCGAACGGGGCGGTGTTCAAGGGCCTCACCTCAGAAGCGGTGGAGGGCTACAATGCGGGGATGCGGGGGAAGAAGTCGTCGATTTATGAGGGGGGGCACCGCGTGCCGTTTTTCATGTACTGGCCCGCCGGGGGAGTGGTCGGTGGTCGGGATGTGACCTCGTTGGCGGCTCATCTGGATGTGTTGCCGACTTTGGCGGAGCTTTGCGGGGTGGATGTGCCGGCGAGTCATCGGCCGGACGGGGTGTCCTTTGCGGCGCAGTTGAGATCGGCTGAGGCGTCGCCCGGACGGAAGCATCTGGTGATGCAGTATTTTGGTGGGCCGGGATTCAGCGGACCGGCGAAGGAGTGGGAGTATTCCTGTGTGCTGAAGGATCGTTGGCGGCTGATCGATGGGAAGGAGCTCTACGATCTCGGCAAGGATCCGGCGCAGCGGGAGGATGTTGCGGCGGCGCATCCGGAGGTGGTGGAGAAGTTGCGGGCCCTCTATGAGCCGTTTTGGAAGTCGGTGTCGCCGCGGATGACGCCGGTGGCGATTGACCTGGGCGGTCCACTGGAGAATCCCACCGTGCTTTGTTCGCAGGATTGGTATTTGCGGCAGGGGAATCCGCCTTGGAATTTCGGCATGATCAAGAGACTGCCGCGGTTGACCGGTCCGTGGAATGTGGACGTGAAGAATGCGGGTCGCTATCGGTTCACGCTGCGGCAGTGGCCTGTGGAGGCGGATGTGGCGGTGAGGGCGGTTCGCGCGACGGTGGAGATTGGCGGTCAGAAGGGGGAGTCCCCGGTGGAGGTTGGAACGAAGGGGGTGGTTTTTGAGATGGATCTTCCGGCGGGAAAGACGGAGCTTTGGACACGGCTTTATGATCAGGACGGCAAAGCCGGGGGTGCCTACTTTACCACGGTGGAATTGTTGCCGGAGTAGTTGATCTGATCGCCATCGAGAAGGGTCGGGCGGTGCGCTGGCGGGGGAACGTGGAGGCGGGCATTGCGGAGGCCGCGCGGCAGATCAAGCTGCGGAGGCCGGACGCGAAGGTGTTGTTCTATCGAAAGGTGGGGCTACTCTGAAAGTCCCGGCGCCTTCGACAGGTATTCGGAGATCGACAAGCCGCCCGGGGAACCGTGTGGCGAGGCGAAACGGACCGGTTGGAACGAACGGGAGTTCGCCCACGCCTCGGCCTTCGTTGATCTCGACACAGAACCCGCCCGCATTGACTGGAAACCATGAAACACACCATCGCCCTACTCGCCACCCTGATAGTTTCCCCGCTTGCGGGACTGAGCGCAGCGGAGTCCTCCAAGCCGAACATCGTTTACATCCTTGCCGATGACATGGGCTATGGGGACGTGCAGGTTCTGAATCCGAAGCGCGGGAAGATCGCCACACCGCACATGGACAGGATCGCGGCGGAAGGGATGATCTTCACCGATGCGCATTCCAGTTCCTCGGTGTGCACACCGACCCGCTACGGCATTTTGACGGGGCGCTACAACTGGCGGAGCAAGTTGCAGTCGGGGGTGTTGCTGGGCTACAACGAGCCATTGATTGCGAAGGATCGCCTGACGGTGCCGGCGCTGATGAAGAAGCAGGGATACACGACGGCCTGCTTCGGGAAGTGGCATTTGGGGATGGGGATCGAGAAGGGGAAGCCCTCGCCGGAGATCACCGATGGACCGACCACGCGGGGGTTTGACCGCTATTTCGGGATCGCCGCATCGCTGGACATGCCGCCCTTCGCCTTCATCGACAATGATCGGTTCACCGAGCCGCTGACGACGACGAAGAGCTGGGTGCGGAGTGGTCCGGCGGCGGAGAGTTTTGAAGCGGTGGATGTCCTGCCGACCCTGGCGCGGAAGGCGGTGGAGTTCATCGGCGAACGGGCTGCGGCGGGGGAGCCGTTCTTTCTCTACATGCCGCTGGCCTCGCCGCACACACCGATCGTTCCCTCGAAGGAATGGCAGGGGAAAAGTGGCATTGGATCCTATGGCGACTTCGTGATGGAAACGGACTGGGCGGTGGGAGAGGTGCTTGCGGCGCTGGAGAAGGCGGGGGTGGCGAAGAACACACTGGTGATCATGACCAGCGACAACGGGTGCTCGCCGGCGGCGAAGATTCCGGGTCTGCAGGCGAAGGGGCACTTTCCGAACGGCGATCTGCGGGGGCACAAGGCGGACATCTTCGATGGTGGTCACCGCATTCCCTTCCTGGCCCGCTGGCCGGAGCGGGTGAAGGCGGGGAGTCGATCCGCGCAGACCATTTGTTTGACCGACCTGATGGCGACCTGTGCGGAGATAGTGGGTGAGAGGCTGCCGGACAACGCGGGAGAGGACAGCGTCAGCATTCTGCCGGCGCTGCTGGGTGAGGACAAGGGGCCGCTGCATGAGGCGGTGGTGCATCATTCCATCAACGGATCCTTCGCCATCCGGCAGGGCAAGTGGAAGCTGGAGCTTTGCGGGGACTCGGGCGGTTGGAGTGAGCCGAGGCCCGGCAGCAAGGAGGCGCAGGAGCTTCCCGCCACGCAGCTCTACGATCTTGAGAACGACTTGGCGGAATCGGAGAACGTGCAGGACAGGTATCCCGAGGAAGTGGAGCGCCTGACCAAGTTGCTGGAGCAGTTCGTGGCGAACGGCCGCAGCACCCCGGGGGCGAAGCAGGCCAATGATGCGGAGATCAAGCTGCGGAAGGGGAAGGCGGCGAAGTAGTGAGCGGGCGGAGGTCATGAACTACATCCCTTCGTTCCCCGGCGTCTTCCTGCCGTTCGCTCCGTTTGGTGCTGAAGCAGCGGCCAAGCCAACATCGTTTTTATCTTGGCCGATGATCGGATTGGCGAGGTGCTGGCGGCGCTGGATCGCCTGAAGTTGACGGAAAGAACGCTGGTCATTTACAGTTCGGACAACGGCCCGGTGCGGGGGGGGTGGACGGGACTTGAGTGACGAGGAAGGGCCTTAACCCGAATGGCCCGGAATGCCGCTTGAATGGGGCGCCCTGTCGTTGGGTTCAGTATGTCCCGGAGGGACTTGGTACGGTAGCCGGTGGTGCCACCACCGGGTCTCATCGTCGCCTGGACGAGCACCCCGGAGGGGCGCGGTAGATCATGGCATCCGGATTGAACTGATCTCGTTGTGTTCCGCCCGCTCCCGCGCCCCTCCGGGGTGCCAATCAACTGACTGGCTAAAGTCCGGTGGTGGTACCACCGGCTACCGTACGATGTCCCTCCGGGACGAAGAGAACTATACTTCACCCATTAAATTGAATCCCGATAGGGTCCCATATTCGTCTTCCTTGAGCGCCGCTCGCCCTAACCACATGTCATTCTTGACTGACACCTCTCCTCTCCTTTCCCGGCTACGGCATCAAGACTTTGGCGTGGAGGAAGCCGAGGTCGGGGAGCCCGTTGGAGCCGGCGAGGCTGAAGCTGCGGTATTCGTAGCCGGCGCCGGCGGGGGGCAAGTCGGTGGTGACCGGGGTGAGCACCACGTTGACGACGGTTGGGAAGCTGCTCAGGGTGGTGCTGCCCTCGACCGTGTAGGTGATGCCGTCCTTGGAGGCGGTGGGTGAGGGGGAGCCGCTGAAGACCGGGGTGCCGGCACGCACTGCGATGGTGAGGATCATTTCCCTGGCGGTGTCGGGTGAGTCGAAGTCGCTGTCTTCAGTGAGGCCGAAGATCTTGGCGTTGTTTGCGCCGTTGAGCGGGTCACCGTTGAAGCCGAACTCGCGAAGGTTTGTCTGGCCGTCGGTGTCGGGGTTGTCGTTCGGGCCGTTTTCCTTGCCGGCGGTGCCGTCGAGGCCCTTGGCGAGCGCCCAGGTGTCGAACGGAGATGCGGGGGCGCCGGAGACGACGGCGATCTGGGTTCCGCCAGCGTGGGCGTAATCGATGGTGTATCCGGCCGGCTGACTGGGCACCCAGATCACGGAAGCGAAGACATCGAGCGAGCCCGAGAGGGTGGTGTAGTTCGCGAGAACGTAGGCGGCGTCATCGAGCGCGGTGTCCAGCTCAATGACCACGGCGGCGTTGTCGATGTCGAGGCCGCTGGCGAGGATCCGCCCGCTGGAGCCCGAACCGGTGCCATCGAGGTGGAAGGTGTGGGGTTTGCCGGGCGGAATGAAGAAGGATGCCTTGGCGGAGGTGTCGAAGACTCCGCCGGGATTCAGGGTGAGGCCGGAACTGCTGGTGATATTGCCCGTGGCACCGAGTTTGAGGGTGCCTTCGGAAACCGCAGTGGGACCGGCGTAGGTGTTGTTGGCGTTGAGGGTGAGGGTGCCACTGCCAATCTTGGTGATCCCGGCGTTGGCGTCGTTGCTGCTCTTGATCACTCCGCTAAACAGGGTGTTCTGGCCGTTGTTGCCGATCCTCAGGTTCTTGGCCGTCTGGCCCTGGGGGGAAAGATTCAAGGCTTTGTCGCCCTTCAGGCCGCCGAGGGTGAAGCCGTCGGTGTAGTCGGTCACCCCGCCGTTGAACCAGATCAGGTCCGCCCCGGTGGCATTGGCGTTGTTGTAGTCGAGGGTGGTGTTCTGCAGGGCAAGTTTGTTTTTCAGGACGACGCCGGGATCCTTGATCCCCTTGAAGGTAATGGTCGTGTCTCCGTGGTAGGTGTTCGCTGCGTTGATCTGATAGCGTCCGCCGCCTCCGCCATCGGCGCCGGGGGCGGTATTATCGTCGAAGTTCAGGCCGCCCGCCCCGCTGATGATGCCGCGGATCGTGGCGGTTTTTCTGGACCATTTCACGAAATTCTGGATGCCCGCGCCGAGCGTGATCCCGCGATTGGTGTTCAAGTCGGTATTGGTGTTGTTCCCCAGCAGGATGCTCCCCCCGTTGTTGATGCTTATATTGGCGGGATCGGGGGTGCCCGGATAGGCACCGAAATTGTTGTTGGCGGTGATCTGCAGGGTGCCACCGTCGATCACGGTGCCGCCCGAGTAGGTATTGGCAGCGGCAAGCCGGAGGGTGCCGGGGCCGACCATGGTGAGGCCGGAAGTGCCGTCGATGGACGCGCTGATCAGGACGAGCTTTCCCGTGTCGAGGGCATTGACCGTGATGGTGGGGGTGGTGCCGGCGAGGGTCAGGATGTTGGTGGGCGTGGCGTTGTTGGTCAGGGTCCAGCCGGCGGGGGTGGTGGCGGGGTCGGTGTCGCCGAAGATGAGGTTGCCGATGGTGCGGGGGCTGTCGAGATCGACGAACTGGTCGGTGAGGGGATCGAGGCTGTTGAAGTCGGCGGTGAAGCCGGTGTCGTCGGCAATGCCGGAGTCCCAGTTGGCGGGAGTGGACCAGAGCGTGTCGGAGGAGCCGTTCCAGACGCCATCGGCCGCGTGCGCGGCAGGGGCGGCCAGGAGGGCGGCCAGAAGGCCGCGACGGAGCAGGCGGAGGGTGGATGATAGATTCATGGGTTTCATGGGTTTGGTGTTCGGGGTCGAGAGAGGAAGCTGGGGCTTAACGATGCCCGGGGCCGGGGCCGGGGCGGGCAATTGCAATTTCACGACTAGGTGAATGCTGAGGCTCCAGCCACCGGCAGGCAATGTATTTTTTTGGCTCTTCAGCAGAATCTGTGGGTGAATTCCGGCTCTGGCAAGTCCCCGAGTTGGTGAAACAAG
>JAQCFL010000085.1 GCA_027619375.1 Verrucomicrobiota bacterium | reverse complement strand
GGGGGGGGGGGGGGGCGCAAAAAAGCCGGCAGGGGGTGGCCCTGCCGGCGTTGTTTTTTGGCGACCGGGGATTGTTAGATCTTATCCGGGCCAAGTTCGACCACCGAGTATTCGCCGTCTTGCCGGCGGTAGACGATCTGCAAGACACCCCGTCGGGCGTTCTTGTAATAAACGAAGGGGCGGTCGGAGAGTTCGAGTTCCATGATGGCCTCCTCCTTGTAGAGGGTGCGGAGGCGGTAGCTTTCGCGGTGGATGAGAAGGGGTTCCGGTTCCCCGCCTACTTCGCCATCGGGGCCGTCGATGAGGGCGTCGAGGTAGTCGGCGGAGAAGACCTTTTCGTCGAAGTGCTTGATGGTGTCCTCGGGGCGGGGGCGGTGTTTCTTGAGGAGGCGGGTTTTGTGTTTCCGCATGCGGCGGGCGATCTTGTCGATCGTTTCATCAATGCTCTTGTACATGTCTTCGGTTTCGGAGGAGGCGTCGATGGTGATGTGGTTGGCGCAGAAGAGGATGATTTCCGCGACGTGGCGGTTTTTTTGGACATCGAGAATGGCCTTGGCCTCGATGATGCGGGGGTAGTCTAGATGGAGGCCCTCGATCTTTTTAAGGGCGTAATCGCGAAGGGAATCGGTGACGGTTTCATGGCGGACGGTGACGGTGATGTTTGGATTCGCGTTTGCAGTTTGCATCTTTTGTTCTCGTTTTTTGGTTTGGCCGGAAGGAGGTCTAAGGTCCTACCGGGCATTTGACATACTAGCGCAGGATTTCAATGTTCGCCAAGCACGAGTTGGCAAAAAGCGATCTTATTTTGGTGGAGGTGGGGGGAAGGATTGGAAGTGCGTGGGTTGGGGGGAGTTTGGCGAAAAGGGGTGTGCTTACTGGGTGGGTACGGGGCGCATTTTTTGGGGATGTCCGAGGTTGGATTATCCGTTGCCAAGGCGATGGTGCCTGTCATTCGGTCATTCCGGATGTGGCAACGAGCTTCCGCAGTTGAGATTTGGTCTTGGAATTGAAATTTATTTGGAAATTGTCGGTTGGGAAATCGTAGCAGCGCATCTCCCAGGCGCGCCTGGCGCGGCTGGGGTGGATGTGGTGGCTGGGGTGGCTGGGGTGGCTGGGGTGGCTGGGGTGGATGTGGTGGATGTGGTGGATGTGGTGGATGTGGTGGATGTGGTGGATCTGGTGGGTGCGGGTGGGTGCGGGAAGGGGAGGGTGGATGCGGGAGGGGCTTTGGAAGGGCGAGGGGTGGAGCCGCCGACGCCTCGCAGAGGCGCCGCTAGGCGGGAGGGGAGAGGGCCAGCTACGCGGGAAGGGTGGTTGGAAGGCTTAGATGCGGAAGTTTTCGCCGAGGTAGTGGCGGCGGGCGACGGGGTCGTTGGCGAGTTCGTCGGAGGCGCCTTCGAGGACGACGCGGCCTTCGAGGAGGAGGTAGGCGCGATCGACGATCTGGAGGGTTTCGCGGACGTTGTGATCGGTAATGACGAGGGCGAGGCCGTCCTGTTCGCGGAGGTCGGTGATGATGCGCTGGATGTCGAGGACGGCGATGGGGTCGACGCCGCTGAACGGTTCGTCGAGCATGAGGAGGGAGGGCTCGGTGCAGAGGGCGCGGGCGATGGAGAGGCGGCGTTTTTCACCGCCGGAGAGGGAGAGGGCGGTGGATTTGCGGACGTTTCCGATGCCGAAGCGCTCGAGGAGGGAGTCGCATTTGAGGTAGCGGTCCTTGCGGGAGAGGTCGCGGCGGGTTTCGAGGATGGCGAGGAGGTTGTCTTCGACGGAGAGACCGCGGAAGATGGATTCCTCCTGGGGGAGGTAGCCGAGGCCGAGGCGGGCCCGTTTGTACATGGGCATGCGGGTGACGACCTTGTCGCCCATTTTGACGGTGCCGGCGTTGGGAGTGACGAGGCCGGCGACCATGTAGAAGGTGGTGGTTTTGCCGGCGCCGTTGGGGCCGAGGAGGCCGACGACCTCGCGGGGGCGGACGTGGAGGCTGACGTTTTGCACGACGGGGCGCCCGCCATAAATTTTGCGAAGGCCCTGCACGGCGAGGACGGCGTCCTCGGGGGCGGGGGTGGGTTTGGCGCTGGGGGCGCTGAGGAAATCTTCCACGGGAGCGAAGGGGGGTTAGTTGGGTTTCTTACCTTTGTCGGGATTGACGAGGCTGGTTTCCCATTTGCCGGGTTCGAAGTAGCCCTTGCCGTTGGCGTAGATGCGGACGTAGAGACCGGCTTCAAGGGCGCGGACAAAGTTGGGGCCCTGCTGGACGCGGGGGAAGCCGCCGCGGAGGACGATGTCGCCTGATTTGGCGTCGTAGGTAGCGGTGTCGGCGGTGGCGGTCAGGAGCTGGCCCTTGTCGTCCTTGCGGGTGACCTTGATGCCGCCGGTGGCGACGATGGTTTCGATGTCATCGAAGGCGCCGATGCCGTCGGGTTTTTCCTCCCCTTCCTTGACGGGCTTCTTGGCAAGGAACACTTTCAGTTCCTTGCCGGCGGTGAGGGTGAAATCGGGTTTTTTGACGACGACGTCCTTGAGGTAAACGACGTGTGACTTTTCGACATCGAAGAAGAGGCCGCCGGCGCAGGTGATGGTGGTGGTTTTGGCGGGGTCGATTTTTGGTTCCGGGACGGGTTCCGGTTTGGGAGCGTCGGCGGCGATGGTGAGGAGTTCGGGTCGCTGGACTTCCTTGACGAAGGTGCGGAGGGAGAGGTCGGCGGATTGGGCGAGTTGGTCGGTGCCGATGAGGCCGCGTTTGATGGTGCCGGTCTGGGAGGCGAGGACTCCGGCGGCGGGTTTGCCGCGCTCGTTGAGGAGGGCGAGTTCGTCAGGGGTGAGGGCTTCGGGTGGTTCGGCGAGGGAGAAGCCGGTCAGGCCGAGGAGGGCGAGCGCGGTGAGCGAGGATGGGCTGAGGTTCATGGTGGTGGAGGTCTCTTTTGTTGTCTCGGTGAAGGTGGTGGTGACGGGACCGTAGAGGAAGCCGCTGCGGCCCTCGAGGTGGAAGATGGCGCCGGAGCCGCGGGCGTTGAAGTTGTCGCCCTCGAGGGTGAGGAATTCGGTGGCTTCGAGGTGGCCGGTATCGACGTGGTAGTCGGCGGCGCCCATGTGGACCTTGATTTTGGTGGCGCCGCTTGGTTCGAAGACGCGGAGTTCGACGTTCTGGCCGGAGACGTGTTGTTCGGAGACGACCACCATGAGGCCGGCGCGGAGGAGGGCGGAGGGCTTCTTGTCCTTGTCGTAGCGGGGGAGGGAGACGTCCTTGAGGGTGCTGCCCTCGGGGAGGAGGTCGAGGGCGGGGGAGATGCCCGGCTTTTCCGGTTTCTCGGGGGCGGCCAGCAGGGCTGGAGCGAGGAGGAGCAGGGAAAGGGAGGCGAGACGCATGTGGACGGCGGTTGGCGGAGCTTAGGCGATGGCGGCGTGGACTGCAACGAGTTGTCGCAGGACGCCCTCCAAGTCGTTGAGGGGGATTTGGTTGGGGCCGTCGGAGAAGGCTTTTTCGGGATTGGAGTGGGTTTCCATGAAGACGCCATCGACTCCGGTGGCGACGGCGGCGCGGGCGAGGACGGGGGCGAGTTCTCCATCGCCGCCGGTGGTGCCGCCGAGTCCGCCGGGGCGTTGGACGGAGTGGGTGGCGTCGAAGATGACGGGGAGGCCCTCTTTGCGCATCCAGTAGAGGGAGCGCATGTCGGCGACGAGGTTGTTGTAGCCGAAGGTGGTGCCGCGTTCGGTGATGAGGAAGCGGTCGCAGCCGAAGGTGCGGAGTTTATCGGCGATGTTGACAGTGTCCCAGGGGGCGAGGAACTGGCCTTTCTTCACATTGACGGCGCGGCCGGTTTTGGCGCAGGCCTCGAGGAGATCGGACTGGCGGCAGAGGAAGGCGGGGACCTGGAGGAGGTCGATGTGTTCGGCGGCGATTTCGGCCTCCCGGGCGGTGTGGACATCGGTGGTGACGGGGACGCCGAGTTCCTTGCCGATGGCTCCGAGGATGCGGCAGCCTTCCTGGACACCGGGGCCGCGAAAGGAGGAGACGGAGGTGCGGTTGGCCTTGTCATAGGAGGCCTTGAAGAGGAAGGGGATGCCAAGGGTGGTGGCGATGGCGTGGATGGCGCGGGCCATTTCCCAGGCGAAGTCCTCGCTTTCCAGGGCGCAGGGGCCGAGGAGGAAGAAGAGTTTGCCGTTGCCGACCTCCACGTTCTGGATCTTGAAGGGCTTAATCATCGTCGGAATTGCGTTCGATGTTGGAGTAGAGGGTGGTGAGATTGAGGAGGGCGGACTGAAGGAGTTTGGTCTCCTCGTCGTTGAGGTTGCCCTTGGTTTTGGCGACGAGCATTTCGAGGCAGTCGAGCACGGAGCGGGCCGCGGCGAGGTTGACGGCGGTCTTGCCGGTGCCGGGGTGGGGGATCTGTCCGAGGAAGAGCCCGGCGCTCTGGGCCTGGAGGAGGATGAAGTCGGTGAAGCGGGAATCGGTATCCATCGGAGGGGGAGATTAGGTGTTTGGCAGAACGGTGGCAATGACGGGCTCGATCCCGGCGAAATAGCGTGCGGCGACCTCGCGGATGTCGTTGGCGGTGAGGGCGGCCATGCGTTTGGCGCTTTCCACGTGGTGGAGGGGGCCGAGGCCGAGGAGGGTGTTGATGACGCAGGTCTGGGCCATGGCGCGGTTGGATTGGTTTTCGAGGGCGTCGGCGGCGAGGAGGCTGGTTTTGCTGTGTTGGAGGGGTTCGTCGGGGATGCCCTCCTTGGCGAGGCGGGCGATTTCGGCGACGAGGTTGACGCGGGCCAGATCGATCTGGTCGGGGGAGGTGCCGAGGTAGAAGGCGAAGAGGCCGGTGCCGAGGCCGTGGAACTGGGTGGCGCTGACGAAGTAGGCGAGGCCGAGTTCCTCGCGGATCTTCGTGAAGAGGGGGCCGGCCATGTTGGAGAGGTAATCGTGGATGAGTTCGAGGGCGGGGGCGTCGTCGGAGACGGCGGAGGCGCCGGGATAGCCGATGGCGAGGACGGCCTGTTGTTTGTCGAGGTGGCTGAGAATTTCGCCGGTGCCGGTGGCGCTGTGTTGGTGGGAGGAGGGCGGGCTGCCGGCGGGGAGGGGGGCGAAAAATTCCTCGCAGAGGGCGATGGCCTCGTCTCGGGAGACATCGCCGAAGAGGGCGAGGGCGCCGTTGCCGCCGGTGATGTGGCGCTGGTGGTGTTGCTGAATGAGCTCGGGGGTGAGCTGCATGAGGGACTCGTCCGAGCCGAGGCGGGGGAGTCCGTAGTGTTGGTTTCCGAAGAGTTGTTTGCGGAGGGTGCGGAAGGCCGTCTTCACGGGATCCTCGAGGTCGTCCTCGAGGTCGGCGAGCTGGGTGTCGCGTTCGCGTTCGAGGGCGGACTGGGGGAAGGTGGGATGGAGGAGGACATCGGAGGCCACCTCGAGGACCTTGCGGAGGTCGGGGGTGAGGCAGAAGGTGGAGACGATGGTGGTGTTGTTGCCGGAGCTGGCGCGGAGGCTGGCGCCGAGTGATTCGATTTCCTCGGCGATCTCGGCGGAGGAGCGGGAGGTGGTCCCCATGGTGAGGAGGGTGCTGTGGAGGCGGTTGATGCCGTTGGTGGCGGGTGTCTCGGAGGGCAGGCCGGTTTGGAAGGCGGCCTGGAGGTAAACGGTAGGGACGCGCGGGTCGTGGCGATGGACGAGTTGGAGGCCGTTGGAGAGGGTGTGCGAGGTGATTTCGCCCGGTGCGCTGCGTTGGGATTTCTGCGTGGAGGGGGCGCGGCGCTGCTTGGGGTCGAGGGAAGTGATGGTGAGGCGATCGTCGCGGAGGTAAGTGTGGGCGACGCGCAGGAGGTCCGCGGGGGTGACTGTTTCGAGTTGTAGGAGGTAGAGGCGGGTGAAGTCGAGGTGGCGGGCCTCGTGCCAGTTGGAGGCCAGATCGGAGGCGCGGCCGGAGGCCGTGGAGAGGGAGCGGAACTGGGCGGCGGAGACCATGCGGCGGGCCTTGGCGAGTTGGGTGGTGAGGTCGCCCTGCAGGGCGAGCTTGAGTTCGGTGATGATGGCTTCCTCGAGGGCGTCGCGTTTGTCGTGATCGACCTCGGCGGAAACGCTGAACATGCCGGGGCCCTCGGCGGGGGTCCAGGCCCATGAGCCGATGTGGTGGGCGAGTCCGGTTTCCTCGTGGAGTTTCTGATAGAGCGGGGAGGAGTTGCCGCCGCAGACGATTTGGGAGAGGAGTTCGAGGGCGGGGGCGTCGGGGTGATCGAGTCCGATGGTTTGCCAGGCGAGGGTGGTTTTGCTGATGGGGACGGCGAAGGTTTCGCGCGAGACGCGGCGGCCGAGTTGGCGGGGTTCGGGGGTGAGGACCGGTTCGACGAGGGGGCCGGCGGTGATGTCGGTGATGTACTCGCGGATTTTTTCGAGAACGGCGGCGGGATCGAAGGCCCCGGAGAGGACGAAGAACGCGTTGGAGGGAACGTAGCGCGTTTGGTGGTAGTGCACCATGTCCTCGTGGGTGATGCGGTTGAAGAGATCGAGGTGTCCGATGACCGGATGGCGGCGGGGGTCGCGTTGGAAGAAGGTGTGGAAGAGCAGCTGGCTGGAGGCGCTGTCGGGGTCGTCGTTGCCCATGTCGATCTCGCGGCGGATGACATCCTTTTCCGTTTCGAAATCCTCGACGGGGAAGGCGGGGTGGAAGGTCAGTTCGAAGAGGACCTCGAGGAAGGTGGGGAGGGAATCGGAGGGGCCGTCGATGTAGTAAACGGTTCGGTCGAAGCTGGTGTAGGCGTTCCATTGACCTCCCGCGGCATTGACCATGCTGGCGAGGTCGGCGCAGGGGATGTGGCGGGTGCCTTTGAAGACCATGTGCTCGAGGAGATGGGAGAGGCCGGCGCCGGCGAGGGAACCCTCGTGCTGGCTTCCGGTTTCGACCCACATCTGAGCGCTGACCACGGGGGCGGAAGCGTCTTCGTCGAGGATGACGGTGAGACCGCCGGGCAGGGAATGCAGGACCGCGTTGGTGGGAGGGAACTCCATGCGCGAACGTGGGACGAAGGAGGGGCGACGGGCAAGTGTGATCGACAATTTTGCCAAGGAATCGCTTGGCGGGAGGCGGTGGTCTGCTAGAACTCAGGGAATGTCCCGCCGAACGATCCTGATAGCCATTGCGATCGTCATGCTGATTGGGCTGGGCGGGGTGGGTTATATTGGCTGGCGCTGGCAAACCCGGCACGACGGGGCGGCGGGCAACTACCGAATTTCCCTGCCTGAGGGGGTGACGATGCGGCAGGTGGTGGAATCGGAGAGGACCCTGCTGGTTTCGGATGAATTGTTGAAGGGAGTGATTGCAGATCTGGGGCTGGTGGAGCACTGGGGCATGGAGAGCGAGGAGGAGGCCCTGGCGCACATGCGTAAAAAGCTCATTGTGAAGCCTGGAAAGGAAGAGGATCGGATGATGGTCCTCTACCTTGACCGCAATAAGGCGCTGGCGGGAGAGGTGCTGCGGGCGATCAATGACCGCTACGTGACGATCAAGAAGGAGCAGCAGTTGTTGCTGGGGCCTTGATGGCCCTTGGCGTTCAGGCGTGGTGCTCGATGACCTCGCTGCGGTGGAAGCGGGCCTTGGGGAGGAGGGCGTGCTTGTCGTGGTCGGCGCGGTAGCCGAGGGCGCAGGCCACGCTGGTGGTGAGGTTGCGACTGGAGAGGGCGAGGACGCGGTCGTATTCGGCGGGGACGATGCCCTCCATGGGGCAGGCATCGACGCCGAGGAGGGCGGCGGAAGTCATCAACTGGCCGAGGGCGATGTAGATCTGCCGGTGGGCCCAGGCGAGGCGTTGTTGTTCGTCGAGTTGATTGAGAAAGCCTTCCATGACCCGTTGGTAGCCGTGGAGGCTTTCGGCGGGGACATCCCGGGAGGAGGCGAGGCAATCGATCCAGGACTGCACGGTGTCGTTTCCGATGGCGGATGGAGCGGCGAAGACGACGAAGTGTGAGCAGTCCACGACCTGGCGTTGGTTCCAGGAATGTGCGAGGAGCGCCTCCTTTTTGGCGGGGTCGGTGAGGACGAGAAATTTCCAGGGTTGGAGGCCGAAGGAGGAGGGGGTGAGGACGAGGCTTTGCTCGAGGGCGTCCCAGGTGTCGGCGGGGATGGAGGCGGCCGGATCGAATTCCTTGGTGGCGTAGCGCCACTGCAGTTGGGCGAGGAGATCCTGGGCGGAGATGGCGGCCATGAGCTGACTATTCGGCTCCGATGCTGAGTGGCAGGGAGAAGCTTGGAAAATCCTTCAGCGTAAAGCCCACGTAGAATCCGTATTCGTCCTGGACCTTGTTGGTGCGCTGGAAGGCCCCAAAGGAGATGGCCCAGTTGTCGAGGTTGCGGTGGAGGGTGTAGTTCTGCGACTCGAGGGTGCCGGTATCGAATTCCCATTGGTGGCGGAAGCCGAAGCCCCAGTCCTCGTTGAAGCGTTTGTAGGTTTGCAGTTCGATGCGGTGGGAATTGGTGAGGATGGGATGATTGCTGAGGTAGCGATGACGGAAGGCGATTTCGAGATCGTCGTCGGGCATGAAGCGGACGGCGCCGGCGACCTCGGTGAAATCGTCGGGGGTGTTGAAGAAGGGGATCTGGGTTTCGAGGGAGAGGTCCAGCCAGGGGACGGGGTGGAAGACGAGGTCGTTGTAGAGGTTGGAAACGCTGCGGCCGAACTCTGGATCGCTGAGGAAGAGGTCGATGTAGGTGTCGAGGCTCAACCATTCGTGGGTGGAGTCGTCGCGGTGGGTGAGCAGGCGGTTGCGGACGCCGAGGCGCAGGATGGACCAGTCCTCGAGATCGTCGATGGCGGCGAAGCGACCGACGGCGAGGGGGCGGGGGCGGGTGCTGGCAGTGAGGCGATCGATGCGTCCGAAGTCGCTGGGAAGGTCGTTGGTTTCGTAGAAGGAGAGGGAGGCGTAGGGCTGAATGATGTGGAGCAGACCATCGAGGCCCCAGCGGTCGCTCTGGATGTCGGGGTAGCTCCGGGAGAACTTCGTGGAGGCATCGATGCCGGTGAAGATGTGGGGGCGGCTGGTGTCATCGCCGAGGCCCTGGACGCTGGAGTAGTTGGTGAAGCCGATCCCGGCTTTTGGGACGAGGTTGAGCCAATCGCCGATTTGGATGGGGAGGCTGGCTTCCTGCCAGGTGTGGAAGCGGGCGAAGCCGTGTTCGGCGAGGAGGTAGTCGATCTCCATGAAGCGCGAATCTCCCGGGGCGAGCAGGGACTGTTCGTCCTTGAGATCGGAGCGGGCGAAGTCGGGCATTCTCTCGCGGTAGAGGCCGAAGGTGGTCTGGCCCTCGTGGATGATGGGAGAGCCGAAGAGGGGCGCCTTGACCTGGTCGATGGCGAATTCCGGGAGGCGTTCGTCGGATTGGTAGAAGTCGTTGAGGCGGAGCCTGGTCCAGAAGGTGAAGAGGGTGCGCTCCCGTTCATGGACGAAGGCGAGGGTGTTGTCGGGGGCGGGTTCGGTGCGGAAGGTGGAGGGATCGAAGTCCTCGAGGTAGTAGCGGTCGCTGAGGAAGGTGAGGTCGGCATCGAGGTAGGTCCGCCCACCGGGGATGAGGTCGAGGTTGGCCCGTTGGCGGAGTTGGATGCGCCAGCGGTCCTCGTTGACGGATTCGCGTTTCTGTCCTCCGCGTTCGAGGTTGGGATTGAGGTCATTGAGGTAGTAGAGCTTCAGCCAGCCGAGGTTGGGATTGTCGTCGAGGTGGGTGTCGATGAAATCGACGCCGGTGGCGAGGCCGCGACGGGAGAGGATGTCGGCGTGGAAGTTGGCGAGGATGCGGGCGTCGTCCCGTTGTCCGGTGACGGGGTCCTCCTCTCCGCCGATCATGACGCCGTAGCTGTTGAGCAGGAAGGCGCCCCAGTTCGAGCGGCCGCCGGGGAGGAAGTGGTAGCCGAGTTGTCGGTCAAGTGGTTGTGAGAGGTAGGGTAACCAGAAGACGGTATGACCACCGGCGATGACCTTCAGATCGTGGAAGATGACGCGGTCTCCGGGGATGACGACCGTCTTTTTGGCCCGCAGCCAGTAGCTGGGGTCTTCCTCGTCGTGGGTGGTGATGCCGGCGTCCTCGCCGATGAAGACGATATTGCCCTCGTGGTCCACGGTGTGGAAGCGGCCTGCTTCGAGCATCATGGGATCGAGGCTGGAGCGCAGTTGGGAGGCGTCGAGTTTCCGGGTGTCGTAGTGGTAGGTGGCGGATTCGCCGCGGTGGAGGACGGTGCCCTGGTAGATGCTGACGTTTCCGGTGAGGCGGACGAACTTTTGTTTGGTGTCGAGGAGCGCCTCATCGGCGAAGAGTTGGATGCCATTGTCGGCGAGGACCTGGACGCTGCCCTTGTAGATGATGGTGCCGCCCTCGCCGTCGAAAGCGATGCTGCCGTCATTCTCGATCCGGAGACTGTCCGGCATCTCGGGGAAGAGGGAGAAGGGGTCCGACTCCGGGTTGGCGGGGTCGGTATTCTCGGGGCCGGGGAGGGTGCGGAGTTCAGTTTCCGCCGGGGGTGGGTCTTTCGGAATGGCGGAGAGAGGGGGGGCCGAGAGGAGGAGGGTGGCGGCGAGAAGAAGGCAGGGCGAAAGGTCCCACCCGAAGGGGACCCTTGGAAACATGACTGACCGCCTATCAGGCCCCTCGACCGGCATGCCTCATGGACCGATATCTAAGGCCTGTGGACAACTAAAAAGGGTTCGAGGGGAACGCTTAGTTTTTTGGAACAATCAGCCGCGCAGGGGGCGGCGGCGGCGGAAACCGGCCCAGACGAGGGCCAAACCGGTCAAAGTGGCGAGTCCGGGCTCGGGAATGGGCATGAAAACTTCGAAGCCGAGGTCTTTGAGGGAGCCGAGGGTGGTGTTGCTGATATAGTGGTTGTCGGAGTCGTCGCCGATCCACCCGGTCATCAGTTCCTGGGCCAGATCGCGACTGTATTTGTCGGTGATGCCGGTGGAGCCCAAGCCGCCGTCTTTTTCGTTCCAGTGGGCGTCGGCCGTGCCGGCTCCGCCGCCGAGTTCCACCGGGACGTAGGTGGCCAGGGGGTCGAACTCGTCGCGGTAGGCGTCGAGGGCGAAGGCGCCGGTGTATTGGCCGCTTCCGTTGATGTACAGTTGGATCCAATTCTCGTTCCAGAGGGTGCCGATGCCCAAAACGTGCCCGATTTCGTGGGTAATGACCTCGTCGAGGATTCCATTGGACTCCATGTCGGTGAGGCCGGCGCTGTCGAAATTCATGGAGCCATCTCTCGCCAGCCAGTAACCGCCTTGAAAGGCCGCAGAGGTGGGGCCGGCGGAACCGAGGACTCCGCCGACGCCGTCGATGTTGCTACCACCGGCGGTGATCGTGATGCCGGTCTGGGTGATGCCGGGTTGGTAGCCCGTGATGTAGCTCTCCCAAGTGGCTTTCGCCTCGTTGAAGACGGCCTGCTGGGAAGTGGTCAGGCCACCGTTGAAGTTGAAATTGATGGAGAAAGTCGCCTCAGCCGCGACGGGGAGGAGGAATGCAGAGAAGAGGAGTGAGGATCGCGGACGAATCATCAAGCAGCAAGAGGTGAGATGAGATCCTATGAATCTTTAAAAATTAATCAATAATTTTAAAATATCAGAGTTTCCGGACGACATTGGTTTCAGATTCGGCCAAAAAAGGCCCAGGGCTGAATTTTTTAGGGGAAGAATGCTCCTTCGCCGGGCGACGGTGGGCAAGCTGCTCAACCCCGCCCGTCACGCTTTGGACTCGGAAAGAGTTCCTCGCGGATTTCGCACCGCTATTTCCGGGGCAATGCACTAGGATTGTTCCAATGAACGGAAGAAGCGGCCAGACTCGTCTCGGGGAGGAGATTTTGGGACTGCGGGTGGGGTTGTTGGGGGCGAGGGGATCGATTGGGGGGCCGGTGGGTCGGG
>JAQCFL010000084.1 GCA_027619375.1 Verrucomicrobiota bacterium | reverse complement strand
CCCGCCTCCTCCTCCCCATCCCCGCCGCCCTCAACCTCCTCCTCGACGCCCCAGCCCAAGACTAGCATTTTCCCATTTCCCAATAACAAATAACCAATAACCCCTCCCCCATTCGCGTCCATTCGCGGTTCACCCTCTCCCACTTCCGCATTCCGCACTCCCCCTTCCGCATTTCAACAATGCCCTTCCTCAAAAGATCCCTCCCCGACTGGATGCGGGCGCGCCTCGACGAAGGCCAGCGCTTCCTCATCCTCTGCATCGTCTGCGGGGTTTGCTGTGGATTCGTCGCCGTCGCCTTCCACCTCTCCATCCACTTCATCTTCGAAGCCCTCTGGTCCCGCGCCCAGGGCTTCGGCGGAGCGTCCGCCATCTGCATCATGATCGCCGCCCCCGCCGTCGCCGGTCTCGTCGTCGGTCTCGCCATCAAATTCTTCGCGCCCAGCGCCGCCGGCAGCGGCATCCCCCAGGTCCGCGCCGCCTACTACAATGAAGGCGGCCGCATCCCCCTCATGGCCGCCGTCTGGCGCTTCGTCCTCGGCGCCCTCTACATCGGCTTCGGCAACGCCCTCGGCCGTGAAGGCCCCACCGCCCACATGTCCTCCGCCATCGCCTCCTCCCTCGGCCGTTGGGCCTTTCGCGATGGCCAACGCTCCCGCGCCATGGTCCCCGTCGGCATGGCTGCCGGCTTCGCCGCCGCCTTCAACGCCCCCCTCGCCGCCATCACCTTCGTCTTCGAGGAACTCCTCGACAACTTCTCCATGCGCGCCCTCGGCGGCATCGTCGTCGCCGTGGTCGTCGCCGCCGCCATCTCCCGCGGACTCCTCGGCGACCAACCCATCCTCTCCGGCCACCTCCAGACCGACTACCACGTCTCCCTCTGGATGCTCGTGGCCATCCCCCTCGGCCTCCTCGCCGGACTCCTCGGCCACCTCGTCGTCAGCGCCCTGCTCAACCTTCGCGGCTTCCTCCGCAACCAACGCCGCTGGTTCCCCCTCTGGCTCCAACCCGCCGTCGGCGGCCTCCTCTGCGGTCTCCTCGGCATCGGCGGCCTCCTCTGGACCCAGTCCGTCTCCGGCACCGGCGAACGCTCCGTCTTCTCCATCGGCTACGAATCCCTCGACTCCGCCTTCGAGAACGAACTCCTCTGGCAGGTCCTCGCCATCCTCCTCGTCCTCAAACTCCTCGCCGTCGTGGTCACCTACTCCTCCGGCGGCAGCGGCGGCCTCTTCTCCCCCGCCCTCTTCCTCGGCGGCATGCTCGGCGGCCTCGTCGGCACCGGTCTCAGCTGGTTCCACAACCAGATCCCCATCCCCGGCTTCCCCGGCGCCGAACAAGTCATCGGAGGCTGCGTCCTCCTCGGCATGGGCGCCTCCTTCGCCTCCATCATCCGCTCCCCCTTCACCTCCCTCATCATCATCTTTGAGATGACCGGCAACTACACCCTCATCCTCCCCCTCATGGCCGGCAACATCCTCGCCTGGGGCTTCGCCAAACGCCTCCGCCCCGTCGGCATCTACAACTCCCTCCTCCTCCAGGACGGCATCACCCTCAAACGCATGCCCGCCTACCGCGGCCCCCAGGACTACCGCAACCTCCCCGTCTCCACCATCATGACCCACGAGGTCACCACCCTCGACGGATCCGCCACCGTCGCCGAAAACCTCAAACACCTCCGCGAGGCCCGCCTCAAACACACCTTCTACCCCATCGTCGATGCCAGGGGCCACCTCCTCGGCACCCTCAACCACAGCGAACTCGAAACCGCCATGCCCGATCTCAAAACCAGCGGGCTCGTCATCGATCAGGACCTCACCGTCGCCCACCCCGACTCCTCCATCCGCGAGATCGCCAACCGCATGGTGGCCCGCGACTTCCGCATGGTCCCCGTCGTCTCTCAGGCCGACCCCGGCAAACTCCTCGGCGTCCTCACCCTCAACGACATCGCCCGCCAGCGCTTCGCCGAAGAGTCCGACCTGTAACCCTCCTCCTACCGCACATACACCTGCAGCTTCTGCGGCACGAACTCCCTCACGATTCCCGCGAAGTGGAAGCGGGCCTGCTCCCAATTTCTGCACGGACAGCAGAGGTGGAGTTTGATTCTCGTGATCATCGGTTCGGTTGGTTCTGTCCCTACAACCGAGACGAACGAGACCGATTTCCATGCAAGTCCCGCCGCGCTCCAAACCCCCTTGCATCAACGATCCCCCGCCCCAAAAAAATAATCACCCCATTTTGGAAATCCCCCGCCGCCAATCCGATTGAGGACACAACCGACAGAAAGTCGCGAAAATCAAAACCAAATCAATCCAATGAAAGCCACCATCAAGAACAAGTACGCAGCCGGCGCCTTCGCCGCCTGCGCTGCCCTCGCCCTCCTCGGGTCCACCGCCAACTCCGAAGCCGCCGGCTACATGAAGCTCGGCGACATCGATGGCGAGGCCACCGACACCGACCACAAGGACTGGATCATCATCCACTCCATGAGCAGCCCCATCTTCCGGGCCCCGGTCACCGACCCAGCCACAGGCGTCCAACGCAGCCGCGGCGATGTCGTCCTCGGCGACATCGTCTGTGTCAAGGAACTCGACAAGTCCTCCCCCAAACTCGCCGAGGCCGTCTGCAACGGCGTCCACATTCCAGAGGTCACGATCCACTTCACCGTCACCGTCCAGGAACCTCAACCCGACGGCACCTTCAAAAACAAACAGGAACCCTACCTCACCTACAAACTCAAGGATGTCATCATCTCCAGCTACTCCTTCCACGGAAACGCCGCCGGCGATCCCCTCCCCACCGAGGAAGTCACCCTCGGCTACACCGAGGTCGAGTGGACCTACATCGTCCTCGACAAGGACACCAAGACTCCTACCGGGGAAATAGTTCAGGGATCCTGCCCCCCGACCCCCGGCGCCCCCTGATTCACCACCCCTTCACAAACCATCACTGAAGACCTCACCATGAACATGACCACACTTCGCAAGCCGGGGGGAGCCCTCCTCCCCCTAGCTGCGGCCCTCCTCGCCCTCGTCGGGCCCCTCACCGCCGCCCCCCGCTTCGTGATGGAAATCCGCGACCATGACGGCACCATCCTCATCCCCGGCGAATCCGACGCCCCGGGCCACCCGGGTGCCATCGAGGTGGTTTCCTTCGGCAAGGCCTACAGCCCCAACCTCGGCTTTCCCGCCATCGATACCACCGAACTGGAATGCGGCATCGTCTCCGACAAGGCCCTCCCCAAGCTCCTCGAAGCATTGTGCCAGGGCAAAACGTTTCCCAAGGTGGACATCTACCTCCTCGGCGACAGCTCCCCCAACTACGGCCATATGAGCGTCGAGCACGTGCAAATCGTCGAACTCTCCCCCGTCGTCGGCGAGCCAAACCCCCTCGGCTTCACCCAGAACGCCGTGGCCATGCTCAGCCTCAACTTCAGCAAGGTCACCTGGACCTACTCGAAACCCGGTGAAGCAACCAGTTCCACCCACCTCGCCTACGAGAACACCGAAGACCCCAATTTCGACGACGACGGCGACGGCATCCCCAACCACCTCGACGACGACGACGACAATGACACCGTCCCCGACGACTACGAGAACACCAACGGTCTCAACGCCCTCCAGGACGACGCCGATGGCGACCTCGACCAGGACAAGCAGAGCAACGAACATGAATGGCTCGCCGGGACCCGCGCCGACGACGGCTCTTCCTTCTTCGCCATCAGCGCCCTCTCTGTCGGGCAAACTGCGGAAGGCAGAACCGCCACGGTCTCCTTCCCCATCATCGCCAACCGCCACTACCGCCTCCTCGGCACCATGAACCCCTCCTTCCCCAAGGAAAGCTGGATGCAGTTCGACGCCTTCGACACCGCCCCCGGCAGCCCCGATACCCAGGCCGATGTCGTCCTCAACCCCGCCGTCCTCCCCCAACTCGGCAAGATGCTCTTCGCCGTCGAGGTCGGCCCCGTCTCTCCTTAACCCCCCCGGAGCAAAAAACCCACAACCCCCATGGTGGAGTCCCGTTCGCGGGGCTCCACTTTGCCGTTCCCGGAGGACCCTCCGCTTCGATGCATGAACTCCCCCCCGCCCCTCGTATCCAGCCTCCACAAGATTGCCCCGTTTTCGGCCTTTTTCCTTCCGTTCCGGGCATTCCAAGCGTATCTCCATTTGCCTTATTCACAGCCTCATCGCCAGTAAATGAGTTCCACCCCCGCTCCCACCAAGGACGTCCAATGCGAATCAGTTCGCAACGCCGTCATCCGCCTCGCCGGTCACTCCCAGGATGGCATCCAGTCCATCGGGGCCTTCCTCGCCCAACTCGCCGGCACCACCGCCCAGGACGTCATGACCTACATGACCATCCCCAGCACCATCTCCGGCGGCCCCTCCATCTTCCAGGTCCACCTCGGCTCCGGCGAGGTCCTCCACCCCGGCGATGAGGCCGACACCCTCGTCGCCTTCTACCAGGACTCCTACAACAACCACCTCCACTCTCTCAAGGACGGTGGCATCTGCTTCTACGACTCCGACACCGTCGAGGAAATCAAGGACGAGCGCGGCATCATCCACATCGGCGTCCCCTTCACCTCCGCCACCATCGAGGCCCTCGGCGGCTCCGCCAAGGACCGCGGCAAAAACCTCTTCGTCCTCGGCGTCCTCTGCTCCGTTTACAAACTCGACCGCGACAAGCTCTTCGACATCGTCGCCCGGAAGTTCGGCCGCAAGTCCGAGGACATCCTCCGCAACGCCCAGCTCGCCTTCGACGCCGGCGCCGCCTGGCCCGTCCACGATGTCAACCACATGCCCTTCGCCCCCGGCGAAAACGTCGGCGAGAAACGCCTCTCCACCGACGGCAACACCATGCTGGCCCTCGGCCTCATCGCCGGCGGCTGCCGCTTCGGCGCAGGCTACCCCATCACCCCCTGGTCCACCATCATGGAAATGCTCCGCTCCGAACTCCCCAAATACGGCGGCATGTTCATCCAGGCGGAAGACGAACTCGCCGCCGTCTCCATCTCCATCGGCGCCGCCTACGCCGGCCACCTCGCCATCACCGGTTCCTCCGGCCCCGGCCTCTCCCTCAAGTCCGAGGCCATCGGCTACGCCACCATGGCCGAACTCCCCCTCATCGTCGTCAACATCCAGCGCGGCGGCCCCTCCACCGGCCTCCCCACCTCCGTCGAGCAGTCCGACCTCATGCAGGCCATCTACGGCTCCCACGGCGACTCCCCACGCGTCGTCCTCGCCCCTCGCGACGTGGAGGACTGCTTCTACACCGCCATCGAAGCCTGCCGCATCGCCCGCGAGTATTCCACCCCCGTCATCATCCTTTCCGATCAGGCCATCGCCACCCGCATCGAGGCCTTCGAGGAACCCGATCTCCAAAAACACTGGAACGAACCCACCCTCGATCTCAACGAGCGCGACGCCAACTTCAAACCCTATCCGCTCGACGCCATCACCAAGCATTCCCCTCCCGGCTCCCGCTCCGCCGAGGGCAAATACCCCGTCGTCACCGGCCTCGAACACGACGAATGGGGCCACCCCTCCGCCAACCCCAAAATGCATGCCGAAATGACCGCCAAGCGGCGCGGCAAACTGGTGCAACTCGCCAACTCCCTCCCCGCCCCCGACTTCTATGGCGATGAACAGGGCGAACTCCTCTTCGTCGGCTGGGGCTCCACCTACGGACCCATCAAGGAAGCCACCGACCGCCTCCGCGCCGAAGGCCACCGGATCGGCTCCCTCCACCTCCGCCACATCCATCCCCTCCGCAATGGCCTCGGCGACATCTTCAACCACTACACCCACATCCTCGTTCCAGAAATGAACGACGAAGGCCCCTACGGCCATGGCCAACTCGCCACCCTCCTCCGCGCCGTCACCTGCAACCCCGCCATCCAATCCGTCAACAAGGTCGAAGGCATCACCTTCCGCGTCCGCGAACTCATCGCCGCCGCCGAAAAACTCATGACTTCAAAATAGGGCCGACAAGTGCTATCCTGATCCAATGACAAAGCTCGAAACCATCCAGCGCGATGCCCTGTCCCTCCCCCGGGAAGAGCTCTTGGCCCTCTACCGCACCCTTCGCGAATCCCTGCACTCTCCTGTCCACAAAGGGGAATCCCCGGACTCCGTCGCAGAAGCCCTGCGACGTGAGGAAGAATGGGAAAATGATCCCTCCCTCGGCCTCACCTTGGAGGAACTCAAGGCCTCCGTTGGCCGTTGATGAAATGGAGGTCCGATTCCACCAACTCGTCCAACGCGACCTGCACGAAATCCTCACCTACTACGAACTCCAATCAGGCCGGGAACTTGCCGACCAGTTCTACTCCGAATTCCTGAAACTCGTCCAAAAGGCGCAAGACCAACCGAAACATTTCCATCTCGATCCCTCCGGACTCAGACGCTGCAACATCACCAAATACAACCACCACTTCCTCTACCGAATCAAATCCGACCACATTCGGATTCAGGTTCTCAAGCACAACCACCGCCATCCAGGCTTCGGCCTCGCCAGAAAGCCCTGATAATCCACACTTCCGCATCCCGAACTCCCAGCTCCGCATTCCAAAATGTCTGAACAAGCCGCCCCCACCGAGCAACTCACCAAGAAGCAACTCAAGGCCGACCACCCCACCTGGTGCCCCGCCTGCGGCGACTTCGCGGTCCTCGCCTCCTTCTTCAACGTCGTCCAGAAACTCGGCATCCCCCACGAGAAGATCGTCTGCGTGGCCGGCATCGGCTGCTCCTCCCGCTTCCCCTACTTCGTCAACACCCACGGCATCCACTTCATCCACGGCCGCGCCGTCCCCCTCGCCACCGGCATCTCCCTCTCCCGCCCCGACCTCCACGTCTTCGTCTTCGGCGGCGACGGCGATGGCTACTCCATCGGCGGCAACCACCTCAACCACGCCGCCCGGAAAAACGTTAACCTGTCCTACGTCATCATGGACAACTACGTTTACGGCCTCACCAAGAACCAGACGTCCCCCACCACCCCCATCGGGCGCAAATCCAAGACCGATCCCCGCGGCGCCGTCGACCAACCCATCAATCCCATGGCCCAACTCGTCGCCAGCGGAGCCACCTTCATCGCCCGCACCCACGCCGCACAGGTCAAACACATGAACGAAATGTTCGAGCGCGCCATCCTCCACCCCGGCTTCGCGGTGGTCGAAACCCTCTCCGAGTGCACCATGTTCTTCCCCGGCGCCTTCGACGACAGCACCCCGCGCAAAGGCGGCACCTTCGACCTCGTCGACGAGGAAACCCAGGACATGCAGTCCACCGGCGCCGCCCTCGCCCTCGCCGAAACCCCCGCCCCCGGCAAATTCGGCGTCTTCTACGAAACCAGACGCCCCACCAAGAACGAACTGGAGCGCGCCTGGATCACCGACGCCCAAGCCAAGGCCGCCGACCTCTCCGAAAAAGACCTCCTCCGCCAACGCTTCGCCGCCATGCGCTAACCGTGGCGCATCCTTCCAGCTTGCGAAAGCCCTTCCCGTCACTCCGAAAACGGATTCCCCAGCGAGTAGATCACGATCTCGTTGGCAAAATCATCCGCCGTCACCACCTCCGGCTTTCCGTCGCCGGTCAAATCCCCGATGGCGATCGCATAGACTCCGCTGAAGTCGATGTCGAAGTCATCCCCGCTGGCTCCCGCATCGCCAAACCGCACCAGCTTCGGATCATCGGTGCCCGCGTAAAAGTAGGCATTGTAGCCCGCCTCATACCCGCCGGCGAAGAAGTCGGTGGAACCATTGCCATCGAAGTCATCGCCCGCAATGGCATCAGCACCCTCCCCGCTTGAGCGCGCCTCATGCTCAAATGGATTCACCGCCACCGCCCCCGTCCCATTCCCGAGGAACGCGAGAACGCTCGGGGCATCCTCGCCGGGCAGGACCAAGATGACCACATCGAGGTCGCCGTCGCCATTCACATCGAGCAAGGCCAGGTCGGTCCCATCGTCCGCCAGGTCGCGCCCCACTCCGTAATCCTGCGCCGCCCCGAAGGTTCCGTCCCCGTTATTGAGGATGATCGCCCCCGGTGCCACCAGATCCGGCGCGCCGTTGCCATCGAGGTCCCCGATATCGAGGAAGGAGTCCCGACCCGAGGGAGGCCGGGGAAGGATCACGTCGGTGAATCCGGTTCCCGTGCCATCCCCGAATTTCACGATAAGCTGCGTCTCGGTGACGATGACCAGATCAAGATGCGCATCCACGGAGGGATTCATACTCGCCATGCCCACCCAATGACTCGGCGAGGCGTGCGTGACGTCGCTCGTGGTGTGGCCGGTGTAGCTCCCACCGCCGTCCTTCGCGGAGAGCGCCAAATGAGTCTTATCGGGTTCCCGGTTGCTGGCGGCGGCAATGTCATCGATGCCGTCCCCGTTGAGATCCCCAACCGCGAAATGCCGCGGATAATTCCCCTGTTGGGACCAGGGGCATACCAACCCGCCTCCCGGCGTGAACCCTCCGGCCCCGTCCCCCATGAGAAACTGCACCGTCGATCGCGCCGGACCGGAGAAAAACGTCTGCATCCTCGCCAAGTCCGCATGGGCGTCACCGTTGAAATTCCCGATGCGCAGATCCTTCACCGGGCCACCCGGCGTGCTGTAGCTGGCCAGGAATTCCAAACACGGCACCGGACAAGGCGCCACGGTCAGGTCAAAGAGATCCCGCACATCACTCAACACGCTGCTCGGCGCGGCGGAGCCCGCATCCAGCAACCACAACTCCCCTGCCGGACCACCGAGGGCCTGCGCCGCGTAGAGCGTGCCGTCCCGACCAAAAGCCAGGCCGTAAAGCGGCGTCTGCCCCACCTGCCCAATCGTCTGCAGGACCAACCCCGTCGCAGGGTCCAACTCCACCAGGTCATCCCCGCCCGAAGCATTCTCCACACATGCAAAGAGCTCACCCGTCGCCGTACAAGCAAGGGAATGAATCGCCGAGGTCAGCGGCGCACCCACCAAGGTCGCCGATGCATCGCTCGGATCGATCCGCAGCAGCTGCCCCGTCGCCGCAAAGGTCGGACTCGGTCCCAGCTTCGCGGAGTAAAGCATCCCGTCTCCCGGATTGAAGGCCAGCGCACCACCCAGAATCCCTCCGCCCATCGTTCCGACCGGATCACTCTCGTCTTCCATCGGATCATAGATCGACAGCGAATTCCCGCTCAGGATGAACAATTCCGCGCAGGCATTCATGGCCATGCCGAATCCCAAGCCTCCCGCCGGATGACCCAACACGCCAATCGTGCCGGTGATGGGATCCACCACCGCCAGACGCCGACCCACACTGCTGTCATTGGAAACCCCCACCAACAAGGTGCCGAGTGGCAGGGTGGTGGGGCGATCAAAATTGTTCAAGGGATCGGACCCCAGCACCACCTCACCCCCATCTGAAAACCCGTCCCCATCGGTATCCTCATTGGCCGGACTGGTGCCATGGGTAAACACCTCCGCCCCGTCCAGGAGCCCGTCCCCATCCGTGTCCGGATTCAGCGGATCCGCGTTGTTGGCAAACTCCAATCCGTCGTTCAGCCCGTCATCATCCGTGTCCGGATCAAACGGATCCGTCCCGAAGGCCTCCTCGTCCCCATCGGAGAGCCCGTCCCCGTCGGAATCCACCGCAATGCAAAGAATGGTGATCGGCTGCGCCCCGGCACCAATGATGGTGTTGAAGCCGTTCCGCAACACCGCGTAGCCGTGATAGCAGCGGTTGCCATCGTCCAGCAGCGCGTCAAAACTCCCGCTGCCCCCGCCGTTCGCGGGATCATAGAGCACCGAAACGGTCGTCTTCAGCGACCGGCTCGCCCCACTGAAAAGGAGCCGACCCGGGATGCCCTGCAGCGGCAGAAGAAAGCGGTTCGTCGCATGAGTGCGGAGGATCTCTGTGTTGAACAGCGAACCCGCCTGGATCGCCCCACGAGTCTGCCCCCGCGAGGAAATGCTGCGGGTGTCCCCCCACCGGGAGACCGCCGCAGCGGGATCCACATCCGCCACGCCACCCAACCCGCCCCGTCCCCCGCGATATTCAAGCGCCGAACTCGAGGCATAAACCCCCTGGTTTCCCTTCAGGATCAGCTTCCCTCCCTGTAGTCCTGATAGTCTCTCAATTCTAAAATCCCGCATTGCCGAAGCCAATTCCCCTCCCCCCCAATCCACTGATACATCCCCCCTCCCCCCTCCGTATCCACCCACTCAAAGAAACGAACAAATCAACTATGCACCGCACTAGCCGCCTCACCTTCCTCCTCCTTGCCTGCGCCCTCCCCGCCAGCGCCAACGTCCGCCTCGCCACCATCTTCACCAACGACATGATGCTCCAACGCGACCAACCGGTCCGCGTCTGGGGCTGGGCCGATCCCGACGAGAAGGTCAGCGTCTCCCTCTCCGGAAACTCGGCTTCCTCCCAAGCCGCCGATGACGGTGCCTGGGCGGTCGAACTTCCCGCCCTCAAATCCGGCGAAAACCTCGAGCTCGTCGTCTCCGGCAAGAACAAGCTCACCCTCACCAACATCCTCGTCGGCGACATCTGGATCTGCTCCGGGCAGTCCAACATGGAAATGCGCCTCGCCGGCTGCCTCGGCTTCCAGGAAGACATCGCCGCCGCCGACCTCCCCAAGATCCGCCGCATCAAGATCAACCGCGTCCAAGCCGGCCGCCCCGCCACCGACGCCCCGGTTGCCGGCCCCTGGCAGGTCTGCACCCCCGAAACCGCCGGCGGCATGACCGCCGTGGGCTTCTACTTCGCCCGGGACATCGTCGCCAAGACTGGCGTACCCATCGGCATCCTCGACGACAACTGGGGCGGCACCCGCATCGAACCTTGGACCGCCCCCGAAGGCATGGCCGCCGTCGAAGCCCTCAAGGCCGACCACGAAAAAGTCGCCGATGGCATCAAAGCCGATGAGAAAAACCTCGCCAAAGACCCTGCCGCCCCCGCCCCGAAACCGGGTGGCTGGAACGGCATGTATAACGCCATGGTCCACCCCATCATCAACCTCCCCATCAAGGGCGCCATCTGGTACCAGGGCGAATCCAACGGCGGCGAAGGCGAAAGCTACTACCACAAGACCCACGCCCTCGTGAAAGGCTGGCGCTCCGTCTGGGACCAGGGCGACTTCCCCTTCTACTGGGTGCAGCTCGCCAGCTACCAGGACCCCACCGAAGACCCCACCGGCGGCAATGGCTGGGCCAAACTCCGCGAAGCCCAAACCAAGGCCCTCGACATTCCAAACACCGGCATGGCCGTCATCACCGATACTGTTCCCTTCGCTCAGCGCAAAGACATCCACCCCAAAAATAAATACGATGTCGGCCACCGCCTCGCCCTCTGGGCCCTCGCCAAGGACTACGCCCAAAAAGACACCCCCTTCTCCGGGCCCCTCTTCAAGGAGCTGAAAGTCGGCGGCGACAAGATCCGCCTCACCTTCGACCACGCCGACGGTGGCCTCATGGTCGGCAAGAAGGAAGGCCGCACTCCCGCCGTCGAGGACAAGGACGCCACACTCAAGCGCTTCGCCATCGCCGGAGACGACAAGAAATGGCACTGGGCCGACGCCGTCATCGACGACAACTTCGTCATCGTCTCCTCCCCCGAAGTGAAGAAACCCGTCGCGGTCCGCTACGGCTTCGAGATGAACCCCGAAGGCGCCAACCTCTACAACCGCGCCGGCCTCCCCGCCTCCCCCTTCCGCACCGACGATTGGTAGCCTCAATAGGAACGGGCATGGGCGTCCCCGCCTGTGACCCTCGAGCGAAATACAGCGCGCCCCCCGCGCGCTCGTTTCCAAAGCGCCGTTCCTCAACCCTCCCATACGTGGCGGCGGTTTCCCAACCGCCCAGCCGATCCCCATCAACGTAGCGGCCCCTCTGCGAGGGGTCGGCGGTGCCACTCCCCGTTCCTCCACCAACCCCCCGCCCCACCAGTGGCGTGACCGTCCCGGTCGCATGCCC
>JAQCFL010000083.1 GCA_027619375.1 Verrucomicrobiota bacterium | reverse complement strand
CGCCACCCCCACCACCTCACCCCGCGCCACCTGAAAGCTCGCCGCATGATCCGGATGCGCCGTGGTCCGCAAACCAAACACCTCCAACCCCACCTCCCCCAGCGCATGCCGCGTCCGCTGATAAAACCGATCCACATCCCGCCCCACCATCAACTGCACCATCGCCTCGTGCGCGATCTCCCCTCCCGCCAACTCCCCCGCATTCTCCCCGTCCCGCAACACCGTCACCCGGTCCGCAATCCGCACGATCTCGCTGAGCCGATGCGAAATGTAAATGACGCTCACCCCGCGCGACACCAGATCCTTCACCACCACGAAGAGTTGCTCCGCCTCGGTCTGCGACAAACTCGAGGTCGGCTCATCCATGATCAGCACCCGCGCATCCACCGACAAGGCCTTCGCGATTTCCACCAACTGCTGCTTCCCGATCGGCATCGGCCCCACCACCTCCGCCGGATCCACCTCCAGCCCCACCATCTCCAAAAAACGCCGCGCCTCCCGCCGCATCCGCTCGTCATCCACCAGCCCGAACTTCCGCGGCTCCCGCCCCAGAAAAATGTTCGCCGCCACGTCGAGATTCCCCGCCAGATTCAGCTCCTGATGGATCAGCGCGATCCCCGCCCCCAGCGCCTCCCGCACCGAGCCAATCCCCACCGCCTTCCCCTCCATCAAAAACTCCCCCGCATCCGCCGGCTGCACCCCGGCCAGGATCTTCATCAGCGTGCTCTTCCCCGCCCCGTTCTCCCCCAACACCGCCAGCACCTCCCCGTGCCCCAGCCGCAAATTCACCCCCCGCAGCGCCAACACGCCCGGAAACGACTTCACCACCCCGCGGGCTTCCAGAAGATCACTCACAGTCGCGAATCACTTCCCCAACTTCGCATTCAGATCCTTCCAATACGCCTCCACATTCTCCTTCCGGATCTGCCGCGCCGGAATGTCGATGAACTTGTTCTCCGGAATCATCGACTCATCCCCCGCTGTCAAGGCCTTCAACACCTTCACCGACTGATACCCGTACTCATACGGATTCTGCACCACCGTCCCGTGCACCGTCCCGTCGATGATCGCCTGCAGCGTCACCTCGTTCTCGTCAAACCCCACCACCTTCACCCGGTGCAACTTCCCCGCCTGCGAAAGCGCCTCCAGGATCAACGGCGAATTGTATTCAAACAGCCCCACGAAGCACGCCACCTCCGGATGCTTGGTCAGCATGTCCTCCGCGTTCGCCTTGCCCTTGGCCCGGTCGAATTGATCCGTCAGCGTCGCCAACACCGTAAATTTTTCCCCCTTCACCACCTCCCCCGGCGGATCATAGCGCGACGAGTCGTGCGACCGCTCCATCAACTCGTCGATCACCCCCTGCCGCCGCCGCTTCGAATTGTCCTGCTCCAAACGTCCTATAAACAACACCACCTCGCCACCCTCCGGCAAGGCCTCCTTCACCAACTGCCCACACAGCCGGCCCGCCTCATAGTTGTCCATCCCGATGTAAACCTTTCGCTTCGAGTCCGGCGCATCGGTATCCATCGTGATGAACTCCACCCGCCCCGCCACCTCGTCGAAAAACGCCGATTGATTCACCGGATCGATCACTGCCGCCGAAATCCCGTCCACCCCGCGCGAGAGCATGTCCTCCATCTTGCTCTTTTGCTCCACCCCGCCGTTCGGAAACACCACCTCCACATCCACGTCCAAATCCTTCCCCGCATTCTCCGCTCCCGTTTTGCAAATGTCCCAGAACCCCGCCACCCCCGTCGTCACCAGCCCGAACTTCTTCCGCTCGCCCTCCCCACCCTTCTTCTCCCCACAACCCGCCACGGCGAAAGCCACCGCCAACGCCCCTGCAATCACTTTGGTTCCCTGCTTCATGCTTCCCCCATGCAAAGAGGTCTCCGCCCCCATGTCGAGGAGATTGCTCCGCCCCCTCCCGGGAGCGCCGATCTGGAACCGGCCCCACCAGCCGTCCTCCCAGCTCCCCCAATAGAACCACCACCCCCACGTCGTCCCCCCCCTGGACCAACGACGCCCACGTCGTTCCCCTGTCGCAAAGCGACAGCATCCCCCCCCGGCGGGCAGACATTGGCCTCCGCCCCGGATCCGTTACAGCTGATCCTCACGGTCCACCAAATGCCCAAGCTCCGCCAATCAAAGCCCAACGGCGAAAGGAGCGCGGGCGTCCCCGCCCGTGAATCGTGCAAGTCCACCCCAAGTATGTCCAGCCTCCCCAGGCCTTCCTTCCCCCCATTCAAAATTCAGCATTCGACGCTCAAAATCCCCCCTCCCCTCCCACGTTCCGGCATAGCCCCAGAGGTGATTTGTCTGGGAAACAATTTGGGGAAACAATTTGGGAAACAATTTTCGGGGAAGCTGTCCTCGAAATAACCGCGCCAGTCTTCTTGATTGACCCCTGCTCCCCACTTCCCCAACCTCAATCCTCACCATGAAAGCCCTCCTGTTCCTCCTCCTCTTCTCCCCCATCTCCCTCCACGCCAAATCCCCCGCATCCATCGCCGGCTACACCGGCCACGTCAGCTACGCCCCCGGCGATTCCGTCACCCTCCACGTCTCAACCAGCGCCCCCTCCTTCTCCGCGGAATTCATGCGCCTCGGTGCCGAACGCATCTCCGTTTGGAAAAACGAAACCATCCCCGGCAAAACGCACCCCATTCCCGAAAACGCCTCCTCCCATGGCTGCGACTGGCCCGCCAGCATCACCGTCCCCATCCCCGCCGATTGGAAATCCGGCTACTACCACGTCACCCTCACCGCCGAAGGAGCCAACAGCTCCTGCTACTTCATCCTCCGCGAATCTCCAGACGCCAAAGATCCCGCACCCATCCTCCTCGAACTCTCCACCAACACCTACAACAGCTACAACAACTGGGGCGGCTTCAGCCTCTACGCCTACAACGGCCGCAACAAGATCCAGGGCCGCCGCGTCTCCTTCCTCCGCCCACCCTCCAGCCAGTTCGCAAACTGGGAACAGCCCTTCGTCGCCTGGGCCGAGAAAAACGGCATCCGCCTGGCCTTCGCCGCCAACAGCGATCTCGAATTCCACCCCGACGTTCTGAAAAACCGACGCCTCGTCCTCAGCGTCGGCCACGACGAATACTGGTCCGCCCCCATGCGCGACCACCTCGAAGCCTTCATCGGCGCAGGTGGAAACGTCGCCTTCCTCAGTGGAAACACCTGCTGCTGGCAGGTCCGCAGCGAGGAGGGCGGAAACGCCCTCACCAGCTGGAAACAGAGCTACCAATCCGACCCCGTCTTCAAAGCCGGAAAAGGTAACGCCCTCCTCTCCTCCCTCTGGAGCCACCACCTCATCGGACGACCCGAAAACACCCTGACCGGCGTCGGCTTCCTCTGGGGCGGCTACCACAAATCCCACGGCCAACACATGGACGGCACCGGCGCCTTCACCACCCACCGCCCCGACCACTGGATCTTCGAAGGCACCGGTCTCAAACGCGGCGACCTCATCGGCGCAAAAGACACCGTCGTCGGCTACGAGTGCGATGGCTGCGAAATCGATTGGCGCGACGACCTCCCCTTCCCCACCCATAGCGACGGCACCCCGAAGAACTTCGAAATCCTCGCCACCGCCCCCGCCCGCTGGCATCCCGACGATTGCGAATGGTACGAAAAATGGAAAAAAGGCCGCGAGGGTCACGCCGTCCTCGGCATCTACGAAAGGGGAGGCACCGTCGTCACCACCGGATCCACTGATTGGGCGCACGGTCTCCGCGGCGGCGACCCCGTCGTCGAACGCATCACCAAAAATATCATCGATAAACTTTCCCAGCCAAAATGAAACCCGCTGCCCTCTTCATCCTCCTCCTCATCGCCTCCGCCGCCCCCTCCGGGGCAGCAACTGACTTCGACCACAATGGTGCCGAGGACCGCATCGTCACACGTGAGGGCAAGCCACACATCGAAACCTTCGACGCCAAGTCGAACACCTGGCAGAACGCCGGCTTCCAGCTCCCAGCCGAAATCACCACATCCGAATCGCTACAATTCATCGACCTCAACGGCGACTCCTTTGACGACCTTCTCTTCTCCGACAAGGCAAACTTCCACATCGCCCTCTGGTCCACCCAGATCAAACCCGCCCTCGGCTGGACCAAAGGCTGGTCTCAGCTCGTCCGCTCCGGCGAAAGAACCGGTGCAGAGAACGAACCTCCACCCCTCTCCGGTGCCAAGCTCTCCATCAAAGACGGTGATCTGTTGGTCTCCCGGCCGGGCCAAAAGGAAATCCGCCTCCCCCTGACCTCGCTCCTCGCTTTCGATATCCCCCCGCCGCTTTCCCCCGAAGAAGCCCTCAAATCGTTCCAACTTCCGGAGGCCTTCCAGATCGAAGTCGCCGCCTCCGAACCCCAGATCGTCGATCCCGCCTCCTTCCAATGGGGGGCCGACGGCCGCCTCTGGGTCGTCGAAATGCGCGACTACCCCTCGGGTATCGACGGCAAGGGCAAACCCGGTGGAGTGGTGAAGGTGCTGGAAGATCGCGATGCCGACGGCCGCTACGAAACCGCCACCACCTTCCTGGACAACATCCCCTTCCCCACCGGCGTCTTCCCCTGGCGGGACGGTGTCCTCATCTCCGCCGCCCCCGATATCTTCTACGCCCAGGACACCGACGGCGACGGCAAAGCCGACAAATCAGAGATGTTGTTCTCCGGCTTCCAACCCGGCAACCAGCAGCACCGCGTCAACGGCTTCGAATGGGGCCTCGACGGCTGGATCCACGTCGCCAACGGCGACAGCGGCGGCCTCGTCAAATCCGCGAAGACCGGCACCGCCATCAACATCTCCGGCCGCGATGTCCGCCTTCGACCCGACACCGGCGAAATCGAAACAGTCTCCTCCCAGTCCCAATTCGGCCGCCGTCGCGACGATTTCGGAAACTGGTTCGGCAACAACAACCCCACCTGGCTCTGGCACGTCGGCCTCCCCGAACGCTACCTCAGCCGCAATGCGAAGCTCGCCGTCAAAAGCCCCAAGCGGGTCCTCTCCAACTACGAAAGCCCCACCCGCGTCTTCCCCGCCAGCGCCCCCAGACAGCGACCGAACCAGCCTTGGTCTCTCAACCACGTCACCAGCGCCTGCAGCCCCTCGCCCTATCGCGATGACCTCTTCGGCCCCGCCTTCACCACCAGCATCTTCATCTCCGAACCCGTCCACAACTGCGTCCACCGCGAAGTGCTGGAACCCCACGGATCCGGTTTCCAAAGCCACCGCGCCGAAAGCGAACAAGCCAGCGAATTTCTCGCCTCCACCGACCCGTGGTTCCGCCCCACCACCATCCGCACCGGCCCCGACGGCGCCCTCTATGTCGCCGACTTCTACCGCTTCGTCATCGAGCACCCCGAATGGATTTCCCCCGAAACCCAGGCCCGCCTCGACCTCCGCGCCGGCCAGAACAGAGGCCGCATCTACCGCATCAGCCCTAAGGACAAACCCCGCCGCCCCATCCCCAATCTCGCCAAACAGAAAACCGACGAGTTGGCAAAGGCCCTCAATAGCCCCAACGGCTGGCAGCGCGATACCGCCCAGCGCCTCCTCTTGGAAACCTCACCGGGGCGTGACCGTCCCGCCCCCGATTCAAACTCCACCGCATCCCTGGAATCCCTCCTCTCCCTCCGCCACCTCCCCCAAATCCGCGTCCAGGCACTCTCCACCCTCGGCATGTTGGGAGACCTCACCCCCTCCTCCTTGTTGCCCAGCCTGGCAGACCCACACCCCGCCGTCCGCATCGAGGCCCTCCGCCAATCCGAACCGTTCGCCAAAGACAAAAACGAGGCCCTCTTCGCCGCCGTCTCCGTCCTCGCCGACGACGGCGACCCCCGCGTCCGCCTCCAGGCCGCATTCACCCTGGGCGAATGGCCCGCAGAACAATCCGCCCCCTTCCTGGCAAAAATCGCCGCCCGCGATGCCGCCGACGATTGGATCCGCGCCGCCGTCCTCTCCTCCCTCAATCCCGACAGCGCACTCTTCGCCTCCCTGAACACTTCCAAAGGCCCCAAAATCCCGCTTCCCGAAATCCCCATCAAACCGAGTACCGCCGATCGCGCCAAAGTCATCACCCAATACGCCGACGTCGCAAAAGCCAAAGGAGACGCCGAACGCGGCCGCACCCACTTTCAAAACAACTGCGCCCTCTGCCATCGCCTCCGCGGCGAAGGAAAAGAGGTCGGACCCGACCTTGATATGGTGCGCCAGAAACCCACCGATTGGCTCCTCGGCGCCATCCTCGACCCTGCCGCCGCCGTCGAGGCCCGCTACGCCGCCCGCACCGTCACCACTACCAAGGGCGAAACCTTCCTCGGCATCATCGCCGCCGAAACCGCCAACAGCCTCACCTTCCGCCTCCCCGGCGGCATCGATCACCCCATCCTCCGGGAGGACATCAAAACCCTCGCCCCCGCCGACCTCACCCTCATGCCCGCCGGCTTCGAATCCGCCCTCGATGTCCAGTCCATGGCCGACCTCCTCACCTTCCTCACCTCCGAATAGCACCCCCCGGGACCGCGAGCCTCCGGCTCGCCCCCAGTGGCGTGACCGTCCCGGTCGCAAGCCCTCCCTCCGCGTAGCGGCGCCTCTGCGAGGCGTCGGCGGCTCCACCTCCGCCCCTCCCTCCCCGCACACGATCACCCCAATCCCCACCATGCCACACTCCTTCTCCCCCGGAGCATCGGCATTCCTGCCTGCCCTCCATAGCTGCAAGCGACGGAGGGCCGAAGGGCAGCCCCCGGCTGCGACTTACCCCCAAAGGACCAACGACTCCTACGTCGTTCCCCCTGTCGCAACGGGACAGCATACCCCCCCGTTCGGGCAGACGTAGCCGTCCGCCCACCCCCATCCCCCCCAAAAGACCAACGACACGCACCCCGCAGACACCCTCCGCAAGAACGTGTTCAACCCCGCGAAAAATCCTCAAGATCAAACATCCGAAGGCAAACGCGCCAACCACTGCAGACCAACATCTTGCAGCTTCATCCTTGCTTCCCCCCTTGCTCAAGCCACTCCAATTCACTATACCGCGCACTGACAGAACTAAACGTTCTACTCAAGAATGAACCCGTCACTTAAGCTCGAGAAACCTGTGCTTCATAAACGCATTTTTTTTGGCTGCTTAGCGGTCTTCATCATTTGCTTTGCGTCGGTGTTTGTTGCTCTACCTCTGATCCAGATCGCTCGGGAACTATCCACCGGGAGCGTCCCGTGGCCTCTTATTGGATTTGCGGTCCTGAGTGTGCCATTCGGAGGATTCATGATCTCGATTGGCGTTCGATATCGAGTTTGGGTGTTTCCATACCAGTTCACCGTTGATATATCCCAGAAGGCTTGCGGCTATTTGTGGAAAGAATCTTGGGTCGATCGAACTGATTTCTCAGGGCTTGCCGCCCTCGTAACCGCCCCGGCTTACTCTCGCAGAATGTGGCCATGGGTCATCTATGCGAGGTTTGAAGGCCAACGAGATCACAAAGCCATATTGAACTCACATTCCGGCTTATCGAGTGAGCTTGCCGCTTTTGAACGATCCCTAGAAACCTGTTCCCGTATAGCCGATTATCTTGGAGTGCCCGTTGAGTTTGATGAGTGGTCTGCCGAGACCATCCGCCTGCACACACAAAGCAAGGGGGACGATCCAAACGCCTGACCACAGCGAATTCAATCCACTATGACCACCCATCTATCAACAAACAGTCGGAGCGCGTCCTCGATCAGGCGTGACGGAAAAGAGGTCAGAAATCGAAATTGGGCCGACTTACAATTTTTGCTCAGGCACCCAGCCCCTCATCATCATCCTCATCCGCAAATGGCGTTCGGCCTGCTCCTCGTCCCAGATCTCAACGGTGTAATCCCAAATCTGCCCAGTATCGGAAACCGCCTTCGGCCTCAGCGCAAACTCACCCATGCGGAGCAGCCGTCCGATTCCGGATAATCCGATCAACACTGAACGCTCCCGGAACGCCGCTCTCCTCACCCTCGATCAACGCTGATCGAAGCGCGGTCATCTGCGTCTCCTGATTCTCCCGCCGACACAAACCGGCCTGACCACCTCCCTTGCCGATCCGTAGCGCCCGGACCGCATCTGCGCGTCCGCAAATTCGGCAAATTCGGCAACGGGCCCCCCAGCTCAACGCTCGTCTTTCTGCCCGGAGTCAGCCTGCTTTGTGCCTCCCACGAAGCACAAAGCAGTGGTAACTGCCATTTGTCAGGCCGCCTCCCTTACTTCTTCATCAAGAACCCCAGCAAGTCCCGCAGTTCCTCCTCATTCAAGCGGTTGATCAGTCCCGGCGGCATCGGCGACACTGCGGAAGGCTCCATTGACTTGATCTCCGACCGCGGCACCTCCACCGTGTCGGCGAAGTCGAAGGCATTCGTCGCCACGATCAGCACGTCATCCTTCTCGGTCAGCGTCTTGCCCATCACCACCGAGCCATCTTTCTTGGTGATCAACTCGAAGTTGTACTGATCGGAGATCGTCTTGTTGGGATCGACCAGCGCATCCGCCAAATCCTGCGGCGCGAAACGTCCCGCCACCGTGGTCAGGTCCGGTCCCGCCGCACCGCCGTCTCCCGCGATGCGGTGACAGGCCGAACAAAGCGCTGCCGCGAACATTTTCTTGCCGTTCTCCAGGTCCGCTTTGCTGAAATCGCCGCCCGCCAATGCCGACACCTCCTCCACCGTCCAATTTTTTCCGGGCCCCTTCACCGGCGGCAGGTTCGCGAACGGATTGCTCGGCGTGCCGAGATTCCAAGCCCCGATCATCTTGCGCTCCTCCTCGGTCGCCGTCGCCAACTGGTCCTTCTGCATCTGCGCTAGGAAGGGCTGGTAGCTGTTCCCGCCGCTCTTGCCCTTCACCTCCGCATACCACTCGAACAACTGCCGCCGCTGCCCTTCGGTCCACGGCCCCTTCACCGCCCGCAGGCAATAGGCGTAGTGAATGTTCCGCGCCGGAGGCGTGTTCTGCAGCATCTTCAGCACCGCCCCGCCGTAGTTCTTGTTCCGCGTCGCCAACTCCGCCCAGTCCGGCATCTCGCTGTGCGCGGAAACCAACATGAGCTTCAAGGTCCGCTCCACCACCTTCGGTGCCTGCAGGTAGCAGAGCACCCGGCAAAGCTCGGCATTCAACTCGTCGTCCTTCGCCGGAAAACTCGCGTCGATCTGCCCAAGAACCGCCTTGCGCTGGTCCTCGGTCGGTTCACCGAACCGCGAGAAGGTCAACGCGTAGGCCCGCAGGAGCCCCAGCTTCTGTCCGGTGTCCAGCCCCTCCCAATTCAAGCGCCCCAGGGCCCCGACGATCGGCGCCCGGTCCGCTTCGGTTCCCGTCCGGGCCAGACCGATGGCCTCCACGATCACGCCCTGCGGATCATTCCGGCCCTGGAGGAGTTCACGGAACCCTTCCGGACCCTCCCGCTCCATCTGCACCCTCGCCAGAGTCCGCACCACCCGATCCGCGCTCGCCAGATCCTGACGCAACTGCTCGGCACTAAGCACCGGCACATCCAGCGACTTTGCGGCATAGGGAACCGCCGCGATCGATTCGTCGCCCACATAGGTCACCCGCCACAACGCTCCCGCCGTGCGCCGGCCACCCGTCGCAAAATACATCGCCCCGTCCTGCCCGATGATCCCGTCCGTCAGCGGCAACCCCGCCCCCGCCACGAAATCCTCCCGCGTCGCCGTGTAGCCCGCTCCGCTCTTCTCCAGATGAATCGCGTGGATCGTCGCGTAGGTCCAATCGAGCAGATACAGCGCCTTCTGGAATTTCTCCGGATACTTCGCGCCCTTCCCCGAGAGCGCCCCGGTCGGAGATCCGGGACTGATGTCCATGACCGGCGGCAGACTGTCTTCATAGTAGGTCGGCCACTTCCCCGTGCCGTTCCGCCAGCCAAACTCACTGCCCGGCACCACCTGGCACAAACGCGTGGGCCGATACCACGGCATCCCGAAATCCCACTCCATGTCCGCATCGTAGGCAAACAACTCCCCATCGACATTGAAGGCCATGTCGAAGGCATTCCGATAGCCGCTGTTCACCAGTTCCCACTGGCTCCCGTCCGGCTTGAAGCGGCTGACGAACCCACCCGGCGCCATCCGGCCCCGCGCATGCCCCCGTCCATCCGGATTCCGCTGCAGCAGGTGGTCCTCCTTCCAGTTCTTCGGCACCCAATACTTGTCAAACTCCGGCGGATCGGTGTGGTTGCCGGCGATGTGGTAGATCCACTTCCCGTCCGGCGAGGGAACCAGCGAATGCAGACCGTGCTCGCCACCACCGCTCATCGCCTTGACCAAGCTCACCTTGTCCGGCTCCCCGTCGCCGTTGCTATCCTCCACCTTGTAAACCGCGTGCTCCCGCTGCTTTGCCTTGTCCCCCGGATTCTCGTTCACCGAGACATACAGCACGTCCTTGAACCAGAGCAGCCCGTGCGCTCCGCCGATCGGCAGGTCCCACGCCTCCGCCTTCACCGTCTCCCCCACCGTCACCCGGAACAACCCGCCATACTGGTCACACACCACCAGGTGCCCGTCCGGGGCCTGCGTCATCGCCACCCATGAGCCCTGCTCCTTGGGGACCTGATAGAGCTTCTCCAACTTGAATCCCTTCGCCACGCTGAAATCCTCCGTCGCATCGCTCGGCGTTTGGGCCCCGCCCGCCACCGCCACATTGAAAATCTGCCCCCACGGCTGCACTCCCATCTTCCCCAGCACGCCCACCGCCTGCCAGCTCTTGTCGTCAAAGTCCGTCTCCTGCCACCGGTCACTCCCCTCCAACGCACATTTCCAGGAATCATCGCTCACGATGCTGCTTTCCTTGCCGCCCGCCTTCAGCACCAAGCGCAGGCAGAACCCCGCCGCGTCTCCCTCATTCGTCGCCGCCACCGCCAACACATTCTTCCCCTTCACCAGCAGGGACCGCACATCCACTGTCTGCGGATTGCTCCAGTCCTGCCCTTTGGAGGCCATCTTTCCGTTCACATAAAGCGTGTAGCCATTGTCGCAGGTCACCGTCACCACCGCCGCCTCCGGCCCCGTGGGCAGCTCAAAACTCCGCCTCAAATACAACTGCGCTCCACCAATTTCCTTCCCCGGACCCCAGATCCACTGTGGCTCATTTCCCTTCGCCAAAGTCAGTCCGCTCAGCAGCCCCACCAATACAGCAATAATCCATGTCGTTCTCACCCCCTCACTACGGCAGGTCCGCCCCCCCCCTTTCAATCAAGATACCATTCTTGGCCTGTCGGCGGCCCCTTCCCCCGACCCGCATCCGGCCCCCCCAAAGAGAACCGATTTTCCCCAAAATACTGTAATCATTGGAAATCACGGTCATTTGCCAACAGCCCCTCATGAGTTCCCCCCCCCCTTCTCATCGTCGTGAACGCCGTCAACCCCGGCGGCGGTAGCGGGGCCGGCCCCCACCTCGACCTCGGCTCAGGCTCCCTCCTCGTCACTGGCAGCACCTTCCGCATGAATACCGGCACCGCCGCCGGCATCCTCAACGGCCCGGTCACTATCCAGAACGCCGGCAGCGCCGTCATCGCCTACCGCCTCTCCAATACCAACCTCCACACTTCCGCCGACGCCACCTCCCACTGGGTCGACGGCCTCCAAATCCCCGCCTCCCGCGGCAAGGCCATCCTCTTCAACGGCTCCTCCAGCTTCGTCCGGCTTGCGGCCTCCTGCATCTCCCCGTCGGTGCCGAAGACCGCACCGTCACCGTTTGGATCAAGACCGCCGCCAGCGGCGCCATCGTCGGCTGGGGCAACCGGACGGACACGTCGAAATGGAGCTGGATCCTCGAAAACAGACGCCTCCGCATCGAGGTCGAGAACGGCTACAGGCGCGGCACCACCGACCTCCGCGACGAGCAATGGCACCACGTCGCCCTCACCTTTGCAAATGATGGAACCCCCACCGTCGGCGACTGCAATTTCCACATCGACGGCGCCACCGAGGCCTTCGACGGCATGGGCAACAACGAAATCGCCAACACCGCCTCCACTTGGAGTTCGCTCCCTGAGCCCCCCCTCCCACACCCCGCTCGCTTCCACCCGCCATCCGTGCCACGCTCAACCCCTCATGAGCACGAATCCATCGTCTTGGTACTTCGCCGAAGGCGACCAACATCGCGGCCCCGTCACATTTGACCACATCCAACAGGCCGTCGCCACCGGTCAACTCCCCCCGCACACGCTCGTCTGGTCCGAAGGCATGACCCATTGGCTCCCCTACCACGCGCTCCCCGCACCCGCTTCCACCAGCCTCCCTCAAGGCCCCGCCTCC
>JAQCFL010000082.1 GCA_027619375.1 Verrucomicrobiota bacterium | reverse complement strand
GGGGCGGAGGGTGGGGAGTGGGGGTTGTGTGCTGGGGCTGGGTTGTGTGCTGGGTTCTTTTTCTGGCTTGCGACTTGTGACCGTTGGACCTGCGACTTTTCAGTCTTTCCTGGTGAGTTCGACGAAGACCTCTTCGAGGGTGGCTTCGTGGCGGAAGAGGGAGCGGAGGGGCCAGAGGTGTTTTTGGGCGAGGTTGGCGATGTGTTCCCGGGCGTCGGTGCCGGATTCGACGAAGATGGAGAAGTGTTCCCAGGCGTCCTTGGAGAGTTCGTGGGTGACCTTCTTGACGCCGGCGATGTTTCCGAGGGCCTTGCCGATGTCGCCGGAGGGGCCCTTGAGTTCGGCGGAGATGCGGCCGGCGGCCCGCATTTGTCCGACGAGGTTGGTGGGGGAGTCGGCGGCCTTGATGCGGCCGTTGTCGATGATGATGATCTTGTTGCAGAGCATGGCGACCTCGCTGAGGATGTGGGTGGAGACGAGGATGGTGTGTTTTTCGCCGAGGCTCTTGATGAGTTTGCGGATGGCGCGGATCTGGTTGGGGTCGAGGCCGTTGGTGGGTTCGTCGAGGATGAGGAGGGGAGGGTCGTGGATGAGGGCGTCGGCGATGCCGACCCGTTGGCGGAACCCCTTGGAGAGGGTTTTGATCATCTTGCGGCGGACGCTTTGGAGGCCGCATTGGTCGAGGACCTCGTCGAGGCGGCGTTTGAGGTCGCGGCTGCGGAGGCCTTTGATCTGGCCGCGGAAGGTGAGGTATTCGCGGACCCGCATGTCGAGGTAGAGGGGGACGGACTCGGGGAGGTAGCCGATCTTGCGTCGGGCGGCGAGGGGGGCGCGGAAAACATCGTGCCCATCGACGCTGGCGAAGCCGGAGGAGGGGGGCAGGTAGCCGGTGAGCATGCGGAGGGTGGTGGTCTTGCCGGCGCCATTTGGGCCCAGGAAGCCGACCACCTCTCCGAGTCCGACGGAGAAGGAAATATCGTCCACGGCGGTGTGCCTGGAGTAGCGCTTGGTGAGATGGTCGATTTCGATCATGAAGGCGCAAAGAAAGCCCTAAGAATGAGCCTGTGCGGTTGACTCTCCCGGGGGCGGCTTCTAAGTAGAGCCAATCCCCGGGCGCACCAAGGAAGAAAACCCCCGTTGGGCTGTTTGCTGCCCCTCTCAACTCGACCATGAATTCCCCAGTCTCTTCACGATTGAGCGCTGAGCTGCTTGAGCAGAAATACGACCTGTGGTTGGACGATCCGAGCTCGGTGGAACCGACCTGGGCGGCCTTTTTCGAGGGGTTTGAGCTGGGCACGGCGCAGTTGAAGTCCCGTGGGGGGCCGGCCCCGGCGGTGGCGAGTCCGACGGCGGACCCCGATCTGGACTCCGGCGCGGAGGAGGTGGCGGCTGATTTGGATGGGGAGCACAGCCTGACCTTCCGGGGACGGGTGGTGAGTCTGGTCTATAACTACCGGACGCTGGGGCACACCCAAGCGCGGATCAACCCGCTGGAGGACGAGCCGCTGCGCAATCCGCGGTTGGCCCTGGCGGAGTTTGGCCTGACCGAGGCGGACACGGGGCGGGATGCGGCGACGCAATTTTTCCGGGGGGGGGAGAAGATGAAGCTCGCGGAGATGGTGGCGGCGCTGGAGGAGACCTATTCCGGGGCGATCGGGTTTGAGTATATGCACATCCACAACACGGAAGTGCGGAACTGGATCCGGGAGCGCATCGAGAAGCGTCCGCAGCGGGAGGGACTTTCGGTGGAGAGGCAGAAGACGATGTTGGGTTGGCTGCTCGGGTCGGAGTTGTTCGAGTCGTTCATCGGGAAGAAGTTTCTCGGGGAGAAGCGGTTCTCCCTGGAGGGGGGTGAGGGGTTGATGGTGATTTTGAACCGCATCCTTGAGCTGTGTCCCTCGCGGGGGGTGCAGGCGATCGAGATGGGGATGGCGCACCGGGGGCGTCTGAACGTGCTCTCGCAGATCGTCGGGAAGCAGCTGCGGACGATCCTCTATGAGTTCACCCCGAACTACGTGCCCGATCTGGTGGCGGGGGACGGGGACGTGAAGTATCACCTCGGATATGAGAGTGTGCGGAAGTTTTCGGACGGGGAGGTGCTGGTGAGCCTGGCGGCGAACCCGAGCCACCTGGAGGCGGTGAATGCGGTGGTGGAGGGCAAGGCGCGGGCCCGGCAGCGGTTGATCGGCGACGATGGATCGAAGACGGACCGGAAGCAGGTGCTGCCGTTGCTGATGCACGGTGATGCGGCGTTTGCGGGACAGGGATCGGTGGCGGAGGTGTTGAACCTCTCGCAGTTGCCGGGCTACCGGACAGGGGGGACGATCCACGTCATCATCAACAACCAGATCGGCTTCACGACCATGCCGGCCGACGCGCGGTCCTCGTCGTATGCGACGGACGTGGCGAAAATGATCGAGGCGCCGATCCTGCATGTGAACGGGGAGAAGCCGGAAGAGTTGTTTTGGGCGGCGGAGTTCGCGTTGGAGTTTCGGCAGCGGTTTGGACGGGACATCATTCTGGACATGTATTGCTACCGTCGGCAGGGGCACAACGAGACGGATCAGGCCGCCTTCACGCAGCCGCACATCTATCGGGCCCTTTCGACGCGGAAGCCGATCGGGCAGCTCTATGGGGATCTGCTGGTGGAGGAGGGCGTGGCGACGCGGGAGGAGGTGCAGGGGGTGCACGATGAGATTTGGGATCGCTACGAGGAGGGCTACCAGGAGATGAAGCGGCTGGAGGAGCAGGGGGAGCGGACCGTCTTCACGGGATCGACTGCGGAGGCGCAGGAGCCGTTCACGTTTGACACTGATCCGACCGGGGTGAGCCGGGAGGTGTTGGAGCAGGTGGGCGGGGTTCTGACGACGATCCCGGAGGGATTCAATCTGCACCCGACCTTGGAGAAGCGTTTTGTGCCGCGGCGGCGGGATGCGTTGGAGTCGGGCAAGGGATTTGACTGGGCCTTTGCGGAGTCTCTGGCGTGGGGTGCGCTTCTCGAGGAAGGGCACGCGGTGCGGTTGTCGGGGCAGGATTGCCGGCGGGGGACATTCAGCCAGCGGCATGCGGTGTTCTACGACAGCGAATCCCGGGAGCGCTACATACCGCTGCAGAACCTCTCGGCGGATCAGGCGAAGTTCTGCGTCTATAACAGTCTGCTGTCGGAGGCGGCGGTGTTGGGTTTCGACTATGGGTATTCGCTGGGCTACCCGGACATGCTGATCATGTGGGAGGCGCAGTTCGGGGATTTCGGGAACGGGGCGCAGGTGATCATCGACCAGTTCATCTCCTCGGCGGAGTCGAAGTGGCAGACGCCGAGCAGCATCGTGCTGTTGTTGCCGCACGGCTATGAGGGGATGGGGCCGGAGCACTCCAGTGCGCGGTTGGAGCGTTTTCTGCAGTTGTGTGCGAGCAAGAACATGACGGTTGGCAACTTCACGACGCCTGCGCAGTATTTCCACGCCCTGCGGCGGCAGTTGCTGCGGCCGTTCCGGAAGCCGTTGGTGGTGATGACCCCGAAGAGTTTGCTGACCAAGCCGGAAGCGGTGTCGGACATCGAGGAGTTCCTCGAGGGGACGAGATTCCATGAGGTGCTGGCTGATCCGGATGTGCCGGGGCCGGCGGATGAGATCGACCGGATCGTCTTTTGTTCGGGCAAGGTTTATTACGACCTGGTGCAATACCGGAAGGAGCAGGGGATCGACAACACCGTGCTCTTGCGGATGGAGCAGCTCTATCCGTTCCACAGCGACATGGTGCAGGAACTGGTGGCGGAGTTTCCGAACGCGAAGAAGTACGTGTGGTGTCAGGAGGAGCCCCTGAACATGGGGGCCTGGTCCTACATCGGGCCGCGCTTGGAGAAGGCGGTCGGGTCGCGGGTGCGCTATGCGGGCCGCAACCAGGCCTCGAGTCCGGCGGCAGGATCGAAGGCGATGCATTTGCGGGAGCAGAAGAGCCTCGTGGAGAATGCGTTTTCGGTCTGATCCAACAACAATTTTCAAAGAACACTGATATGGCGTACGAAGTGAAGATCCCCCCGGCTGGTGAGTCGATTGCAACGGCCAGTGTGGCCCAATGGCACAAGGCGGACGGAGAGCAGGTGAAGAAGGGGGATGTGTTGCTGACGGTGGAGACGGACAAGGTTTCCACGGAGTTGGAGGCGGAGGTGTCGGGGACCTTGAAGATTCTCGTGCCGGAAGGCGAGGAGGTCGATATTGGCACGCTGGTCGCGGAGATCGAGGAAGGGGAGGTGGCGGAAACCGCGGCGGAAGTGCCGAAGGCTGAAGAACCGAAGGCGGAGGCGCCGAAGGGAGAGGCGCCGAAGGCGGAAGCTGCCGCGGCGAGTGAAGGTGCGGCGGAGGAGCGGGTGGTGAAGGTGAAGGTGCCGCCGGCGGGGGAGTCGATCAATTCGGCGACGATTGCCACCTGGCACAAGCGGGATGGGGAAGCGGTGGCGAAGGGTGAGGTGCTGGTGACGCTGGACACGGACAAGGTTTCGACGGAGTTGGAGGCTGATGAGTCCGGTGTGCTGCATATTTTGACGCCCGAGGGGGCGGAGGTGGAGATCGGGGCGATCATTGGGGAGCTCACGGTGGGTGGGGTGGCCAAGGTGGCGGCGACTCCGGGGGCTGCGCCTGCGGCGAAGGCTCCGGCGAAGGTGAAGGCGGCGGCTCCGGCGGCGGCGCCTGTTGCGGCGGGTGCTACCAGTGCGGCAGCGCCGTTGCGACCGGATCTTTCGGTGCTGCCGGCGACGGCGGTTCGGGAGGAGAAGGGCGAGGAGAGCGATGGGCGGACGACGCGGAAGAAGATGAGCATGCTGCGGCGGAAGATCGCCACGCAACTCGTCAACGTGCAACAGACTGCGGCTATTCTTACGACGTTCAATGAGGCGGACATGGCGGCGGTGATGAAGCTGCGGAAGGCCGTGCAGGAGGATTTCGTGGCGAAGCACGGGGTGAAGCTGGGCTTCATGTCGTTCTTCGTGAAGGCGGTGGTGCAGGGGTTGAAGGAGGTGCAGAATCTCAACGCCCGGGTTGATGGGAACGACATCGTGCAGAACCACTTTTTCGACGTGGGCGTGGCGGTGGGGACGGAGAAGGGGTTGGTGGTGCCGGTGATTCGTGATGCGGACCAGAAGGGCTTTGCGGAGATCGAGCAGGACATTCTGGCCTATGCCTTGAAGGCGCGGGACGGGAAGATCCAGTTGGAGGATTTGCGCGGGGGTGGCTTCACGATCTCGAACGGCGGGGTCTATGGCTCGCTGCTGAGCACGCCTATTTTGAATCCTCCGCAGAGCGGAATTCTGGGGATGCACACCATCCAGCAGCGGCCCGTGGCGGTGGACGGGAAGGTGGAGATCCGGCCGATGATGTATTTGGCGCTGAGCTATGATCACCGGATCGTGGACGGGAAAGAGGCGGTGACGTTTTTGATCAAGGTGAAGGACGCCATTGAGAATCCGGAGCGGTTGATGCTGGAGATTTAGCCCCATGAAGGACGACCTGTTTACGTTTCTGAAGGGGTTCGCGATGGGGGCGGCGAATGTGATTCCGGGGGTCTCGGGGGGGACGATCGCCTTCATCACGGGGATCTATGAGCGCTTGATCGAGGCATTGAAGCGGATCGATGTGACGACGCTGAAGATGGCGTGCCGGTTTCAGATCCGGGAGGTGGCGGAGCGGATCGACTTGAGGTTCCTGATGGCGATCGGGATCGGGGTGGCGCTGAGCATCATGACGTTGGCGCAGGTCTTCAAGAAGGTGATGGAGCATTCGCCGACGGGGGAACGGGCGCTGTGGGCATTTTTCTTTGGGCTGATCCTGGCCTCGCTGCCGGCGGTGGGGAAGATGGTGCGGCGTTGGTCGGCGGGGGCGGTGGTGGCAGGGGTGATCGGTTGTGCGGTGGCGGTGGGGATGGCGTTTCTGAGTCCGGCCAACGAGAGTTCGAATGTGTTTTATCTTTTGCTCTGCGGGGTGGTGGCGATGTGCAGCATGATCATTCCCGGGTTGAGTGGTTCCTTTGTGTTGGTGCTGATGGGGAACTACAAATTGATCATGATCGATTCGGTCAGTGCGCTGGGGGATGGTGATCTCGTGGCGGCGCTGAAGGTGCTGGTGCCGGTGGGGATCGGAGCGGTGATCGGGATGCTGTCGCTGGCGCGCTTGCTGAGTTGGTTGTTCCGCACCTGGCATGATGTGGCGGTGAGCGCGATCACCGGATTCATTGCGGGATCGCTGGTGATTATCTGGCCGTGGAAGGACAAGGTGGTGGAGGGTTTTGCGAAGGGCGAGGGGGTGAAGGAGAAGATCGTGGGTTATGAGAATTGGCACCTGCCGTCCTTTGCGGAGTCGGGGACCTGGCTGGCGGTGGGGATGATGGTGGTGGGCGCGGGATTGATCGTGCTGGTGGAGTGGTTGGCGAAGCGCGGGAAGGGCGCGGGGGTGGGTGGGTAGTCAATTGCCTTGAGCGATCCGGAGGGGAGATCAGTATCAGCACCGAAATGATGCCGAAGCTGACGAATCTTACTTTGATCCTGTGGATGCTAATTGTCGTGACGGGAGTCGCCGCCGATGCGGCCGAGCGGCCGAGCCTGCGGATCATGAACGGGAGTGGACAGCAGTTGGAGGTGTTCTGGTTGAAGTCGGAGACGGAGCGGGTGCCGAACGGGTCGATTGCGCCGGGCGAGGAGAAGACGCTTACGACGACGATTGGTCATCGGTTCGTGCTGGTGGGGTTTGAGGGAAAGCAGGAGGTGGAGGTGACCTCGAAGGTGCGGTTCCAGGGGTATCGTTTTGACCCGGCGGGGAGGGATGGGATTCCGGCGTTTTACACGCAGGTCGAGCGGTTGCGGGGGTTTCCGATCGTGGCTTCGGAGAGGGTGTCGCCGTATGCGTTGAAGGAAGCGGCCTACATCGCCGACAAGATGCTGGCGAAGCGGCCGGATGTGTTGGAGGCGATGATCTTGAGTGGAGCACGGCTCTGCATCATGGCGCACGATGAGTTCACGACCGATTTGCCGGAGTTCAAGAGGATGGTGGATGAGCCGCAGCCGGGGTTTGAGGCGTTCTCGGGCAAGGATTTCTGGGATGCGCGGGCCCGGGGCCTGGGGGGCAGTGCGACCGATCCGTATTGCACGTGTGCGGAGGAGAACGTGCTGGGGTATCCGGGGGATCCGTATGAGGCGGAGAACATTTTGATTCATGAGTTCGCGCACAACATTCATCTGCGGGGAGTGAACAATGTGGATGAGACCTTTGATGGGCGTCTGAAGGAAACCTATGCCGCGGCGATGAAGGCGGGGTTGTGGAAGGGGAAGTATGCGAGTGTGAATCACCACGAGTATTTCGCGGAGGGGGTGCAGTCGTGGTTTGATGACAACCGGGAGAACGATCATGATCACAATCATGTCAACACGCGGGTGGAGTTGATCGAATATGATCCCGGTCTCGCGGCGATGTGTCGCGAGGTGTTTGGGGACACGGAGTTCAAGTATACGAAGCCTGCCACCCGCCTGCATGGACACATGGAAGGCTATGATCCGACGAAGGCGCCGACCTTCGTGTGGCCGGAGCGACTCACGGCTATCAAGAAGGCGATCCGGGAGAATGCCCAAGCCCGGAATAAGGCGGCGAACGGCAATGCTGCGGGGAAGGAGTGAGGGGGTGGATGGAGGGGAGCAGGGCGATCCAGAGAGGGAGAGAAAACCGCGAATGGGCACGAATGGACAGCAATCGAGAGGAGCTTCCGATGATGTCTTCATTTGATGGGCTGGGACAGGTAGGGCCGCGGCACGGGGGGGCTGCCTCGGTCGACAATAATGGAGGGTTGGGGAGCGTATGGAGGGGATGAATATTCCGTTTTTGAGTGTGTTGGCGGTCGCAGGGCTCGGGCTGGCCGGTGTTTTGGGGGCGGAGGTGCCGAATGTGGTGCTGGTGATGACGGATGATCAGGGGTGGGGGGAGACGGGGTATTACGGGCATCCGGTGTTGAAGACGCCGAACCTGGATGCGATGGCGGAGAATGGGCTGCGCTTTGATCGGTTCTACGCGGGTGGGCCGGTGTGCTCACCGACGCGGGCGAGTGTGCTGACGGGGCGGTCGCCGTTTCGCTGCGGGGTGCCGAGTCATGGGTATGCGCTGCACTTGCAGGAGAAGACCCTGGCGGTGGCACTGAAGGGGGCGGGATATGCGACGGGGCATTTCGGGAAGTGGCATCTGAACGGACTGCGGGGTCCGGGGGTGCCGGTGCTGGGGGACGATGATCACTCGCCGGGGGCCTTCGGGTTTGAGGAGTGGCTGACGGTGACGAACTTTTTTGATCGGGATCCGCTGATGAGCCGGAAGGGTGAGTTCGAGGAGTTCAAGGGGGATAGTTCCGCGATCATCGTGGGCGAGGCGTTGAAGTTCATGAAGCGCTCGGTGGAGGCGAAGAAGCCGTTTCTGGCGGTGATTTGGGATGGGTCGCCGCATTCGCCGTGGGTGGCGAGTGCGGAGGATCGGAAGGCCTTCGCGGGGTTGAGCGAAGGGAGTCAGCATCACTATGGGGAGTTGGCGGCGGTGGATCGGAGTGTGGGAACGCTGCGGGCCGGGCTGCGGGAGATGGGGGTGGCGGAGAATACGCTGCTGTGGTTCTGCAGCGACAATGGTGGATTGCCGAAGGTGCAGCCGGAGACGGTGGGTGGGCTGCGGGGGTTCAAGGGGAGTGTCTGGGAGGGCGGGGTCCGGGTGCCGGGGATCGTGGAGTGGCCGGGGGTGGTGAAGCCGGGAGTGACGGAGCTGCCGGCCTGCACGATGGATATTTTTCCGACCGTGGCGGAGGTGGTGGGGTTGCCGGAGGAGGCGTTGTTGAAGCCGGTGGACGGGATGAGTTTGGCGGAGTGGCTGCGGGGGGAGAGGCCGGAGAAGCGGGGGAGGGCGATCGGGTTCTTGTTTCAGGAGGCGGGGGCGTGTGTGGATGATGAGCTGAAGTTGGTGTGCACGGATTTGAAGAAGGGTAAGTTTGGGTTGTATGATCTGGCGCAGGATCCGAGGGAGGCGGAGAACGTGGCGGGGGAACGGCCGGAGGTGCTGGCGCGGATGAAGAAGGGGTTCTTGGCGTGGAAGAGCGCGGTGGAGGAAAGTGTTGCGGGGAAGGATTATCCGGAGGGGAAGGTGCGGGAGGGGGAGCCGGCGTCGAGGCAGTGGAGTGATGATCCGCGGTATGAGAAGTACTTCGAGGAGTGGAAGATGCGGCCGGAGTATGAGGGGGTGTTAAGGAGGAAGTGATGGGGGGGCAGAAGTGATCAACGGCCGGCACGGCTTCTGTCGCCACCCGGGCGTCGGCCAGTACCCGCCCGGCCTGCGTGCGGTCCTTACAGGGCAGCGCGTTCTCGGGATGAGGCAATGAGGAATCCCTGCAGAGGGAGCCATCCCCGGGTCGGCTGAGTTCGGCCCGGTCGGGCTTTTCTGCGAACCGGCGCAGCCACGAGCATGAGTGGGCCGGTCACTCCGCGACGGCCCGGAGGAACCAACTGGGGGCCGCCGGAACCGGACGGTCGAACTGCGCGGTCACGAGCGAGAAGGAGGAGTCGGGCGCGTATGTCGTCTTGACGGTCGAGAGGGTTGTGATCGGACTCCAATTCAACAGGTCCACCGAGGACTCATGACGGAAGGAAAGGGCTGGATCGTCACTTCGGCGCACGTAGCTCCAGATCACCAACGCGCCCGGGGTGAAGTCGCTGAACGGGTAGGCCGAATCCTTGACAGCGGGATTGCCGCCGAAGGCGTACTCATCCCAATTGTCGCGGCCGTCGTCATCCGGATCGGCGGACCAAAGGGCGTCGTCGCCGGTGAGGCTGTGGGCCAGAGTCCACTGCGCGAATCTGATGGTGCTAAAGCCCGCATAGGGGATGAAGCTCTGGCTCACGGTGCCGGAACCTGTCGTCCACAGGTTTGGTTGACCGAAGGTAGAGTCCGGGGCGCTGTCGTCGTAGCCTTGCGTGGTGGCGGTGGTTCCCACGATCGGCGAGATCGAGGGCGAGGGATGGTTCTCCAGCTCGAAGACCTCCTCATTGGAGATGCCTGTGACGGGAGCGACGCCCTCCCCGACCGGGCCGAAGACGATGTTTCCGGCCCCGTTTTTGATCCGGAACTGTGTGCCGTTGTTGTCGATCTCGATGCCGCTCACCACGCCGCCAACCAGGCTGTAGCCGTTCACTGCGAAGCTGGAGTAGGTCAGGTAGCTTGGATCGCCCATCCAGATGTTGGTCCAGGTGTCGCCCAGGGTGCTGCGGTGGTTGCGGATGGCGAAGCCACTGTTGAGCCCCCCTTGCGCGGTGTTTCGGTCGATGAGGGTGAGAATAGTTCCGCTGGGCACGTTCTGCCAGTCGGGGTGCTGGGAGAAGACCAGGGTGTTGAGGGCGGAGAAGCCGGAGCCTTGGTCCTTTCCTATCTCGATTTTCCATCCGCGCAGGTCGATCACCCCGGGGGCGCCGTCGTTGGTCACCACGAACTCGGCCCACTTTCCGCCATTCCCCAAAACGCGGCCGAAGTAGATGTCGGCGGCAAGGGGGCCGCCGTCGCTGTCCGCGAAGGCCGTCCCCCCGTTGAGATAGTTGTCGGCGGAAACCGCGTTGTATTCGTTGAGAATCATGGAAGGGGAGGGATTGAGGACGGTGAGGAGGAATTCCTGCACGGTACTGGCCACACCGCCGGTGGCGGTGAGCCTGAGTAGGTAGTTCCCGGCGTCCGCGAGGGTCAGGGATCGGTTGTTGGAGAGTGTCGCGGTTCCGACGGGGCCGGGAGTCAGGGTCAGGAAGGACGGAAGTCCGGTGGAAGAGATGGTTGGCGCGGAGGCGCCGGGGTTCACCGCCGTGAGGCTGTAGACGTAGTTGCCCTGTAGGCGTAGTTGCCCAGGCCGTACATCAACGGCGCACTGGTGAAATGGATGGTTGTGTTGCCGGGGGAGGCGGTGTCGGCCGGGATCTGGGTGGAGTTTTTGGCTCCATGTTTGCCCGCCACGCTCAGCAGCCCGTAGATCGGGGTGCGGTCGCGATGGAAGGCGCGGGACCGGCCTGAGGAAGTGGGACCGAAGGAGACATGGGCCGCCAACGCTCCACTTGGATCATACAGGTTGACCTCGTCCCCGTTCGGCCCGTTCAACCCCGAGAACCCCTCGCCACCCATGGCGGTGAACTGGTCACGGTTCACCACGCGCGCTGCGGCGGGGAGCCCCCATGCGGCCTTCCACGCCGCGACGTTCTCCACCGCCTCCTCCAGAATAATAATCGATTCACCGGCCAGAATGGTCAGGTTTGGAAAGAGGCCGACGGTTGGCGCCTCCGGGGTTGGGGCGTCGTCCCACTTGTAGCCGGACAGGTTCACCGAGGTAGTGCCGGTATTGGTCAGTTCCCACCAGTCTCCATTGACGGCGGTGTTGGCATGGGCGCTCAGGGGCATCACCTCCGTGATCACGAGGTCGGCGTGGGCGGCCGAGGCGAGGAGAGCGACGAGGGCGGGCTGGGGGATGGGGAAGCGGGTCACGGCGAGCGGACCCTGTGCGAGCCAAGGCGCGCTGTTAACTGGCTCGACGCGCGGAAAGAAGGGGTCAGCGAGGAAAGAAGGGGTCAGCGAGGAAGGAAGGGGTCAGCGCGGGAGGAAGAAGTCAGAACAATCCGGACCTGTTTCCCGATCCGCGTGGCGATTCGCTTGGTCTGGGGATCGATTCGAGGATCTCAACGTGTTGTGCGGCCCTATCCCTGAAGCGACCCGTGTCTGGATGAAGGAAACCATGTCCGGGAAAGTCTTCGGCGTTGCGTTTGTCGGTTCTGGCCTGCGAGGAATCCTCGAGAGCGACCCGGGTGAATTTTTTCGTGGCGATGAGCGGCTCGTCATTCCAGCGGTCCTTGATGGCCTGAGTGGTGGCACTCATCATGAACGCGGCCGCGGATTGATCCACCCGCTGGAATGCGGAATGCGGAATGCGGAATGCGAAGTGGGGAATGTGGAGTGGGGAATGCGGAGTGGAGTGGGGAATGCGGAGTGGAGTGGGGAGGGGTGGTAGGTTCGAATCCTAGCGCCGGAGGCAAATGAGGGCTCGTGTTTGGGAGAGGGTGCTTGTTTGGTGATTGGGTTTGGCTCGATGGGTCGCGACAGGAATGTCGCGGCTCCGTTGGGAGGCGGTTGGTGTTGGGGCGGTGGTTCGGGGTGGTGGTTCGGGTCGAACCGCCGACGCCTCGCAGAGGCGCCGCTACGGGGGAGGACTCGATGGTTGGCGGCCAGGCGGCGCTTGTCGCCATGGCGCGGCGCTGATGTGGGGGCCGTTC
>JAQCFL010000003.1 GCA_027619375.1 Verrucomicrobiota bacterium | reverse complement strand
TTCGCCTTGGCCGCCTCGATGAGATCCACCTGATGCCAAGGGGCGAGATAACGAGCTTTCGGCATGACGAGAGTGAGCAAAACACGGAACGAAAGGGATTGCAAGGCCTTTCTTTATTGATTGCCTGGGAATCAATTTGTGGGAATCAATTTGGGAAATCAATTCGGTGGTAGATTGCCAGATTGCCCTGGAGCACCTCCAATTCCTTGAGGGTGAACCCTGCGGCTTCCTCACCGGCAGCCATCGCGGCCTCGATGAGATCCACCTGGTGCCAGGGTGCGAGGTAACGAGCTTTCGGCATGACGGGATGGAGCAAAGCACGGAACGCAAAGGGTTGCAATGCGCTTTTTTATTAGTTGTCTGGGAAGTTATTTCCGGGGAAGTTATTTCCGGTCTGGGAAGGTATTTCCATGCTACGTCCTCGCTCGGAGCCTCCCGCGCCGCGCCAAAGAGCGCGCCATGCGCCAGAAGAAACTCAAAGCCTACTGGAAGCGACTCAAGGAACTCCAGAGCCGCACCACCATCGAGCGGGACGAACTCCTCATCGCCCTGGGTGCCGCCAAGCAGAAAGCCGGCCGCAACGCCCATCGTCACGTCACCCTCGTCCTCCCCTCCGCCAAAAATCCCGTCAAACCGGACACCTTCCGCTTCATCCTTGATCGCAAAAAGCTCAAGCAAACCCGGCTGCGCGAAGGTCAGTACCTGTTGCGCAGCAACCTCACCGGCGAAGACCCCGCCGTCTTGTGGAAGAACTACATGAACCTTGTGCGCATCGATGAAAGCTTCCGCACCCTCAAGAGCGACCTCGGCCTGCGCCCCATCCATCATCAGCTCGACCGCAGGATTGAAGCCCACATCTTCATCAGCTTCCTGAGCTACTGCCTCTACATCACCCTGGAGCGATACAACAAGGCCAATGCGACCGGACTGAGTGCCCGGAGCATGCTCGCCCGCTTCGCCGAGATCCAGATGCTCGACGTCACCATCCCCACCACCGACGGCCGGGAACACCACATGAAGCGCTACACCAAGCCCGAGAAACTCCACCAACTCCTACTCAACCAGTTCAAGCTCACCCTCCCCGACCAACCCCCACCCGAGATCCGGTCACCCGGCGGCCCTGTGGTGGAGACTTTTTGACCAAAACAACGCTACATCAACGTTCACAGCCCACTACTGCGCCCAATAGCGAAAGTCGGGCTAACGCGGCACTTGATGGGACGAGAGGAGTTCCGGTGGCTGCGGCAGGGGCCGGGATTACGGATTGATCATCCAGTGGACCCCGTCGATGAGGAGGCGCTGGAAGCCCTCCGAACGGAAGTCGTCATCGCCATGGCCGATGGTCAATCCCATGACCTGGGACTTGCCCTGCGGGGAAACCCACATGATCACGCTTTTCGACTCGATGGTCTTGGTGGTGCCGTCGGCCTGTCGCCGCTTCACGCTCTGCACCCCCTCCAGGAGGGGGACCGTCCCCGGGGTGATGAAGGCGTTGTTGTAGAGTTCGGTGGGCGGCGTGGTGTAACCATCGGCGACCCCCACCGTGGCGGGGTGCTCGACGAGGCGGGCGGTCTTGATGGGATAGTTGTTTCCGTGTCCGGTCGAGGCCACCCCGGTGAACTCGCCCCAGTTGGGGAAGGGGCGCTCGGGATGGGTTTTTGCCCACTCCGTCATGAGCACCTTCTGCTGGTCCTTGAAGCGGAAGGTCGGCCAGAACGAGTGCATGGAGCAGTGGATGAGGAAGGCGGGGACACCCAACTCCCGGGTCTGGTCGATGACGTTGGCGGTGGCTTCGAGGTCGGTGATGTGGGCCAGACAGAAGTTGTAGACGATGGCGTCCTGGCCCTTGGCGAAATCCTTTTCCTTCAATCGTTCAAGGAGGGGCTTTTGCGCCGCGATTTCCTCCATGATCCGGTTGTAGCGCTCGACGGACGCCGCGTCGTCGCCCTTGGCGACCGGCTTGTCAGCCTTGGTGGTGGGCTCACCCGTCTTGGTCAGGCTCCGGTAGCTGCCCGTCATCACGGTGACCTCCCAGTTCGCCCGTTTGGCCGTTTCGAGGAAGAGCTCGCGCTGCTTGACGTAGTCGTGGTGCGTTCCCGGCAGGCAGGTGACATAGAGGATGCGGGGACGTGCGGCGGGTTCCGCGGCGGAGGCCGCCCCGCAGACGAAGAGCAGAAGAAGGAGGAAGATGTCGGTCGTTTTTTTCATGAGCTTGATGCGTTGCGATTGGGGCCGGCAGAAACAGAAACGGCCCGGTGGCCCCCTCCAGACCCAGTCCACGGGGCGTGAGGGGGATTTCAGGGACAAATCCTTAAAAAAGAAGCAGAAAGGACACACCGCTGAAAAAATCCCCGTCTGCGACACGGGCGGGACTGCGGCAGGATCGACCGCCTCCCCTCACATCTTCGTGCGACCCGGCCTGCCCGTGATGCATCGCTGCTTCAGGAAGTGGCATTTTCGTGATACAAATAGGGATCCCGAACCGTCCCATCACCGTGAACATGAACCGGCGTCAATTTCTGCGAGCACAGGGTGCCCTGCTGACCCTGCCGTTCCTCCCGTCCCTCGGGGCGGCGCCAGCCAAGTCAGCCCTCCCTGCCCTCCCTTCCAAGAAGCTGGTCATGATGTATGTCCCCAATGGCTTGGTGCGACGCTGCTTTTTCCCGGGCGAAGAGCGCTCGGAGCTCCCCGGCTTTGTCGGGGGCTTCAATGCCGACAAGGTCAAGGACCAGAAGCGGATTCTGAACACCCCGGGGATCTACCCGCTCGATCTGACCCCGACCATGCAGCCCTTGTCGGGCCTCACCAACGATTTCACCCTCGTGACGGGTCTCGACCGCACCTACAAGGATGGCCAGGACGTCCATGCGCAGGGCGCCTCCTGTTACTTGACGAGTGTTTCACCCGAACAAGCAACGGCCAAGGGCATGCGCCATCCGAACGGCCGGAGCCTCGACCAGATCGTCGGCGATCACGTCGGCCAGGCCACCCCCTTCAACACCCTCGAGATCAGCTGCAACGGCTACAAGGCCGGCAAGGAGGACATCTACTTTGACAACATCTCGTGGTACGGGCCGGACCGCATCGCCCCCTCCATCAAGGAACCGCAAAAGCTCTACGAACGGCTCTTCATGGCCGACAACTACCGGGATCACCTCGACGACGTCACCGACCTGATGCTGGCCGACGCCAAAACCCTCGCCAAGAAACTCGGGCGCGACGACCGGGAGACCCTCGACGAATTCATGGGGATGATCCGTGAGGTCGAAATCCGGATCGCCAAGATGGGGACCCTCCTCAAGGGAGTCGATGTCGATGTCCCGAAGAACGAAATTCTCCCCCGGGGCGAGTATATCAAACTGCAGATGGACCTGATGTTGCTCGGCCTGCAGATGGGAATCACCAATGTCGCCACCTTCATGGTCGGCCCGGAGCGATGGGACGCCCCCCTGCTCTACGAAGGGGTCTTCGACAAGCCGGTTCAGCACCACACCATGACCCACAATCAGAAGGGCGACGGCTACAAAGGCGTGCAGAAGATCGACAGCTTCCACATGGACCAATACGTTTACCTGCTCGAGCGGATGAAGGCGATCAAGGAGGCGGACGGCAGTTCCCTTCTCGACAACTCCCTCGTGACCTACGGGGCCGGCCTGGGCGACGGAGCCACCCACCAATACTTCGATCTGCCGCTGATCGTCGCGGGCAAAGGCCAGGGCCAGATCAAGCAGGGGCGCTTCATCCAGTGCAAGAGCGGCACCCTGAACTCCAACATGTGGCTGACCCTCGCCAAGCTGATGGGGCTGGAAATCGACCAGTATGCGGACAGCTCCGGGGTCATCTCCGACCTCTGGACCTGAGATGCCCCGATCCATGTCCCTCCCCCACATCATTTTCGGCTGTTGCCTCCTGCTTCCGCTCCGTCTTCTGGCGGAAGCGCCGGCGGCCGCCGAATTCGACACCTTCATGCAGCCGCTCTTCGCCGGGCATTGCACGAAGTGCCATGGCGAAAAAAAGGTGAAGGGAAAGGTCAACCTCGTCGAGGTCAAGACCGTTGAGCAACTGCTGGCGAAGCCGGACCTGATCAACGACATGATCGAGGCAATCGAGGCTCGCGACATGCCGCCCGAGGACGAGCCGCAACCGGAGGATCCGGAGCGCGCCAGACTGCTCGCCGGCCTCAGGACCATGCTGCGGGAATCGGTGTCCGCCGGAGAGGTGACGGCCGCGCCGCTGCGGCGCTTGAACCGGTTCCAGTACAACTACGCGGTCCGGGATCTCTTCCAGATGAACCGGGACGTCTTCGCGCTGCCCGAAAAGCTGATGACGCGCCAAGGGAACCACCTCAAGCCGGCGGATGGCAGGATGCCGGACCAGGTCACGGTGAGCTGCCAGTCCCTCCGGACCACCGGCGGCCTCGCGGAGGTGCGCGCCTTTCCGAAGGACTTGCGGGCCGCGCATGGATTCGACAACCAGGCGAACCAGCTGACCCTTTCCCCCCTGTTGCTGGACACCTTCCTGAAGCTCAGTCTCTCCATTCTCAACAGCCCGGATTTCAACCGGGAGACGGTGGGGATTTGGAACCAGTTCTTCGGGGAGCCACGCGCCGGGACGGATCGGGAGCAGGAAGTCCGAACGCGCCTCGAACGCTTCCTGACACAGGCCTTTCGCGCCCCGATCGATCCCGAAACACTGGATCGCTACACCGCCTACACCTTGTCCCGAATGCAGCAGGGAATGTCGTTCACCGAAGGCATGAAGAAGGCGGCTTCCGCGATCCTCTCGTCCCCCCGGTTCCTCTTCCGTCCCGGGGAGACCAGCGACGGGGAGGATCTCCATGTGATCGCCTCCAACCTTTCCTTCTTTCTCTGGGGCAGCATCCCGGACCAGGAGCTTCTGCGACTGGCCGCAAGCGGCGAACTGGCCCGGCCCGCGGTCTTCGACCAAACCGTCACCCGGATGCTCCGGGATCCGAAGATCGAGCGCTTCCTCGACTCCTTCCCCGCGCAATGGATGCAGCTCGAGAACGTCCTCGCCGCGACCCCGGACCCCAACCTGGCAAGGATCTTCAGCCTGGATCAGGAAAACCCGGCCAGCCTCCAGATGGTCCTCGAGCCACTCCTCCTGTTCGATGCGGTGTTTGTCGAGGACCGGCCCATCACCGAACTCATCGCACCCTCCTTTGCCTACCAGAGCGAGTTCCTCAAGGAATGGTACACCTCCGACTTGAGCCCTCCGCAGGTCGATTCCGAACAGCTCGCCGCCAAGAACCGGGCCAATGACGAGCAGCGGGTTTCCCTGCAGGAGACGATCAAGACCACCCGCGCCGAATTGGAATCGCTGGTGGAATCGGCACGGGCCGGGGTCCTGGCCGCCCGAAGGAAGAATCCGGACGCGAACAAGCCGCCGGACCTCAAACCCATTGCGGCCTGGGAATTCGATGGCGACCTGAAGGATTCGGTCGGTTCGCTGAACTTGCAGGCCCACGGCAACATCCGTTACGAGGACGACATGCTTGTCCTCGACAAGGCCTACCTGCAGAGCGCGATGCTGCCCATTGAGTTGAAGGCGAAGACCCTCGAGATCTGGTGCAAGGTGCACGACCTCAATCAGAGCGGCGGCGGTCTGATGGGAATCCATGGGCCCGGCGAGGTCTTCGACGCGATCGTGCTCGGGGAACGCAAGCCGCAGCATTGGATTTCCGGGAGCAACGGATTCGCCCGCACCGAGGACTTCCGGGACGCCACCCCGGAAACCAAACCCGGCCAGGAGCTGCACCTGGTCATGGTTTACCGGGCAGACGGGACCACCACCCTCTACCGAAACGGCGAGCCCTACGGCAAACCGTACCGCAAGGACGCCATGACCTTTCCCGCCAACCAGTCCTCCCTTCTTTTCGGCCTGCGTCATCTGCCGCCCGGGGGCAACAAATACCTCACCGTAAGCCTCGGCCGGGCCCGCCTCTACGATCGCGCCCTGGAGCCCGGCGAAGTGGCCGCCTCCGGCAGCGGCGACAATTTCATTTCCGGAGACGATCTCCTGCGCGCCATGAGCCCTGCGGCGAAGGAGCGGCAGGAGGCCCTGCACCTCACCCTGGAGCAGTCCGAGGCCGCCTTGAAAAAGGTTCCCAGAAACCAGGATCTGAAAAACGCCCGCAGGGACACCGTGCGTCGTTTCGACGACGAGATGCGCAAGAAAATGCGTTCGCCGACCTTCGATCGGGTGGCGGCATCGGACCCGCGTTACGGCGGCGTGATCACCAATGCCGCAATGCTGAGCATGACCTCCGGCCCGACCCGGACCCACCCCATTGCGCGCGGGGTTTGGGTCATCGAGGTGATCTTCAACGACCCTCCCGCCCCGCCGCCGAACGATGTTCCCCCACTGAACGAGGATGACGAAAGCGTGAAAAATCTCACCATCCGCGAAAAATTCGCCCAGCACCGCGAGAACCCGGACTGCGCGGGTTGCCACTCCCGGCTCGACCCCCTCGGATTCGCCCTCGAAAATTTCGACATCACCGGGCGGTGGCGGGATCAGTACGACAACGGCCGAAAAGTCGATCCCAGCGGCACCCTGATGAAGAAATACGAGTTCGACGGCATCGTGCGCTTCAAGGAGGCCATTCTCCGGGAGGACCGGCGGTTTGCGAAGGCCTTCACCGCCCACCTCCTGCGATTCGCCCTCTCGCGGGAGCTTGGTCCCGCCGATTCCCTCACCGTCGAGGCGATCGTCGACAAGGCCGAAAAGGATGATTTCAAACTGCAGTCACTCATCAGGGAAGTCATCCGGAGCGACGGCTTCATTCATTCGAATTGATCCATTCCCTCACCGGCCCATCAATCATTGATGCGCCATTCCAGGATTCCCGCCGAGAAAGCATCCTGCAAAATGGCTTCCAGGCGAATGGCGGTGGTCGTGATTTTCCTGAAGGCCACCTTGTTGAAGGTGTCTGTCTCGGTGCCATAGGTCCCGGTGGTTTCCACCGGCTTCCAGTCCTTGCCATCCCGGTAAAGGACGCGCCAGGACTTCGGAACGCGGCACGGACCGGCCTCGCCCTCGTCGAGCCAGTAAACCTCGATCGATGAAACGGATCTCGGTTCGGGGAAGCTTTGTTCAACCGTCTCCCGTCCCCCGAGATGATAGAGCCAGGTGAAACGTGGCACCTCGGAGTCGTCCGAGCTCCTGGGAATTTTCCCATCGACCAGGGCTTCCAGTTGCATCGGCGGGTAAACGTGGGAGGCCCTGAGCGCCCCCCATGACAGCCAATCCTTCGGCAAGGGCGGCGCCGCGATCCGGCCGGCGACCTCCCCGTCGCGGGCCAGCCAGACATTCATCTTTCCCTCGCCCCGGTTCGCCCGGGCATAGAACGGAATCGCAGTGAACGCCTTGCCATCCTTCAGCGTCCCAACAAGCACCGTCACCCCGCCCAGCAGGTCCTTCCGGTGTTCAGACTTCAGCACGACCTCGTCATCCAGGATCAGGCCCAGCACATCACCATCGTAATCGGGCCATTCCGCGCAGTAAACGAGCGGCCCGCGCTGGAGCGCGGTCCGTCCGGCGTCATTGATGACCTTCTCGTTGGCCAGCACCCGGCGGACGGGCATCGGCAGATCGAGGGTGATCACGTCGCCGCGACTCCACTTCCGCTTGAGCACCACATAGCCCCGTTCGATCTTCATCTCCGCGTCCCCGCCATTCACCTGAAGGCGGACCGGCGCATCGAGCGCGGGATCGGCGTAGTGGTACAGATCGCCCGGCGACGGCTTGCTCCCCGCCCAACCCGGAATCCGCACCCTCACCGTGAATTCGGCCGCCTCGGTCGGATCAACCATGATCTTCACCGCCCCGTCCCACGGGTAATTCGTCTTCTGGGTCAGCGACAGCGACTGATCGCCGATCTTGACCTTGGCGCTCCCCGACATGAAGAGGTTGACGTAGAGATCGTCGCTGCGGGTTCCGTAAACGTAGCCAGGCACGGCGGGAATGATGCGGCAGATGTTGGACGGACAGCAGGCGCAGTTGTACCAACTCTGCCGCTCGGACCCCCAACCCGACTCGCCCGTCATCAGGAGCTTGTTGGGATAGAAAAACTTGTCGCCCGCGATCTGCACCCCGCCGAGCACCTCGTTGTAAAGCGCGCGCTCCAGGACATCGATATACTCCGCGTCGGGATCGATCCCCCACATCTGGTGCGCAAAGAAACACAGTCCGATTCCCGCACAGGTTTCGGCATAGGCGGCTCCGTTCGGCAGCTGATAGTCATTACCGAAGGACTCGCCGCCCCCAATCGAGCCGATTCCGCCGGTCACGTACATTTTGCGCTGCGTGGCGCTCTCCCACAAGCGCCTCGCCGCCGTCAGGAGCTCCGGGTCACCGGTCTCCCGGTAGAGTTCGGTCATGTTGACGCAGCCATACATCGCCCGCACCGCGTGGCCGACAATCTCACTTTGCTGGCGGACCGGAATATGGTCCTGCCCGAGGAAGGTGACCGAGGCCCGACCTTCATGATGTCCGCGCTGATCGATGAAAAATCCCGCCAAATCCAGGTAGCGTTTTTCGTTCGTGACCCGGTAGAGCCGGACCAAGGCCGCCTCGAGTTCCTCATGATGGGGCACGTTGTTGCGCTTGCCGGGACCAAAGACCGAATCGATGTGATCGGCGAGCTTGATGGCCACATCCAACATGGTGCGCTTGCCGGTCGTCTGAAAGTGGGCCACGGCGGCCTCGACAAAGTGACCCATGCTATACAGCTCGTGCTTCGGCCCGGGGGAGATGTGCTCGAACCGTTGGTCGGGGCTGTCGGTAAAGTAGGTGAACAGATAGCCGTCGGCCTGCTGGGCGGCGGCTATCTTGGCGATCACCCCGTCGAGCTGCTTCTCAAGTTCAGGATCAGGATGCGTCTTGAGATGGTAGATCACCCCCTCGAGCACCTTGTAAACGTCCGAGTCATTGTATGGGGCCCCAACGTGCTTCCCCTCCTTCAGTCCCGCCGCGATCGAAAAATTGTCAATCCGTCCGGTCTCCTCGCATTGCATGAGGCAGTGCGGGATTGTGACCTCACGGGAAGCCCCGATCCGATCGGCCCAGAACCCCTCGTCGGGGCGCACGTTCCAGAAGGGCACCGGCTCGACGGTCGCCACCGGTTCGGCTGGCACAACGGCGGAAGCCATGAGGCCCGCCAGCAGCAAGCCGACGGCCTTGTATTCAATGGTGAAATTGTGGCGGCGCATTAGTTCAAGGGTTGCAGGGTGACGTTGAAATCAGCATGGGTTTCGGTTTGGGCTGGTATTTTATCAGCGGGATCGGCGGGCCGCAACTGCCATTGAGCAGTTCCTCCATTTGGCAAAACATGCTCACGTCCGACCGATTATCCCGGCAGTCACCCCTTCGTGCGACCTCCTGACGCAAAGCAATTGCCTTCCCCAGTGAAGCGGAAGGGTGCATAGATTCCCCGGCTCGGGTGAACATGGTTGATGACAAGGTCATTCCCCATGAGTGTTGCTTCGGACCGCCACCCGGAATCCGCAATATGATTCCTCAACACTGCGTAGCAGACGCCTGCCCCTCGTGAACCACCCGATGCCAATTTCCAAAAACCTCCTTCCGCTCCTCGGCCTGGCGGCCGCCGCCGGCTTATTCCCTTGCCTGGCCGCGGAGCCCGCCCCTGTCCGGCGCCCCAATATCATCCTCATCCTCAGCGACGATCAGGGCTGGACCGGATCCTCCGTGCAGATGGCGGCCCAGCGCGAGGACTCGCGCAGCGACTACCACCGCACCCCGAATCTTGAGAAGCTCGCGGGGGACGGCATGCGGTTTTCCAACGCCTACGCTCCCGCCGCAGTCTGCTCCCCGACGCGGCATGCCATCCAATGGGGCAAGTCGCCAGCCCGGCTCGGAATCACCTTCAACACCGGCAAAACGCCCCGCACCAATGGTTCCCCCGCCATCGCGCAGCTGCTGAAACGCGTGGACCCCAACTACGCGACCGGCCATTTCGGCAAATGGCACATCAAGCTGCATCCGTCCGAGGCGGGATTCGATGAAAGCGACGGACGAACTGGAAATGACGACGGCAATCTCAAGGGCGACCTCGACTACAGCAGGAAATGGAAAGCCCTTCAGGCAGAGGTGGACCGCGCGGCCGGGGAGCGGAAGACCGACCCCGCGGTAGCCGATTTGACCAGTCGAAAAGTCGATGCGAACGCACAGATCAAGTTGGCGGAGTTTCTCGCGCCGGACGACGCGAAAGTGGCCAGCGCGCTACGGGCGCTTCCGACGGACAAGATCGCCCCGATCCCCTTCACGCCCGACAATCCGAAGCGCATCTTCGAGGTGACCCGGCGATCCGCGGATTTCATGGAACGACAGGTCGCCGCGCACAAGCCGTTCTTTCTCCAGGTTTCCCACTACGCCGTGCACATCAAAACCATGGCCCGGAAGGAGACCCTCGCCAAATATCAGAAACTGCCCAAGGGCGAGCACCACGATCGCGCCGATTTCGCCGCCATGACCGAGGATCTCGACAGCGGGCTCGGCCTGCTGCTCGACAAGATCGAGGAACTGGGGATCGCGGACAACACCTACGTGTTCTACACCTCCGACAACGGCGCATACGGCGATCACAACTATCCGCTCAGCAAGGGGAAATTTTACCTGTGGGAAGGCGGCCTCCGCGTGCCCCTGGTCGTGCGCGGACCGGGGATCGCCAAGGGCTCCTTCTGCGACGTGCCGGTCACCGGCATGGATTTCCTGCCAACCTTCTGCGCACTGGCCGGCGAGGGCCTGCAACTCCCCGACGGCCTGGATGGCAATTCCTTCAAGCCGCTGCTGGAGCACGGGAACCAGGGCACCATCACCCGCAAGGACCCCGCCCTGATCTTCCACTACCCGAATTTTTTCGGCGAACCGAAACGCGGAAAAGCCTACGGCGAACGCCCGCAATCGGCGATCCGGGTCGGAAACTACAAGTTGATCAAGTATTGGGACAACGACGAGAGGATGCTCTTCGACCTCGACAGCGATATCGGCGAACAGAAGAACCTGCTCGCAACAATGCCGGAGAAAGCCGCCGAGTTGCACGACCACCTCATGGACTACCTGCGGGGCGTCGATGCCCTGATCCCCTGCCCCGACACGAAATCGAATCGCCCGGCCCGCTGAAAGTGCTCCTCCAACCGAACGAACGTCCCGATGAACACCCACAGGCCGCTCCTCCGCTGCGGATACTCATTCTTGGCCGCGCTCTCCGCCCGGTTCCCGCCGGGCGGTTCACACCCCACCGGGACGTGCGCTCCGAACCTTTTTCCGGTTCTTCTGGCCATGGCCGCTTTATGGACCGCCGGGCATGGGTCGGCCGCAGTGACCGCGGACCGCGAGGGCGCGATCCTGCACCTCGGCAACGGGCGATTGACCGTCGCTTATGACACACAGAAGGGCAGCTTCCAACTGGCCTCGGCCGGGGTGGCTTTCGTCGAGGACGGGCGACTGCTGCAAGGCGCGGGCAAGGCTTCCCTGATCGAGACGGACGACCTGCTCGGCAAGGGCCGCGCCATCGTGATCGACCAGGGCGCCGGCCGCAGCTGCCGCCTCGCCCTCTACCCGGAGCTTCCCTTCCTCTGCATCCGGCAGGATCTCGCAAATCCGACCGGTGAAGCGATCGTGGTGGATCGCCTCCTCACGGCCGGGGTGCCCCTTGTGGCCGGACCCGACCCCGCCAAGCTGCGGGTGCTGGGCTGCGACGGATTGACGGATGCTTCCCTGGAACGGGTCAGCTATTCGTTTCTGGCGGTGGCCGATCCGACCTCGCAGGCCGGGGTGGTCGGCGGCTGGATCACGCACCACCGCGCCAGCGGGATCGTCTTGTCCCATCCGGGTGGCGGCACGGTCGAGTTGCAGGCGCGCAGCGAATACGGGGCGCTGCGCCTGGCACCGGGTGCAAGCGCCACGGGAGAGGTGTTTGTTCTTGGCCGTTTCGACAATGCCCTGGCCGGCCTTGAGGCCTACGCCGACGCCGCCGCCAACGCCAACGAGGTCAAACTTCCGCCGTCACCTGCGGGATATTGCACTTGGTATCACGCCAAGGCGTCCAATCAGGAAAAGATGTCCGAGTTGGTGGATTTCGTGAAGGAGAAGGGACTCGTTGATTACGGCTTTGGATTGATGCAAATCGATGACGGCTGGCAGCGAAGCGGTCGCGATTTCAGCGGGCAGCGGGGCGGGGGCTACGCGGCCGGCATGGACAAGACGGCTGCCACCATCACCGGCGCGGGCATGCGGGCCGGCCTCTGGCTCATCCCCTTCGGCTGGGATCCCAAGCGGGATATTTTCAAGGAGCATCAGGACTGGTTCGTGCACCGCAAGGACAGCGGCGATCTCTACACGGTCACCTGGGGCGGCACCTGCCTGGACATGACCCACCCCGGAGCCCGCGACCTGGTCAGCCGGTCGGTCAACCAGATCTGCCGGACCTGGGGATACAAATACATCAAGATCGACGGCCTCTGGACCGGGATGGCGGTGAAGATCCTCTACGCGGACCCCGCCTACCGCGATGACGGACTCGGCGACGCGGTCTTTCACGACCCGGACCAGACCAATCTCGAAAGCTACCGCAGCGGCCTGCGTCTGGTGCGCGAGGCCGCAGGGAAGGATGTTTACATTCTCGGCTGCAACACCGCGCAGAACTACCGCACCCTCGGGGCATCCTTCGGACTCGTCGACGGGATGCGCGTCGGACAGGACATCGGGGTCAAATGGAACCAGATCCTCAACTGCGCAACCCTCGGCACCCGGCTCTATTTCCTCCACAACCGGGTTTGGCACAATGACGCCGACTGCCTGATGCTGCGCGATCCCCTCACCCTCGTCCAGGCCCGCACCTGGGGGACCTGGATCGGCTTGTCCGGCCAGCTCAACATCGTCAGCGAATGGTTGCCGGACTTGTCCGCGGAGAAACTCGACATCGTGCGCCGCACCATGCCCAACCACGGTCTGGATGCCCGTCCGGTTGATCTGTTGGATGAACCGCTCGCCCGGGTGTGGCACCTCGCCGACCACCGCGGATCGCGGCATCGGGATGTCGTGGACCTCTTCAACTGGAGCAACAAGGAGGCCACCGTCTCGGTCGATTGCACCAGACTCGGGCTCGACCCCAAGGCCACCTACCACGGATACGACTACTGGAGCGACCGCTTCCTCGATCCGGTCAGCGGAAAAATCGAGGCGGTACTGCCTCCTTATGGCTGCGCCAACATCGCCCTGGTCCCGGCCGACGACGTTCCCCGGGTCCTTGGCACGTCCCGCCACGTCAGCCAGGGCGCGGTCGATCTGGAGAATGAAACTTGGGATCCGGCCCGAATGACCCTCGGGGCAACCAGCAAGGTCGTTGCCGACGATCCCTATCAGATCCGGGTCGTCTTCCCGGCCGGCCGCACGCTGGAAAGCGTCGCTCTCGCAAATGGCGGTGACGCCACGATTGCCATCGAACATCAGGAATCCCGCCGCGCCCGGGTCACGACCCTCTCCCCGCAAACCGGCCCCCTGCAATGGACGGCCACTTTCAAGTAACCCCCTGTTCTGATAGAAACCATGTCTCCATCCACCCCACTCCTCCACCTCTTGTTGGTCTCCCTCGTAGGGGGGATGCTGGCCGATGCCGAACCCTATCACCCGGTCCCAGGCACCTTCGGCATGTCCAAATGGGCCGCCGAGGTGAGCCCGGAAAACGTGCTCCCCGAATATCCGCGGCCGCAGATGGTCCGCAGGGATTGGATGAATCTCAACGGGTTGTGGGACTATCGTGTCACGGACCGGGAATCCGAAACGCCCGACTCGTATGACGGAAAAATCCTGGTCCCGTTTCCAATCGAGGCACCCCTGTCCGGAGTTGGCAAGATGCTCAACGCCATTCCGGATCGAAGCTACTCGAACAGCCTGCTTTGGTACCGGCGCTCCTTCGAGGTGCCGGCCGCATGGAAGATGCAGCGCGTCCTGCTCCATTTCGGCGCGGTCGACTGGGAGGCGACCGTCCATCTCAACGGCCACAAGCTGGGCGTGCACCAGGGCGGTTACGACGGGTTCTCGTTCGATGTCACCGACCTCCTCAAACCTGCGGGCCCCAACGAACTAGTCCTCGCCGTCTGGGACCCCACCTCCGAGGGCCGTCATCCCTGCGGCAAGCAGAGCTGCGAACCCGGCGGTATCTTCTACACCCCCTGCACCGGCATCTGGCAGACCGTCTGGCTCGAACCGGTCGCCGACACCTACATCGAATCGTTGAAGATAGTCCCGGATGTGGACCAAGGGGCGGTGCGGATCACGGTGATGGCCGTTGCAGGCAAGGACGACGGCGATCTGCAAGCGATGGTCGAGGTCTATGACGGCCAGACCAAGATCGGCACGGCCCGCGGCCGGGCAGGGGAGGAATGCGTCGTAAAGATTCCCGATGCCAAACTCTGGTCGCCCGATACGCCTTTCCTCTACGATCTGAAAGCAAGCGCCAGCGGCCAGCGATCTGCTCCTCCTGCGGACACGGTGACCGGCTATTTCGGCATGCGCAAGAGCTCCCTGGGCAAGGATGAAAAGGGAATCACCCGCATGATGCTCAACAACAGGTTCATCCTGCAGAACGGCCTCCTCGACCAGGGATTCTGGCCGGGCGGCATCTACACCGCCCCCACCGACGAAGCGCTCCGCCATGACATCGAGATGACCAAGCGACTGGGCTTCAACATGGCTCGCAAGCACCTCAAGGTCGAACCCGCCCGCTGGTATTATTGGGCCGACAAGCTCGGACTGCTTGTCTGGCAGGACATGCCGAGTATCACCCGCGGGGTGACCTCGGAGGATGACCAGAGAAAATTCATGCACGAGTACCGCCGGATGGTGGAAGGCAGGTTCAACCATCCTTCGATCATCTCCTGGGTCCTCTTCAACGAAGGCATGGGCCTGACAAGCTTCGACTTGAAGGCGGTCTCGGCGGAGGCCGCGAAGATGGATGCCACCCGCCTCCTCAACCACGAGAGCGGCGCCGGAGGCAGCGGGGCACAGGGCAAGAACCAATACGACGTGGGTGCGGGCGACATCATCGATTTCCACTGCTACAACAACTTCACCGCCCCGGTCCCGGAAGAAAACCGGGCCGGCGTGATCGGAGAATACGGCCCGGGCGTCAAGCGATTCATGTCACAACTCGCCAGGTATGCGCCCTTCGTCGACGACCCCGGAGTCAGCGGCTTCGTGTGGACCCAGACCACCGACGTCGAGAACGAACTCAACGGGATGTTGACCTATGACAGAAGCAAGGCGAACTCAGACATCGAGAAGCTGGCCGCACAGAATGAAAAGCACTTCAAGAAACACATGCGGCACTGAGCCGTTCGTGAAACACCGGGCTTCGCAGTCCCCTCTTCGTGCGACCCGCCTCCCCTTGACGGCAGCGACTGCCCGCCCGCTATTGTAGACTTTGCCCGGTTCCGCCTGCCGGGGGACTTTCACCCATGAAACGATCATCCACTCATCCTCTGCCAGCGCTCAGCCTTCTCACCGTGGCGGCCCTGTCCCTCCCGGCCCTCGCGGCAGACTACCCGCTGCGCCCCGCATCGGTGGGCAACGTGACGATTGCCGGTGGATTCTGGGGGCCTCGGGTAACCACCAATGCCACCGTCACGGTGCCGCACAATATTGACTTTATCGGGCGGACCCCGCGCATGGCGAATTTCGACCGGGCCGCCGGGATCGACCCGAAACCCTTCGCCGGCAACGCCGCCTACGACTCGGACGTGTTCAAGATCATCGAGGGAGCGGCCTACTCGCTGCAAACGCGACCCGCCCCGGCCGCCGCGGAAGCCCTCGCGGGACTGGTGGGGCGCGTCATCGCGGCCCAGCAGAAGGACGGGTTTCTCTGCACACGATTCATCCTCCAGGAACAGGACTCCCGCTGGCACGAAATCCACAAGTCACACATCCTCTACAGCGCAGGCCACCTCCTCGAGGCGGGCGTCGCCCACTACGTCGCCACCGGCCAGCGCGATCTGCTGGACGCCTCGTGCCGTTACGCGGACCTGATCGACGCGCGATTCGGCCCTGACAAGGTTTACGAGGTCCCCGGACACCAGGAAATCGAACTCGCGCTGGTCAAGCTCTACCGGGCCACCGGCGAGCAACGGTACCTCGACCTCTGCAAGTTCTTCCTCGACCAGCGGGGCCGCAGGCCCGGGGAATCGGAACAGGTGGGAGCCGAAAAGCCACGCTCGGCCGACTACAATCAGGACCGCGTCCCCCTCATCGAGGAGAACCATGCCGTCGGACATGCCGTCCGGGCCGGTTATACCTACGCCGCCATGACCGATGTCGCGGCGCTCTGCGGCGACCAGAAGTACGCCCGCGCCCTCGACCGCATTTGGGACGATGTCGTCGGGCGGAAATTATACATCACCGGCGGCTCCGCAACCGGACAGTACCATGACGAAGGCTTCGGCGACCCCTATTCCCTCCCAAACGACACCGCCTATTGCGAGACCTGCGGAACCGCCGCAACGGTGTTGTGGAGCCACCGCATGGCCCTGCTCCATGAGGATGCCCAATACATCGATGTGCTCGAGCGCGCCCTCTACAATGGCGTGCTCTCGGGCATCTCGCTGACCGGCGACAGGTTTTTCTACACCAATCCTCTGGCAAGCCGCGGCAACGATCGTCGCCACGGGAGCTTCGACCCGGCCTGCTGCCAGTCGAATCTGGTCCGCATCATCCCCCAGGTCGGCGCGATGGCCTATGCCACCAAGGCCGAGACCATCTACATCAACCTCTTCGTCGCCGGCGAAGCCACCCTCGACCTCGAAAACGGTCCCGTCCACCTCAGGCTGGAAACCGACTATCCGAACGACGGGCGGGTCAGGATCATCGTCGCCTCCGGCCCCGACCAGCCGTTCACGGTCGCCCTCCGGATCCCGGGATGGGCAAGGGAGACGCCCGTGCCAAGCGACCTCTATCGATTCGCCGCACCCGACCCCGCACGCCCGACCCTCACCGTGGCCGGCCAACCCGTCGCGCTTGATGCCGACGCGCCGGGCGACAAGGGCTACCTCCCCCTGACGCGCACCTGGAAGAAAGGCGAGGTAATCGAGCTGAACCTCCCCATGCCGGTGCGCCGCGTCCTGGCCCATGACAAAATTGAGGCCGACCGCGACCGCGTCGCCTTGCAACGCGGCCCCCTCGTCTATTGTGTCGAGGCCATCGACAACGGCGGCCTGCGCACCGATGCCATCGTGCTGCCGGACGGGGCCGCCTTGAAAGCCGAACGACGCAAGGAGCTTCTCGGCGACGTCGTCCTGATCACCGCCGAGGCCGGGATCGCCTTCGAACCGGAACCGGGCCGGCCCGCCAAGCTCCGGCCGCATCCCTTCGTTGCCATCCCCTACTCTGCCTGGGCCAACCGCGGCGAAGGATACATGGATGTCTGGCTTCCGCGGTCGATCCCGACGGCCACTCCCCTGCCCGCTCCGACTGCCGGCGCGGTCGCCATGGTCTCCGCCTCCGGCAAACAACCCGCCGGGCAACTGGCCGCACTGAACGACCGGAGGGCCGGCCCCAGGTCTGCATTGAAATCAGTCCCCCGATTCATTCCGAAGGAGGATCCGGATGGCACCCAATGGATCCAATACGAATGGGACGAAGCCCGGGAACTCAGCCAGACCTCCGTTTATTGGGCGGTCGATCAACCCGAGACAATTTACTGGAATGATCGAGTCCTCGGCACCCTCCTTGTCCTCCCGAAATCCTGGCAGCTGCTCTACAAGGACGGAGATGCCTGGCAACCGGTCAATACCGGGAGCGCATACGCACTGCAGCCCGACGCAGCCAATGAAGTCCTCTTCACTCCGATCAAGACCACTGCCGTGCGGCTGAAAATCGAGACCTCCGACACCCCCTGCGCCCTTCAGGAATGGTCGGTCAATTGAGCCCCCCCGGCTCCCCCTAAATTCCCTCAACCTAACTCTCACCAAATACCACAACCATGAAACAACCAGATTCCAGCACCACGACCCCACTCCCCTCGGGGACTTCCAGCCGTCGCCAGTTTCTCCGCTCCTCGGCTTTTGCCGGCATCGGCGTGAGCACCCTCGGGCTCTCCGGCCTCCGCGCCGCCCCCGCCAACAGCAAGCTGCGCGTCCTCTCGATCGGCGTCATCGGCACCATCGGGGGCACCGACCGCAAGGCGGTCGCCTCCCACCCCATGGCCGAGATCGTGGGCCTCTGCGATGTCGACTCCAACCAGCTCGCCCGGGCCGCCAAGGACCATCCGGACGCCTTCACCTGCGCCGACTACCGCGAGGCCTTCGCCAAGCACGCCGACAAGTTCGACGCCGTCATCGTCTCGGTCCCCGACCACAGCCATGCCCCCATCATGCTCACCGCCCTGGGCCATGACAAACACGTCTATGGACAGAAGCCCCTCGTCCACCAACTCGCCGAGATCGGCATGATGGAAAGGGCGGTGGCCGCCAAACCCCACCTCGTCACCCAGCTCGGCGACCAGCGCATGGCACTACCCGGACGCCGCGCGGCGGTCGAGATCCTCCGCGCCGGAACCCTCGGCAAGGCCATCGAATCCTACAACTGGACCGGCTCGCCCAATCCCGGGAAGTATTTCAACTACGAAAAGGTCTTCACCGAACCCCAGACCCCACCCGCCAATCTCGACTGGAACCTCTGGCAGGGACCCGTCGCGGAGGCCCCTTACCGCGGGCTCCTCGCCCCCGTCAAATGGCGCTCCTGGTGGGACTACGGCACCAATGGTCTCGGCGACTGGGGATGCCACATCCTCGACGTCCTCATGTTCGGCTACGACGAACTAAAGGACCCCTTCTCCGTGAAGACCGACTGCAAGGAACCCGCCAGCGAACATTTCCACGTCACTCCCTGCAAGTCGACCATCATGTACAATGTGGCTTCGGACAAGTTCACCGACAAGACCTTCCCGGTCCACTACTGGGACGCCGGCCAGGTCCCCAGCCCCGACCAACTCCGCATCGGAGAACAAATCAATGGCGGCAACCGGACCGCCATCATCTGCGAGAAGGGCACCCTCGTCCTGGAGGGCGACGGCAAACTCGAAATCTGGCGCGATGGCAAGATGACCCCCGGCCTCAGCGAACCCGGCCTGCCCCCCTTCCCGCGCCTCAACCACTGGCACGCCTGGGTCGACAACTGCCTCGGCATAAAAACCGAGCTGCGCAGCCCCTTCAAGGACGCGGTCCGCATCACCGAGCCGTGCCTCCTCGCCGTCAAAGCCACCCGCTTTCCCGGCGAAACCCTCCTCTGGGACAAGGCCAAGCTCACCTTCACCAACAACAAAAAGGCCACCGACACGATCGTCAGCCGCGACTACCGCGATGGATTCGCCCCGCCAAAGGTCGGTTGACACCACACGCAGCGACTTCCCGGCCGGATTCCCGTTTCTTGTCAAACGTTGATCCGGCCGGGATCTCCGGCCGGATTTCCTACCGCCCGCGGTTGGCGTCCGCCACTTTCTCCACGTTGACCTGAATCACGGATCGATCATAGGTCATCAAGCCGTTACGCTCGCCCTCGACGTCGACAAGCTGTGTGTAAACCACGCCGGACATCCCCTGCTCGTTGTGGTAGCGATGGAACTTCCCGAGCAGCTCGGTGTAGAGCCCGGTGCCTTTGACGAAATCCGCATTGCTGGCGTCGCCAAAACGAAACGCGCCACACTCGCCGAGAACACCCGCCCTGTCGGGCTGCGGCGCGGGCGGCATGGGGTGCCGGTACATGTGGATGTCGAACACGTCGCCAACCTTCGCGTCCTCCCAGCCGCTGGCGTTGTCGATCAGCCGCGAGGGATCCAGTTTGCGGACCATCTCGACGTAGCGCGGCGTATCATGCTGTCCCCAGCCCTCGTTGAACAGGATCCACATGACGATCGAGGGATGGTTGCGGCGCCCTTCCACCATCCGGCGCAGTTCCACCTCGAACTGCGCCTTCTCTTCGGGTGCAAGCAACTTTTCCGACTTGGGCGTCGTCCAATTGTCTCCGCTGGGCATGTCCTGCCAGACCAGAAGACCCAGCTTGTCGCACCAGTAATACCACCGCGCGGGCTCGATCTTGACGTGCTTGCGCGTCATGTTGAACCCCAGCCGCTTGGTCACCTCGATGTCGTAGCGGAGCGCTTCGTCAGTCGGTGCGGTGTACAGACCATCCGGCCAGTAGCCCTGGTCCAAGGGCCCCACCTGGAAGAGGACCTCGTTGTTCAGCCTGATCCGCACCCTGCCCTCGCCGTCCTTGCCCAGGTCGATCTTCCGCATCCCGAAGTAACTCTGAACCTGATCGACGACCCGGTCACCCCGCTTGAGGGTCACCGTCAGGTCGTAGAGGAACGGCGCGTCGGGCGACCAGGTCTTCAGCCGGTCCTTCGGGATTTCCAGTCGGATCTCGCTTCCTACACCACCGGTCGCCCGCGCCACCTCCGCTTTTCCATCGTGCGCCACCGCCTGGATGGTGCAGCCGGCGGCGTCACCGCCCTCCACCGTGAGCTTGAGAAAGGAGCCGTCCAGATCGGGCGTCATCAGCAGGCTCCCGATGCCGGCCTCCGGAACCGGCTCCAGCCACGTCGTCTGCCAGATCCCGGTGGTCGGCGTGTACCAGATTCCCTTCGCCCTGTTGGCCTGCTTGCCGCGGGGCTGCTTCCCGTCACTGGTCGGATCAAATACCCGGACGATCACCTCCTGATCGCCCGATGGCTTCAAGGCATCGGTGATGTCAAACGAGAACGCGTCATATCCGCCGCGATGTCCGCCCTGGAGCTTGCCGTTGACATACACCGCGCTTTCCCAATCGACCGCCTGGAAGTGAAGCAGGATCCGCCGGCCCTGCCAATTCTCCGGCACCTGGAAGTTGCGGCGATACCACAAACGGTCGGCGCGTTTCGCCACGCCGGAGAGTATCGACTCGACCGGAAACGGAACGAGAATCCGCATCGGCAAGTCTGTTCCCGCGGGAACCGCATCATCCTCCTTGCCGAACTCCAGTTGCCAAAGTCCGTTCAGGTTCATCCACTCGTCGCGGACCATTTGCGGTCGGGGATATTCAGGGTGGGCGTTCCCGGGCGAAACGTCCTTCGCCCAGCGGGTGACCAGCGCTCCCTTGGCGGGTGCCCAGCCGGCGGCCGGCTGGTCTTCCGCCGTGGCGGATTCATGAACGGCAAGCCCCGCCAAAAACAATGAGGCGGCCAGGGATAATTGCGGGGATCGGGACATGGATCAATTGGTGGAGCGGATTCGCGAAGCGGGTGACGGGCTATTCGTTACTCAACTCCCCGAGTGGTTTGAACCAGGAAAAGAACAGGGTGATCCCCGCAGCGGACGCAGCGCCCAGCCAGAGCAGCCCCTGGGCGAAGAAATGTCCGATCAACAGGAACGCGCCATAATAGAGCCCCACCAACAACACCATGAACAGGCAGACGTTCAGCACGATGCGACCCGGAGAACGGGCCGGGCCAACCAGCGGCTCCAGCCCGGCTTGTTCGGCAGCCTTCTTCACCGGACCCCAAAGGCCGAAGGGACGAACCCGGGAATAGAAGCGCACCAGATCATCCATTTCGGTCGGTTTGCTCAGCAGGGATCCCCCCACCGCTCCGACGACGGAGGCAAACCAAATGACTGGCGCAGAAACATATTCTGGTAACGCAATCCATGGGTTCCGGCTCGCAAACCCGACCATCCACGACGGCCACAGGGCGGCCTTCTCGCTTCCTGGCAGGCCCGATAAAAACCCGCCGAATCCGGTGACTGCGGCAACCGCCATGGCAACCAGCAACCCCAGGGCATAGCCGGTCCCGTTCAGCCGCCACCAGTGCCAACGCAGAATGTTGGGAATGAGCATCCCGCCGATCAGACCCGAAAGCATCCACGACCAGATCCCTGAAATCGAGTCCGCCTGGGAACCGATCGCAAAGCCCAGCAGCAAGGCCACAATCGTCACGACATAGCTGATGCGCACCAGGGTCTTGTCCGCCAGTTGTGGCATGGCGGGCTGCACCAGATCCCGCACCACCATCCCGCTCGCCGCATTCAGGACGGAACTCAGCGTGCTCATGAAGGCCGCCGCCAGGCCTGCCAGCACCAGCCCGCGCAGGCCAACCGGAAGCATCTCATTGATCACCAGCGGCAGAATCAGTTCGGGATCGGTCACCTTCACCACGCCCGCCACAGCCACAAAAGTGATTCCCGCGATCAACATCCACCGTGGCACCAGAAACAACCCCCACCCCAATCCGACCTTGAGGCTGTCCCGCTCCGACCGGCAGGCAAGGAATCGCTGCTCCTGGTAGTGTCCGCCCGCGCCATTCATGTGGATCAGGAAGCCCATCGCCAACCAGTAGGGCAGGAATTTCCCGAACTGGTTCCAGCCTTCCGCACCCTTGGCCGGATCCAGGACCTCCACCGGGGCAAGGGAGGTGGCGAAATTCTCCCTGATCACCCCGATGGCCTCCGCATCAAGTTTCATATACACGACTCCCGCGACCACCAGGCCGGCCACGCTCATCAGGATCGCCTGGATCATGTCCGTCAGGACCACCCCTTTGAATCCGCCCGCCGTCACATAGACCATGGTGGTCAGCATGATGACCACCGCCCACAGTTTCCCGTTGTCGTGATGGGGCAGGTCAGCGGGAAGGATCATCGGGAGAAACTTCGAAATCCCGACAAACGAATAGCCCAGACTGAAGAGCAGAAAGACAATCATCAGGATGGCCCCGGCACTCCGGGCAAAGCGACCCCCGCGACCGTCACCGAAACGGATGTGCAGGAGCTCGACTGCGGTCATGGCCTTCGTCCGGTAAACCCACAGCCCCATGTAGGCCGCCAGAAACGCCGCGCCGAAAAACTGCCAGCTCCACCACAGGTAAAGGCTCTTCAGGCCCATGAGATAAAAAACCGACACCAAAAACATGGTTCCGGTGACATCGTAGTTCGACGCCGACCCGGAGGCCGCCAGGACCCACCACCGGGTCTTGTTTCCCCCAAGGAAGTAGGACTCCATGCCCTGCGACGCCTGCCGCGAACACCGGATCCCGATCACCAGCATGCCGATCAGATACAAGGCGATAATGGACGGGTCGATCCAGCTCATGATGAGGACATCTCCACTTTGAAGTGAACCAGCTCGAGCGGTTTCAAGTCAACCCGGAAGGGATTGGCTTGGATCAGCCGGGCACCGTCGCCCAGGCTCTGACCCTGGACGGAACATCGCTCCACACGGGCCACGGCGTGTTTGAACTCCAGCGTGGCCGAAACCGGCTCTCCGGAGACATTGAGCAAGCGCAGGATCAGGGCCTCGCTGAAACGGTCCCTGCAAATATCGAGAATGTGCACCGAGTCGCAATCGCACCGCAGCAGCGTTTCCGATTCGCAGGCCATGGCCGCGGAGGGAAGCCACACCACCGGATGGTTGATGCGCTCGGCGTGGCGCGCCAACTCCACCGCATCATGGGATCCGTGACACATGAATTCATAGCGGAACGAGGTATGGCCCGGCTGCACCCGCGAAAAATTGGTGTCCCAGTAGTTGTTCATCGGCCAGGCCACCAACTTCGGGTTCGCCGCACGCGGCACTTGCGCCAACGGTCGCCCGAAATGAAAATCGCCGGCCATCACAAGCGGGGCGTCCGGACAGAATAGCGTCGCCCCCCTCCCCTCCCGGTGAATCGAGAGGTAATTGTCCACGCACATCCAGTTGCGACAACTGCCCGGCAGCTGGTCGCGATCCAGGGCAACCGGAACCCCGGCCGTGTCAAAATGACAATCCCACCCGGACGCCATCCGCAGCGGGATCGTGAAATACACCGCTTCCGGCCCGGCGTGGGCCAATTTCTCCATGGAGACCTCGATGCCGATCATCGGAGAATTAGCCCGCACGATGATCGTCCGCGTGAGGTCACGGACTCCGGGCGCTTCAAATTCCGTGATCAACCGAATCTCATCGACCCGTTCCTCCACCTCCACCCGGGTCACCGCAGTGGCCCGCTCACGGATCGCATGCCAGTCCTGCCAGTTGTCCTGGTCCATCTTTTCCCGGTCCAGATTGCGCTTGAAGAAGGCCGCCCGGGTCTCGTCGATCAAGCCATCCGGCCGCTCGCGCACATAGTCGAAAAAGCCCTCCGCGCCATCGGCAAACACTTCCCAATCCCTCCGCACATCCACCAGCGAAAGCACCCTGCCCTTTCCCGAATCAAACTCCAATCGATACCACGGAGTTTCAATGCGGTGGATTCTGGCGCTTCCCTTGAATTGCAGGGCGTTCTCAAAGTCCGCATTCAACGACTTGCGCGAAAGATCCTTCTCAATCACCGAATGGTGCAGGTCCGGATGCTTCTCCGCAGGAGTCAGGGCGTCCATCGCCACGCGCTGGTGACTATACGGGGCGATCGTGACCGGCCCGCACCAGTCGCCCCCCACCCCGTTCAGGATGTTCTCCGCCTGAAACCGGTTGGCGCGGAAGAAACGCCCGTCCTTGCGCCACGCCGCCGGAACCCTCACCTGAATCTCCTGCTCGACACCGGACGGGTTGTAGAAGGCCACGCTCTGCAGGCGGCTTGCACAGCCCTCGTTCAAGGCCAGCTCGTCGAGCTCCTCGATCATCGCCAGAAACGCCAAGGAGTGCGCCTGATAGGCGAAGCTGCTCTTGATCCCGTCAAGGATCCGGGCCATTTCATTCGCCGGTTCCGTGATGTAGTGGCTGCAGGTGTGCTCCTCGTAGAGGACAACGTTCTCCATCGCCTCGTCGCGGTGCCTCGCATGGCGGGCAGAGGGGTTTCGGGTCGCCATGGCATTGATGCGGTGAGCGGTCGACAAATAGCGCCGCGCCTCGCGGCAAAGCTTGACCTCATGCGCCCGCGCCCCCACCCCGAAGACCCAGAAGTCGGTCCAGTCGCCCCGCCGGACCGGGGTCAACCCGGCCGGAATCCGCTTGATCCGCTCCAGCAGGTCCGCCGGGGTGATGTAGCGGATTGGCGGATGCGCGTCGTCCTGATTCCAGTCCTTGATCAGTTCCGCCACAAAGGGATTGGCAGGCGCATTGTCCCACAGCTGGGGCGAACAGGTGGTGGTCAGGTAACAGAAGTCGTGGGGATACCCGATCGACTCCAATCGCGCCCGATAGGCCGCCCAACCTTCCTCCATGCGCGGGATACTGTCCTCCCATGAATAGAGAAGCTGATCGAACATGGTGTAGTGCGCCCCGTTCATCACGCGAATCGTCCGGCCCGACGGCCCCTCCCAGAGGAACACTCCCGGGCGCCCCTCCACCACCCCTCCCAGATGGAGGTTGATCGCCATCGTCAGCAATTCGATTCCCCCGTCCAAGAGAAGATCCACCATGGTCCACGGAATGCCGTTCACGTCATGGATGTTGGCGGTCCTGATCGAGATCCCGAAGCGCTCTTCAATGACCCGCTTGTTCGCAAGCTGGGCGCTCATCGTCGCCACATCCGAAAGGGGCGTCCCATTGAAGGCCAGGCCGGAGATCCCCAGGCGGCCCTCCTTCAGATGACGCCCGAAGCGCGCCACCGCATCCTCCGAAGCGTCGGCCAGCCACCACATGACCGGCTCGGTCACCTCGCAGGTCCACTTGGGCCGACTGGGTTCCGGCCAGCTTGCGGTCTGCTCCAGGAAATCGAGGGCCAGATCAATGTACTCCACCTGCATCGCCTTCAGCACCGGCTGCGCGTGGGTGTAGCCCATGTCCAGATGGCTGTGGTGCAGGACCAGAATCTCCTTGATGGGAACAGTCGTCGCGGAATTCATGTGTTCTTCGCCACCATTGGTGCGCAAGGACCCTATCCAGCATATTCGCCGTGATGCCGCCAGAATTACCTCTCGGCGGTCCTTCATCGATGTCATTCCAGCCCCCGCATCGCCTAAGCCGGCTTCAATCCGAACAGGCCTGCGGCAAGCGCCAAAAAAAGGGGACCCACCTCGCGAAAGGTGGGTCCCCGTGATGATTGACGAAGGCGGCCTGCAAGGTCAAGCGGCCCGGCGGCGGCGCAGGAGTGCCATTCCACCGAGAGCCAGCAACGAGAGCGCGCCGGGCTCGGGGACATACGGGACCGCCTCGCCGAAAGTCGTGGCAAGACGGATCTCGTCGACGAAGAACTTGCCGCCTGCGAGGGTAAGCGTGTCGAAAGCAGTTTGGTCGAGGTTCGGCTTGTTGGAGGCCCAATTGGCGCTGGAGAGAGCGGGCTTGGCGGCGACCAGTGCGTTGAAAGCGGCCAGGTCCATGACATCGGTCTGAAGGAAGCTCACCACCGTGATGATGTCCTCGCCGCCGGTGTCCGCATCCCATTCGATCTTGCCGACCACAATATTGGGCACGCCATAATCAACACCGATGTCCCCGCCCGTCCATGGCATCGTCTGGGTGGCGTCGTCCAACACGCCGTCCGAGGTGCTGCTGGTGCCGCCGGCGCCGGTAATGATACCGTCGTGGCCACCGAGGACACGCCGGATTACCGGAGGCCAGGAGCGCCAGCCCGCCCGCCGAATAGCGCCCGAATTCGGAGTTGGCGGCGACATGGGCGGCGGCCTGCTGCAGGATCTTGGCCGACTTGGGGCAGTCGTAGGGGGCGGTGGCGCTGTAGGTTCCCATCACTTCCAGCGCAAGGGTCCGCGTGGTGGTGGTTCCGCCGCGCCAGCGGAGGATCTTGAGCGCGCCTCCGTTGGCGGTTTCCTCCGCCGCAGTGATGGCGTTGGCGAGGCCCTTGCGGGCGTCGGCCTGGAAGGCCACGGGGGCCGCAGCGGTCCCGCTGGCACCGAGGATCACATCGTTCACCGCGAGAATCCCGGCGGCGGGTGAACCCGGATCGACTTGCGTGACGAGGATCTGGCGGCTCTCGCTGGTGAGGAGATTGTTGTTTTCATAGATCCACCCGCGCGCTCCGGTGGACCCGAGGTTGTAGGTCGCGGAGGTGTCCACGACTGGCATGGGAATCGTGGTCAGATCCGGCGGGGCGGCCCGAAGCGGCGCGGTGTCGACAAGGAACGTCGCCACAAGGAACGCCGCGAGGGTGCGCTTCCTGAGGATCGTGGGTAGGTTTGCCACGCGCCGGGACTGCGGAGAGGGCAGAGCGGAATGGGGAGACGTGATATTCACAGATGGGGGGCGGGACGATGGCCGGGTAAAGGGGCTGTTGCGGGGAGAAGGGTTCCATGGGGATCCCGGCGGCGCTCCTGAGCTGTCGGCGCGGCCCGTCTTGAGCACTCTAAATGCTTGAGGGTCAAGCTAGCGGCGATTCCGGGGAGTGCTAGGGAAAAATCGGATGCTCCAACCAGATCCGGGATGGCACCACCTTCAATGACGTCCATCGACCAGAAGATCCGCATCGAGTGGCGTTTCGCCGACAACGGAGGAACCTCCTTCGACTATTTGAGCTGGGACATCGACATCGTCGAGGTCGCCAGTCCCGCACCGCAACCACCCTCCCGTCCGGGCAAGACGGAAACCCTCTCCCGGGACCGTGGCGTCTCGGAGATGGAGGTCTTGGAACGGCCTGCGGGATGACGGGTGCAAACCACGCCATCCCCGGCCAGGAGACCCGGTCGGAACAGGGTAATCCCGGGCCATGTGCGATCATCGCAATACCGGAGGCTGGGCGCACGTAGGGAAAGTGTTCAGGATACCAGCCTCATGAAAACGCTCCAGCCCATTTCCGCCCCCTTCTACCCGGCGCTTGTCACGGTCCTCGCAATGCTGCTTGCCGGGCCGCTGCAAGCCGACCCCGGCGCACCGGTCCTGAAGCCAGATCAGTTCAAACACTACATCGACGGGTTCAACACGGACGACGAGGAGCTCTACGCGAACGCCATTCCGAATGCCCGGGCGTGGGAGTTTCTCGAGGCGAACATCCCGTTCTTCGAGTGCCCGGACAGGGAGATCGAGCAGGCCTACTATTTCCGCTGGTGGACGTTCCGGAAGCACCTCAAGGAGACTCCGGACGGCTGGGTGGTCACCGAGTTTTTGCCGCAGGTCACCTGGTCCGGGAAGCATAATACGATCTCGTGTCCGGCCGGGCACCACTTTTACGAGGGCCGCTGGCTCGCAGATTCGAGGTATCTCGACAACTACGCCGCCTTCTGGTTCCGCAAGGGCGGCAGTCCGCGCCTCTACAGCTTCTGGGCGGCCGACGCGATCAATGCCTTCAATCTCGTGAAGGATAACAAGGCGCTCGTGGTGGACCTGCTGGACGATCTCGTCAGGAACTATGAGGGATGGGAAAAGGATCGCCTCACCCCGGACGGGTTGTTCTGGCAGATCGACGACCGCGACGGGATGGAGGTCTCGATCGGCAAGAGTGGCAAGCGCGCCACCATCAACAGTTACATGTTCGGCGATGCGCTCGCGATCGCCCGGATCGCGGAGCTGGCGGGGCGAAAGGACCTGGCGGAGGAATACCGGAGCAAGGCGACCCGGCTCAAGGAACTCGTCGAGACGAAGCTCTGGGATCCGGAAGCGCAATTTTTCAAGACCCTTCAGCGCAGCCCTCATGAGCTGGTCGTTCCCAAGAGCTCGCGGGACGGTTCGGTGCCGAAACTGCACTGGATGGACAAGGACCACCGGGGGACGTTGGAGTGGGTCCAATATTCGTTCGAGAAGCCGAGGAGCTTTGACGCGGCGGAGGTCTATTGGTTCGACGATAATGGGGTGATCGGGAAGCCGGCTTCGTGGCGGATCCTGGCGCGCAGGGGGGAGGAATGGGTTCCGGTCAAGAACCGCGGCGACTATGGGCTGGCGCTCGATGCATTCAACAAGACCGCCTTCGATCCGGTCGAGACTGACGCCATCCGCCTGGAGGTGCAGTCGGCGAAGGGCAAGTCGGGCGGCATCCTCGAATGGCGCGCCCTCGGCGGCGGGACGAACCATGCGCCGGAGGGGAAGATCAGCAAGTCCTACGACATCCGGATGGGCCGCAACAACGTGGTCGGCTCCCTGAACGACGGCGAAGGTGCGAGCAAGGAGGCCGGGCTGGTTGATGTGCGCGAACTGCACGGTTTCACGCCGTGGTATTTCAATCTGCCCGAGGCGGGCAAGGGGTTCGAGGTCGCGTGGAAGCACCTGATGGACCCCAAGGGCTTTCTCGCGCCGTTCGGACCGACCACCGCCGAACAGCGGCACGAGGGCTTCAAGATTTCCTATGAAGGCCATGGATGCCAGTGGAACGGGCCGAGTTGGCCGTTCGCCACCGCCCAGACCTTGACCGCCATGGCCAACGTGTTGAATAATTACAAGCAGGATGCCATCAGCCGGGAGGATTACCTCAAGACCCTCAAGATTTACGTCGGGTCCCACCACCGGAAGCTCGCCGACGGGCGGGTCGTGTGGTGGATCGACGAGAACATCGACCCCTTCACTGGCGAATGGATCGCGAGGAAACGTTGCGAGGAGCGCAACGCGCAACTGGTCGCGAAGGGCGAGCCCGACAAGGTGCTGCGCGAGCGTGGCAAGGACTACAACCACTCGAGCTTCTGCGACCTCGTCATCACCGGCCTTGTCGGGCTGCGGCCGCGGGCGGACAAGGTGGTGGAGGTCAACCCGCTCGTGCCCGAAGGAAAGTGGGATTGGTTCTGCCTGGACCGGATCTCCTACCACGGCCGGACCCTCACGATCGTGTGGGACAAGACTGGTGAAAAATACGGTCGGGGCAAAGGCCTCCGCGTCTTCGCAGATGGACGGGAAATCGCGCACTCCGAGACGCTCGGCCGGGTCACCGGAACGCTTTCAGAATAACAGGACAACTCGATAAGAACATGAAGAACGTGCAATGGATGATGATGGTGATGGCGGGGTGCGTCTTCCCGCTGACCTCGGACGCGGGGAAGCTGGAGCTGCCGCGCGTGTTTGGTGATGGCATGGTGGTGCAGCGTGAAAAGCCCGCGCACCTCTGGGGCTGGGGCGACAAGGGCGATGCGGTCTCGGTCGAGTTCAACGGGCAGACCGGGAAGACCACCGTCGGCGACGACGGGAAATGGCTACTGACGCTGGATCCCATGCCGGCCAATGCGAAGCCACAGGCGCTGACCGTGAAGGGAGGGCAGGACACCCTGACTTTCGAGAATGTCCTGATCGGCGACGTGTGGCTCTGCAGCGGACAGAGCAACATGGAGTCGGCGGCGGGAGGGATCATCGACTCCGACCTCGACATGCCGCAGGCCGGGATCCCCGCCATCCGCTGCCTCACTCTTCCGTTGCACTCAAGCCCCACCCCGCTGGAAAATTTCCCGATTGAGGAACGCAATCCGTTTTACGTGGAACTGAAGGGTGTGTGGCGGGTGAGTTCGCCGGAGACGGCGCCGGACTTTCCGGCGGTGGGCTATCACTTCGCCCGCCTCGTGAATGCCATCACCGGCGTGCCGATCGGCCTGATCGACAATTCCTGGGGCGGCAGCGTGGTGGAGACCTGGGTGTCCCGCGAGTCGCTGGAGAAAGTTCCCGCCGCCCTGCCGCTCATCAACTATTTTGACGCCGAGGCCGCCGCCTATGACTACAAGGGGGAGCTGGAGCGCAAGATGGCGGGCTGGAAGCAGCAGACCGCGAAAGCCGAGGCGGCCGGGCGGGCCGCCCCACCCAAGCCGGAGGTGCCGACCACCTACACCTACCGGCAAAGTTTTCCGGGGGGCTGCTTCAACGGCCTGATCGCACCGATCCGGCAGTTCGGCATCAAGGGGGTTCTCTTCTACCAAGGCATCAACAACTGCGTCGCGAGCCAGGGACGGCCCAACCTCTACATGGATACCTTTCCCGCGCTGATCCCGGACTGGCGCAAGGCCTTTGCCGATGCGGAGATGCCGTTCTGCGTCGTCCAAATGACCTCCTTCGGTCCGCCGGACGACGAGAACGAACCGGAGCGGAACATGCTCCACAAGGCCTCCGGGGTGCGCGAGGCGCAGTTGAAGGCCCATCTCAAGCACCCGCATACGGGGATCGTGGCGACCTATGATCTCGGCCACGTCCAGATGCATTCGCCGTTCAAACGCCCCATCGGGGAACGCGCCGCCCGCTGGGCCCTCGACGAGGTTTACCAGGTCAAGGGCATCACCTACGACGCCCCGATCATGGAGCAATGGGAAAAGGACGGGGCGCGCATCGTCCTGACTTTCACGAAGGGGAGCAACGCGAGTTCGCCCTACGGCATGCGCGTGCCGCCAAAGGGGTTCGTGATCGCGGGAAAGGACCGCCATTTTTATCCGGCCAAGCTGGAAAACGTGAAGGCCGACACCTTTGCCATCTCGAGCGAGTTTGTGCCGGAGCCCGAGGCGGTGCGGTATGCCTGGGGCGTGCATCCGGTCGCCAACTTCAGCAACAGGGCCGGCCCGGCCCTGCCGTTCCGGACCGATGACTGGCCGGCGTGGAACGATGCGCCGATCGACCGCACGGCCAGCCCCGAAATTCAGAATCCGGAGGTGCCGACCCGCGAAACGGCCGAGGCCCAGGCATGGGATCGCAAGGCTGCGGCCGCCAGAACGGTTCTGGAAGAAGACGAGGCATGGCGGAGCAAGCAAAAGCCGGCCAGGAAGTGAACGCGGAAGCCCCCCCGCGCGGAACACAGCAACGATCATGAACGCACATTTCATTTGGAGAACCTTCCGGGTGCTATGCCCGGCCCTTGCCCTGACGCTCACGGCCCTCTCCGCCTCGGAGAGGCCGAACTTCATCATCATCTTCATGGATGACGTCGGCTACGCGGATGTCGGCTGCTTCGGGGCGAAAAACTTCCAGACGCCCAGGCTCGACCGCTTCGCGGGGGAGGGCGTGCGGCTCACCGACTTCTATGCGCAGGCGGTGTGTGGTCCGTCGCGCGGGGCGCTCATGACCGGTCGCTATCCGGTCCGGGTCGGCGGGGGATGGCGGACCAACGGAGACGAAGTCACGGTGGCGGAGGTGTTGAAAGGGGCCGGTTATGTGACCTGCTGCATCGGCAAGTGGGACATGTCGAACCGGCGCTACCAGGAGGGCCTCATGCCCAACGACCAGGGCTTCGAACATTATTTCGGAACGTGGGGCGCGAACGACAGCGGCAAGGTCACCCTTCATCGCGACGGCGAAAAACTCGAGACCACCTCGGACATGTCCTCGTTGACGCGCCGCTACACCGACGAGGCCATCAAGTTTCTCGGGGAGCAGAAGAAGGAGAAGCCGTTCTTTCTCTACCTCGCCCACACCATGGCGCATGTCATGATCGACGCCTCCGAGCAGTTCAAGGGGAAGTCGGGCGGCGATCTCTACGGGGACGTCATGGAGGAGGCCGACTGGAATGCGGGCCGACTCCTCGACGCGGTCCGCGAACTCGGATTCGAGGAGAACACCTTCGTGCTGTTCACCAGCGACAACGGCCCGTGGAATTCCAAGGAGGAGCAGTTCAGGAAGTCCCACGGGGGGCACCAGGCGACCGGTTCGGCCCTCCCGCTGCGCGGCGGGAAGAGCTCCGCCTACGAGGGGGGATTCCGGGAGCCGACCATCCTGCGCGGCCCGGGGGTGCCGGTTGGGGAGTCCCGGGACGGCATCCTCGCGACCCTGGACGTGCTCCCGACCTTCGCGGCGCTGGCGGGCGCCGACCTCCCGCAGGATCGCGTGCTGGATGGTGTCGACCAGTCCGCCTACCTCCTCGGCAAGGCCCCTGAAAGCGCACGGGATCATTTTGTTTACCACATCGGCCCGGAGCCCCGGGCGCTCCGCTGGAAGGAATGGAAGTTGTGGTTCAACAAAAGGGGCAAGGGAAATGGTGGCGGGCAGGCCGCTCCCTATGTGGCGGCGGAACTTTACAACTTGAAGGACGACATCGGCGAATCGAAGGATGTCGCCGCCGATCATCCCGAGATCGTTGCGCGTCTCCTCGCCATGGCGCAGGAGGCGCCCAGCGGAAAGAAACCGGTGCCCGGGGTGAAGCCGGGGCGCGGAAAAAAATCAACCTTACCCACCACGCCGTGAACATCCGCCCCCCCGACCTGCTCGTTCTGCTGCTTGCGACCTGCGCCGTTTCATTTGGAGGCGAAGAGACGCTGGTGGAAGGGTCAAAGCGGGTGGTGTCGCCCTACACGGCGGATTTTCGTGGCCTCTCCAAGGCCACTCCCAGCAAAACAATCGTCGACGGTCCGCTGCTGGGCAACGGCGACATGGCCGTTTGTCTCTCGGAGATCACGGAGATCGGGGAGAACCGGAGGGTTCGCCAAGTGGCCAACGGACCGCGGTTCTGGCTCTGCAAGAATGATTTCTGGAAGCTGGCGCACGACTACAAGACCGGCCCGAGTGGTCCGCGGGTCTTCGGCGGGATCGACGTGACCTTTCCCGGCTTGGAAGGCGGGTCGGACACCGAACAGAGCCTGTATGAAGCGGTGACCGTATCGAACTGGGCCGGTGGCAAGAGCGGGGCGGGCGTGGAGGTCCGTTCCTGGGTGGCCGCCAGTGAGAACATGCTGGTGGTGGAGCTGAAGGCCACAAGCAAGGACGTCGAGGCGGAGGTAAATCTGTGGGTGCAGGAGGGTAACGGCTCGGAGGTCGCCCAGGGCGGCGACGGGGCGACACGGTGGGTGACCCGGAAATTCGAAAAAGATGTCGAGATCGCGACCGAGGTGGCCTGCGCCATGACGATGCTCGGAACCGGAACGTCCAAGTTCACGCTCAAGGTCGGCGAGCCCGTGACGATTCTCGCCGCGATGCAAAGCCGGTTCAAAAGCCCGGCACCCCTGGACGACGTCCAAAAAAGGATCGCCGGAATGGACCCGGCCGCCCTCGCCGCGTTGAGGCAGGCACACGCCGCCTGGTGGCGGGATTACTGGGCGAAGTCCTACGTGGAAATCGGCGACCCGGTCCTCGAGCAGCGTTATTACTTGTCGAACTACGTCATGGCCTGCGCCAGTCGCGACCCGGAATTCCCCCCTCCCCTCTTCGGGAGTTGGAACACCACCGACGCCCCCGGCTGGGAGGGGGACTATCACCTCAATTACAACCACATGGCGCCGTTCTACGGGCTCTATTCCTCCAACCACATCGAGCAGGCCGACCCCTATCACGCCCCGATCCTCGATTTCCTGACCCGCGCCCGGTGGTATGCGAAAAACGCGCAGGGCATCCGCGGGGCCTACTACCCCGTCGGGATCGGTCCCAAGGGGATCGAAACCACGCGGAACTATCCGGACGACGGCTACGCGAAGCCGCCGCATTTCGAGAAGGAGGGGCTCTTCTATTTTCAACGGAGCAACGGGGCCTACTGCCTCGTGAACATCGCCATGCGCTGGCATGCCACCTACGACACCGAGTATGCGAAGCAGCTCTACCCGCTGGTCCGCGACATCGCGGATTTCTGGGAGGACTACCTCAAGTTCGAGGACGGGCGCTATGTCATCTACCGGGATTCCATCCATGAGCGCTCATTCAACGGCCACGATTTCAACTCCATGGTCTCACTCGCGCTCGTCCGCAACGCCCTCGAACTGGCCCTCGACATGAGCAAGGAGCTGGGAATCGACACTGATCGCCACGCGAAGTGGCATCACATCCTCGACCACCTCAGCGGCTGGACCTACCAGGAGCTCGCCCTCCCGCGACTCCCGGACGAGGACCGCAGCATCGAGAAACCCAAGGTGAAGGTTTTCCGCTACACCGAAAAGGGCACCAACTGGTGGCGCAACAATACCCTTGCCATCCAGCACATCTACCCGGCCGGGGCGATCGGACCCGACAGCCCGCCGGAGGAACTCGAGGTCGCCCGCAACACCATCGATGTCCGGAACGGCTGGTTCGACGGCAACGGCATGAACAGCTTCTACCCGGCCGCGGTGCGGGTCGGATACGACCCGGAGGTCATCCTCGCCAAGCTGCGCGAGATGATCCGGACGAAGGCCGCGACGAACGGCTTCATCAGGGGCAACCCGCACGGCGTGGAGAACTGCAGCATCGTTCCGAACACCATCAACGAGATGTTGTGCATGGGCCACAAGGGCGTCCTGCGCCTCTTTCCAAACTGGCCGCAGGACAAGGACGCCCGCTTCGCGAACCTCCGGGTCTGGGGGGCCTTCCTGGTTTCCAGCGAACTCAAAGGGGGCATGGTGGGGCAGGTCAGCATCCATAGCGAACGGGGCCGACCCTGCACGCTGGTGAACCCGTGGCCCGGCAAGTCGATCGACGTCTATCGGGACGGCAAAAAGGTGGATTCGCTGCAGGGCGACAGGGTCGTCTTGAAGACGGAGGCCGGCGCAACATTCTCCCTGGTCAGCAGCGAGTCATGAAAGGAGTGGTCACAGGACAAGCGATCTTCGGGCCCTCGGTCATTACCCGCCTCGTCCTGGGACTGCTTGTGTTCGGCATGGGACCGCTTGTGTTCGGACGGACGGATGCCGCGCCGGCGGAGCAGGACCTGCGGGCCGGGTCCCACCGGATCGTTTCGCAGCACAAGGCGGTCTTCACCAAGTTGCCGACCGGCTTGGCGCCCTATTCCACGGATGCCATCCTCCTCGGCAACGGCGACATCGCCATGTCGATCAGCGCCAGCCCTCCGGAGAAGGGGGCCACCCCGAGGAAACAGCAACCGGGCAGGATCCGCTTCTGGTTCCACAAAAATGACATGTGGGGCCGTGGGGCCCGTTCAGTGGCGCTGATCGATGCCGCTTTTGCCTTCGATCCGGCGAAACCGGAGCCGAAATTCACCGCCGCAACCGATCTTTACCCCGCGATCACCTCCGGCACTGTCGCGCAGGAGGGCGGGGTCACCGTCCACTTCAGGATCTGGGTCAGTGCCGTCGACAACATGATCTTCATGGAGTTCGAGGCGGAGAACGGAACGATCCCCTACACGCTCCACCCGCAGGTCATGAAGGAGCTCAACCGGCGCACCAAAGTCGAGAGCGGCGTGGCTGAAGTGCGGGATCCCAAGGGCTTCGACGGAATCTATCTGCGGCGCGAACTGGAGAAGGAATCCCAGGCCGCAGCGAGCCTTTGCATGCGGAGATTCGGTGCGGGAAGGCGCGGGGAACTGGACCAGAACCGGCAGGTGCTCGTGTTCGCCGTCGATAGCCGGATCAAAAACCCGAACTTTGCCGCCGCTGTCGAAAAAAAGATGTCGGCATTCGACATCGCCTCCATGCCCGTGCAGCTAGAGGCGCACAAGAAGTGGTGGGCCGACTTCTGGGCCGAGAGCTTCGTCGAGATTCCAGACAAGGTCATCGAGCGCCAGTATTATCTGGCCAACTACCTTTTCGCCAGCAGTTGTCGGGACAAGGATTTCCCCCCCGGAATTCTGGGGTCGTGGTTCTGCACCGATGGCCCCGGGTGGGGCAACGATTATCACCTGAACTACAACTATCAGGCGGCATTCTACAGCCTCTATGGCTCCAACCATGTTGCCCTCGGAGAGGTGCAGGACCAACCACTGCTCGATTTCATGCCCAGTGCCCGCAAGTTGGCGGCAAGCATCAACATGCCGGGCATCCTCTATCCTGTGGGAATCACGCCGAAGGGGCAGGGCGGTGGCAATACCTTCAACCAGAAGAGCAACGGCGCATACGGCGCGGTCAACATGATCTTCCGATGGAAGACCACCTATGATCCGGACTATGCTAGGAAGGTGTACCCGTATTTCAAGGAGTTGACCGCATTCTGGGAGGCATACATGACCTTCGAGAAGGACAAGGACCGTTATGTGATCGCCAATGACTCGATCCATGAGCAGAGCGGGGATGACTTCAACCCGATCGTCTCGCTCGCCCTGGTCCGTGCGGTGTTTGGCACGGCGCTGGAAATGAGCGCGACGCTGGCCGTGGACCAGGACAAGCATGAAAAGTGGGAACACATCCTCACCCATCTCAGCACCTACCCCACGCGGGAGGTGGATGGGAAGACCATCTTCCGCTACTCGGAGGTCGGAACCGAGTATTGGAAGGGCAATACCCTTGGAATCCAGCACATTTATCCAGCCCTGGGGATCGGCCTGGAGAGCAGTCCGGAACTGATCCGGACCTCGATCAACACCCTCGATTACATGCAACGCTGGTTCGACAACAACGGCGACACCAGCTTCTTCCCCGCAGCGGCCTGGCTCGGATACCACCCCGAGGTGATCTATGCGAAGCTGCACGAATTCGTGGCCACCCAGTACCGCCCGAACGGCATGCGCAACAACAAGCACGGCATGGAGAAAGTGGCCACCATCCCCAACACCGTGAACCTGATGCTTTGCTCGGTGCACCATGATGTCATGCGACTGTTCCCGGCCTGGCCGAAGGCGGTCGATGCACGCTTCGCCAATTTGCGCCAGTTCGGTGCCTTCCTGGTGACCAGCGCGTTCGAGAACGGCGAAGTGCGGTATGTGAGGATCCTCAGCGAGAAAGGCCGGCCCTGCACGCTGGTGAACCCGTGGCCGGACCGCCAAGTGACGGTCAAACGGGGCGACGGCAGGACCGAAACGGTCTCCGGAGCACGCTTCACCCTCGACACCCGGGTCAACGAGAACTTGAGCCTGGCACCGCAACCGAAATAGCGGCAGACCGCACGGGCAGATTCCACTTAGTCATGAAACGACGCGCATTCATCAAGACCGCCGGAGCGGCGGCATTGACGCTTCAGCCCGGACCGGGAAACGCGGATACGGGCAAACCAGCACCGGAATATGCGCGGGCCAACACCGACTGGCTGGCCAAGTGCCGCTTTGGAGTGGGCGTCCATTGGACGGCACAAACCGCTCCGAGCACCGGCAAACCGAAGCCATTCCAGGAGGCCGTGGCCGGCTTTGACCTGAAGGGTTTTCTCGCCGCCGTCGAACACATCGGAGCCGACTACGTCTTGTTCACCGCGACCCACGCCCTGCAAATGCTGCCCGCCCCGCATCCCGTGATCGACGACATCCTGCCGGGCCGGACCTGCGAACGCGATCTGCTCGGAGAATTGGCGGATGGGCTGGCGGCCAGGGGCAGGCGCCTGTTGGTCTACTACAATCATTCCTGCAACAACCAGAACGATCCCGAATGGCGCAAGGCGGTGGGCTACGACGGTCAGGACAAGAACGTGCTCGCCCGGAACCTGATGGAGATCATCACCCTGATGAGTGAACGATATGGCGACAAGGTCAGTGCGTGGTGGTTTGACAGTCCCTATTCGCTCGATGCCCGTGGTCCGTTCAAGAGCGTGACCACGGACATGGCCGGCTTCCAGTTTCCGTGGGAGCAATTCACGGTGGCCGCCAAGAAGGGGCATCCGGGCCGCTTGGTCACCTACAACGGCGGCTTCAACCAGAAATTCCTGTTCACCACCCACCAGGATTACTGGGCCGGGGAAATGGGCAACCTCAAAACCCCGGCCACGAGCCGCTATCTGGACAACGGCCTGCAGTGGTTTGGCTGGACCCCTCTGGAAGACAAGAACTGGGTCCAGACCAAGCCCGACACGCCGATCCGGCCGCCGCTGTATGGCGACCAACAGGTGAGCGATTACATCCGTACCTGCAACCGCAACATGGCCCCGATGACCTTCAATGTGGGCATCCATCAGGAAGGAACGATGGCACCCGGGTCGGTCGAGCAGCTGCATCGGGTTAATGACAAGGTGGGATCCTGATGATATGGCAAACGCACCGACCATCAACGGGAGTCGATTCGCCTGCCAGGCTTCAAGGCCTCGCCCGGCGAACGGCGGCGCGGCCCTTGCCGTAGCGGCCGACCCGGGAACCGGAGAATTCACATCCAAATCACCAACAAAACACACCTTATGAACATGCGAAACACCCCGATCCTGGCCTTGGCAATACTGATGGCGGGACTCAGCGTCCCCGATTCCGCCGCGGCGAAAGACAAGACTGGCGCCGATTCCGCGCCGGAGGCGCAAGGGCTCGTCACCATCGACACCACCGCCCCGTCAAGGCCGTATAGCCCGATGCTGTTCGGGGGCTTCATCGAGCATTTCGACGATCAGATCTACGGCGGCCTGTTTGAGCCCGGCTCACCGCGGGCGGACGAGCGCGGCTTCCGCAAGGACGTCATCGCCGCAATGAAGGAGCTGAAACTTTCGGTGGTGCGCTGGCCCGGCGGATGCTTCGTCAGCGGCTATCATTGGAAGGACGGCGTGGGCAAGGAACGCCAGCCCGTGCCGGATCCGGTCTGGGGCGCGACCGACCCCAACACCTTCGGCACCGACGAGTTTGTCGAATGGTGCCGCCTGGTCGGCTGCGAGCCCTACATTTGCACCAACGCCGGCAACGGCACCCCCGAGGAGATGAGGCAATGGGTGGAATACTGCAACGGAACCACCGGCGAATACGCCGAACTGCGCAAGGCCAACGGCCACGAGCAACCGTACAAGGTGAAGTATTGGAGCATCGGCAACGAAAACTACGGATACTGGGAGATCGGCCGCAAGACGCCGGAAACATGGGGGCCGCTCGTCCACCAGTGCGCCGGACTGATGCAGGCCGCCGACCCGGACATCGAGCTGGCCGCCGCGGCCTGGCTGGACAAACGCGAATGGAATCTGCCCCTGCTCAAGGCTGCCGGCGCGGACCTCAGCTATATGGCGGTGCATTCCTACTGGCACAACAAGGAAAAGCCCATCACCTACAAGGAGTGCATGAAATTCTGTGGCGGACCGGAGAAGACGATCATCGGCGTCGTCAAGAACATCGAGGAGGCCGGGTTCCGTGGCAAGATCAAGATCGCCTACGACGAATGGAACCTCCGCCATTGGTTCCATCCGGGCTTCCCGCGCAAGGGCGTGGTGCGGGCGGACGACGAGAAGGCTGCGGAGTTCATCAAGAGACGCGAGGACAATGCCATCGACAGCACCTACACCATGGCCGATGCCGTGTTCACATCCGCGTTCCTCAATGCCTGCCTGCGGCACTGCGACGATGTGGGGATGGCCAACATCGCCCCGATCGTCAACACCCGCGGCCCCCTCCGCGTCCACCCCAAGGGCATCGTGAGACGCACCACCTTCCACACCCTGGCGATGTATGCCAATGACCTGGAAGCGCGGGTCGTCCCCATGAATCTGGAGGCGGGGCAGCGCAACGAACAACTCGACGGGATTGCCACCACCGACGAATCGGGCAAGCGCTGGGCCATCGCCCTGACGAACCGCGATCCTGAAGCCAACGTCGTCTGCACCATCAAACTCGGCGACCAACTGCTCGACGGCACCTTCGACATCGCGACCCTTGCCGGTGATTCGCCCGACGCCTTCAACGATGCGGAGCATCCCGACCGGGTGGTGCCCGTGAGGTCCCAGATCAAGGTCAGCCAGGGGAAGGTCAGTCTGCCACCCCATTCGCTGTCGATCATCCGGATCCTCTGAGATTGACCTCCCCGAGCAACCCGGGAGGCGGAACCGACAATCGGTATGGAATGATCGCAAAGGAGGGCTCGTCTTCGCACGAGACCTGATAAGAGCGCTGCCATCCCATCATCGTGCGATAGGCAAAATTTGATTCCCCTTGCCCTCGCACGATATGCCCTGTTTCAATCAAACTAGTGTCAGTTTCCAGGTCGAATGACTCGTGAAGTTAGAACTCCGGAAAAACAAATTAAAATGATGAAAGATTACCTGAAGACAATAAAGGCGCTGCTGGCCGGCTTGATCGTGGCGGTGGCTGCGGGCTCCGCCCAGGCGGCGGACTATTACTGGGACCAGAACGGTACCGACCCGGGGTTTGGCAACGGTGGAACCTGGGGTACGGATGCCTTTTGGACCACGGACAACTCGGGCGGTTTCTCCGATGGAGGAACTGCCACCACAGCGTCCGACGACGTTGTTTACATCAACCACCTAAACATTGCCAGCTTTGCGATGAATGTGTCCGGTAGTGTGCAGGTCAGCAGGATGGTAATCCCATCGACTGCCAGCCCCTTCGCCAACGTCAATGGCCTCGCCAGTACCATCCACGTGCACACAAGCGGTTTGGGTGACGCCAACGCGGTGGTTTCCACGGGTGGCGACCAGAGATTTGTGATGGATCCAAACCTCGTTCTCGAGGCGGCCGGCGGAAGCACCGTGACCCTCGGGACAAGTGGCGGAAACAACGCCAACGCCACGTACAATGGTTCAATCACGAGTACGAACACCGTAGACCTTCTTTTTGGACGCCCTGGGGGCCTCACCTTGAACGGCGACATTGACCTCCAGGGGGGATCATTCCTCTCCGAATCAGGGGGCACTTTCAGGCCCAAGCTCCACACGGTGAGCGGGGTGCTCGGCAGCGGCGTCCACCATGTCCAGAGGTCCGGCCCGCTGGGCGGCCATTCAAATGACAAGGGGAGGCTGGTCCTCGCCAACTCGGGCAACGCCTACACGGGCAACACGATTCTCGACACGAGCATTATCCGGCTCACGACCGCCTCCTCGCTGCCTGATACAACCAAGATCTACATCACCAACAACGGGACCTTTGAGTTGAATTTCACCGGCACCGACACGATTGCCGGCCTGTATATCGAAGGCTTGGAGCAGGCCGGAGGCAAATGGGGCAGGGTTGGATCGATCATAGACCTCGGCGCTGACAACGAGAGCGCCCTTTTCACTGGGAACGGCCTATTGGAGGTCGTCTCGTCCAGCGGGCCCACCTTCGTGCTGACCATCGACCAGGACGGCGCAAACCTTGACCTCACTTGGAACAGCCAGGTGGGGAAGGTTTACGACCTGATTAGTGAGACCGATCTCTCGATCCCCCGCGCGGGTTGGCCGGTCTGGGACAGCAACGAGAACATCCCGGCCTCGGGGAGCGGGACCAACCTGCTCACCATTCCCCTGCCGCCGGGTGACCCGACCCGCTTTTTCGCGGTGGTCGAGAAGGATCCGCTGCCGTTTTATGAGGAGGACTTCGAGGCTGACGACGGCGGCTATACGCTCAAGGTCGCAGGCGCGACCGGCAGCTCCTGGGAGCACGGTGACCCGGACTCCACCAGCCCCGGCGGTGACGTCCTCACCGGTAACGGTGGTTCCACCAATTGCTGGGGCACCAACCTCGGCCTCGCCGATGCCGGGGAATACATCGTTCCCACCGAGACCTGCCTGCGTTCGCCGGTCATCGACCTGACCGGCGTGGCTGGTGCCGAACTGACCTTTGCCGAGGCCCTCGACCTCCAGGCCGACGACACGGCGGTGGTCAACATCATCAATGCTACCACCGATGACGTGATCGTGGCCGCCGTCTATACTGCGGATGATTCCGGTGAAGTGAACCTCGCCAACTGGAAGGACGTCCCCGCGATCGACATCACCGCCGCCGTCGGCCAGATGGTGCGCATCGAATGGTGTCTGAGCGGAACCACCGCCGAGTACCTGGGTTGGTACATCGACGACGTGCAAGTCACGGAGACCGCACCAGAATGATGATTCCGCCCCTGCCCGCGGCCCGGCTTCCCCGGTGCCGCGGACGGCGGGCCGGAAATCCCTTTCGCAGGCAATCCAACGAAACGGCGGCTCCAACCCGGAGTCGCCGTTTCCTTTGGGGTCTTCCGGACGGGAGGAAGCGGAGGGGCGGCTCGCTTGTCGGCGGCAGGGTCCACGCCCCCGCAGGCACGAGGCGGGAAGCCTTCATGGCCGCAGGTTGCGGCGGCCAGGGCCAGTAATTGAATGGCCCTACAACACCTGCTTGCGGCGCGGTGGGCCGACCTCACATCATCGTGTGACAATAGATCCCTTGCAGGTGCACTGCTGCCCCATAGCCTTGCCGACGTGTATTCCTCAGTGACATTGCCCCAACGCGAAAGTAACGCAAATTTGAAATCAATGAAGCGACGCAAACTTCTGGGAATCGGACTGGCAGCGGTGATGATGATCGGGGCTGCTCAGGCGGCGAGCCTTTATTGGGACCCCAATGGCGCGACCCCTGATTTCGGCAGCGGTGGAACCTGGGGCACGGATGCCTTCTGGACTGCGGACGATACCGGCGCGTTCTCCGACGGTGGGAGCGCCACCACCACGGCCGGCGACAATGTTCAGGTCAACAGCGACGCCGACGGCAGCTTCGAGATGGGTGTGTCCGGCGACGTGCATGCCTACAACATTGTTGGCATCCCGACCGTGTTCACCACCACCATCAATGGCCCCGGCACCATCCACCTCTACGCAAGCGGTGGGGATCTGGCCGATGCGCTGTTCTCTGGTGGTAATGACTTGAGAGTGACGGTGAATCCAAACCTCGTTCTCGAGGCGACCGTCGGCAGCTCCGTCTACCTCGCCAATCAGGGCGGCAACAACAGCATCATCACCCTCAATGGTTCGATCACGAGCACGAACACGATAGACCTCATCTATGCGGATATCGGGACCGCCACGATAACCGACGCCAGCAGCAGCATGGACCTCCAGGGGGGCTCGTTCATCGTCGACCAGGGGAATTCCTTCAGGATTAAGAATGTCAACGTGCTCGGGGTGATCGGCAGCGGCGTCACCAACGTCACAATGACCAGCCCGTTGGGCGGGCATGGGAGTGACCCTCGCCAACGCCGGCAACGCCTACACGGGCAACACGACGCTCGATGACAGCAGGCTCCAGATCACCACCGACACCTCGCTGCCCGATACAACCACGGTTTACATCACCGGCACCGGGATCATTGAGCTGAACAACCCCGGCACCAATATCGTTGCCGGCCTTTTCTTGGAGGGTGTGGAACAGGAACCCGGAATCTACAATGCCAGTTCGAACCCCACCTGGTTCTTGGGTACCGGGTCGTTGTCGGTCATCCCTGAACCGGGAACGATGAGTCTGCTGGGCTTGGTTGGTCTCGGCCTCATGGCTCGTCGACGCAGGCGCACGGGGTGATGTCCTTCCCTGGTGTCTGAGCGGAACCACCGCCGAATACCGGGGCTGGGACATCGACCATGTGGCGGTTCCCCGGACCGCGCCCTGATCGCACCCTTTCCAAGCTGATTCCATTCTCCCGTCGGCCTCTCCCAGGAGGTTGCCGGACGATGGCACATCTCCTCCTTGACTTCATATCGACCGATGACCACGGATGGGAAGGTGTCGCCCACCCGGACAATCTGGTCGGCAGGCTCGTCGAGAACCCCAACCCGAAAACTCAATCCAAACAACCGAACCCGTGAAAATCAAACCGCTCCTGTTCGCACCCCTGCTCATGGTCCCGCTGCACGCCGCAGAGCCCGCCCCCGCCGCTAAACCCAACATCGTCATCATCTTCATCGATGACATGGGCTACGGCGACATCGGCCCTTTCGGCGCGACCGCGCAGAAAACCCCGAACCTCGACCGGATGGCGCTCGGGGGCATGAAGCTGACCAGCTTCTATGCCGCCCCGGTGTGCTCGGTGTCCCGGGCGCAGCTCCTGACCGGTTGCTACGGCCCCCGCATCTCGGTGCCCGGCGTTTACGGGCCCGGCAGCAAGCAGGGCCTCAACCCGGCCGAGCACACCATCGCGGAACGCATGAAGGAGAACGGCTATGCCACCATGTGCATCGGCAAGTGGCACGTCGGGGATCAACCGGAGTTCCTGCCGACCCGGCAGGGATTCGATCACTACTTCGGCATCCCCTACTCCAACGACATGCAGAAAAGGTCCGCCGAGTCGGGAAAGCCGGTGGTGCCGCTGCTGCGCGATGACAAGGTCGAGGAGTTGCTCGACGACGAGGCCCAGAGCCTCATCGTGGAACGCTACACCAACGAGGCGCTCGATTTCCTCCGTGGAGCCGGGGACAAGCCGTTCTTTCTCTACATGGCCCACACCGCAGTGCACACGCCGATTCGTCCGGGCGCCGCCTTTGCCGGCAAGTCCGCCAACGGCCGCTTCGGCGACTGGGTGGAGGAGGTCGACTGGAGCACGGGCCGCATCATCGACACCCTGCGCGAGCTGAAGCTCGACAGCCGCACTCTGGTGATCTTCACCAGCGACAACGGCCCGTGGCTGATCAAGGGCACCGACGGCGGCAGCGCCGGACCGCTGCGCGGCGGCAAGGGCAGCACCTGGGAAGGCGGCGTGCGCGAGCCAACCATCGCCCTCTGGCCTGGCACCATCGCCCCCGGCAGCGTGTGCGACGCCGTCGCCGGAACCATCGACCTCCTGCCAACCGCCGTCGCGCTTGCCGGGGGCACCCTGCCGGATGGGCCGGTCATCGATGGCCGTGACATTTCACCCCTGCTGCTGGGAAAAACGACCCAATCGCCCCGCGGGACACACTATTACTTCCGGGCCTACGACCTTGAGGCCGTGCGCCAGGGGCCGTGGAAACTCGCCGTCGTGCCCCAGAACGAAACGATGGGCCGGGGCGTGCTGCCCGATGCCAGCGGCACCGCGCCACGCCTCTACAACCTCGATGAGGAGGTCGGAGAACGCACCAACGTGGCGGCGGCCCATCCCGAAATCGTCACCAAACTCGCCGCGCTCGCCGCGAAGATGGAGGCCGAAATCGGCGGCAAGGAGCCTGCCGCGCGGCGGCCCGCCGGCGAAGTAGCCAAGCCAACCACCCTCTACCCGGTGGGAGGCAAGGGCCGGGCGGGCAAGGAGAGCGGGAAGACGCCACCTGAAAAGTGAAATGTCCGCCAATTACCCGTGGCCATCCCGGGAGCCACTGATAGAACTAGAACTAATGAAACTCAAGGAACGCTTGAAGAACCACGGCATGAAGACGATGAAATCACTGAGACAGCCCCGATCCGCCCGGTGGCTGGCGACCTTGGCCATGACCCTCGGGCTGGCCTTCCCGGCGGCCTGTCCCGCCGCGAAGGAAACGCCCGCCGTTCCAGACCTCACCAGCGGCGGCAAGTTCGATGCGAAGAACAACCACGACTGGAACCTCGGGCCCACCGGCCTGCGCGGACTGACGTGGGCCTGGTCGATGGTCACTACCGAGGCCCGCCAGATTCTCGTCACCAGGGTGGACAAGGGCTCGCCCGCTGACGGTATCGTGCAGGTCAACGACGTGATCCTCGGAGTCGGTGGGGCAAAGTTCAGTTCCGACGCCCGGGTGGCGTTCGCCAACGCCATCACCGCCGCCGAAGCCAAGGCGGCCGGCGGTCGGTTGTCCCTGCTGTTGTGGCGCGGGGGCAAGGAACTTGCCGTCACCGTCCCGCTGCGGGTCATGGGCAGTTATGGTGAACAGTGGCCGTTCGGGAACTGCGAAAAATCCGCCAGGATCATCGAGCTCGGTGCCGCTCACCTCGCCGGGAACATCGGGCCCGGCATTCCCGACGAGATCGGGGCGCTGGCCCTGCTCGCCACCGGCGACAAGCAGTACCTCCCGCTCATCGCCGCCCTGGCCCACAAGGTCGGCCCGAAGGATTTCAAGATCGACGACTCCGACCGCGGCATGGTGGCGTGGCACTGGGGCTACCACAATCTGTTCCTGACCGAATACTGCCTGGCCACCGGCGACCAGGATGTCCTGCCGGCAATCCGCGCCTACTCCAACGCCATCGCCCGCGGCCAGAGCGCGGTGGGCTCCTGGGGCCACGGCATGGCCTGGCCCGAGGACAATCACGGCGAACACCATGGGCCGCTCGGCGGCTACGGCGCTCTGAACCAGGCGGGCCTCGTCTGCCAGCTGTCGATGGTCCTCGCCCAGAAGTGCGGGGTGAAGGACGCGGAGGTCGACAAGGCGGTCGCGAAGGGCACGAAATTTTTCGAGTTCTACATCAACAAGGGGACGGTTCCCTACGGCGACCACAACCCGGGCTCGAACCATGCCGGTAACGGCAAAAACGGCATCGCCGCCGTCATGTTCGACGTGCAGGACCATGTCGATGGCACCGCGTTTTTCTCCCGGATGATCGTCGCCTCCTACGGCGAGCGCGAAATGGGCCACACCGGCAACTATTTCAGCTACCTGTGGGGTGCGCTGGGAGCCGGCCGGGCCGGACCAGCGGCCACCTCGGCCTTCCTCAACGAACTCCGCTGGTATTACGACCTCGCCCGCCGCTGGGACGGCAGCTTTTCCTACCAGGGCGCCGACAAGAGCGACAAATACAACAACTGGGACTGCACCGGCGCCTACCTCCTGGCTTACCTGCTGCCCCGCGAGAATCTCTACATCGCCGGCAAGGGGCGCCACCCGCAGGCCGAACTGACCGGCCCCGCCCTGGCTGACACCATCGAGGCCGGACGCGGCTTCACGGTGCCCGGGAAGGGCATGACCCCCTACCTCGCCAAGTCAAAGGAGGCGCTCGTGAAGGACCTGACCAGCTGGTCCCCGGCGGTTCGCCAGCGGGCCGCCGAAGCCCTCGCCCCGAAGGCGGATGACGCCACCGTGCAAACCGTTCTCACCATGCTCTCCGCCAAGGAAGCCAACACCCGCTACGGGGCCTGTGTGGCCCTCGGCGAAATGAAGGCTGCCGCCGCAGTGCCAGCTCTCACGGAGGCCCTGGCCTCCGACGATGTCTGGCTGCGGATCCAGGCCACCTATGCCCTCTCCGCGATCGGCGATCCGGCCCGCCAGTCCGCCGCCAAGCTGCTCGACCTGGCGGTGGCCTCCGACCCCAACGATCCGCGGGAGTTCACCCAGCGCTACATCGGCTACGCCCTGTTCTACCCGGGCGGCGCGATGGGCAAGGCCGGAATGTTCGCCAAGTCCACCAGCGGGGTCGATCTCGACAAGCTCTTTCCCGCCGTCGATCGCCTGCTCAAGAACGACGACGGCCGGGCCCGTGGCACGGTCACCTCGGTTTACATGCAGCTGAGCTTCGAAGAGATCGAACCCCTCCTGCCCGCCATCTACGAGTCGATCAAACACCAGTCCCCGAGCGGCGTGATGTTCGCCAGTGGCGTTCGGCTGCGCGGCCTCGACCTGTTTGCCCACTACCGCATCAAGGAAGGCATGCCATTGTGCATTGAGGTGATGGACATCGACAAGTGGGGCAAGAACGCCCGCATCCCCGCCTGCCTCAAGACCCTGGAGTCCTACGGCGCCGCCGCCCGGGAGGTGCTGCCGCAACTGCGGGAACTCGAAACGCAACTCCGAACCATGAAGGAAAAGAGCATGGCCGGTCACGCCGACCGGGTCGCCGCGCTCATCAAGCAACTGGAGAGCGCTCCCGAGGACACCCGTCCGCTGCGAACCCTCAACCTGCCCAAGTGACCATCATCCATGAAGACCACCTCCCACTCCACCCCCGCCCGTCGGCGCTGCGTCGGTGCGACCCTCGCCGCCGCGCTCGGCTTCCTGCCCTCCCCCGCCTCGGCCTGGATCACCCCGACCCACGGCCTCACCGAGGTGACCCATGAGCAGGTCGCGATGGAGGGCGGATTCTGGGGCCCCCGTCTCAAGACCCAGCACCAGGTGACCATCCCCCACGCCCTCGACGAACTCGACAAGGACGGCCACATCACCAACTTCGACAAGGCCGCCGGAACCTTCGATGGCGAACTGCGCGGGCACCACGCCTTCGACTCCGATCTCTACAAGGCCCTCGAGGGCGCCCTCCTCTCGCTTCAGCACTTCGAGGACCCCGCCCTGCGCAAGCGGGTGGACGACATCCTCGACCGCATCCTCGCCGCCCAGCAGGAGGACGGATACCTCGTCACCTATTTCATCGTCAAGGAGCCGGATCAAAAGTGGCGGAACCTCCGCCTCCGGCACGAGCTCTACAACGCGGGTCACTACTTCGAAATGGCCGTCGCCCACCACCAGCTCACCGGGGAGACCAAGGTCCTCGACTCGGCCCGGCGCTTCGCCGACCATATCGACCGCACCTTCGGACCGGACAAACGCTACGACGTTCCCGGTCACGAGGAAATCGAGCTGGCCCTCGTCAAGCTCTACCGCGAAACCGGCGAGAAACGCTACCTGCAGCTGTCCCGGTTCTTCCTCGACGAGCGCGGACATGCCCACGGCAGCGAGCGCAAGCCGTTCGACCCCGCCACCGTGGTCCCACCGGTCGTCCCCCCGGGCAAGCTCGACGACGAGCAGCGCCGCCAGATCCGGCTCGCCCGCATCAGCATGCGCAACGGCCGCATGCAGGACCACCTGCCGCTGACCGAGCAGCGAGATGCCAAGGGACACGCCGTGCGGGCCGGCTACGTCTATTCCGCCATGGCCGACATGGCCCGCTTCTCCGACGCCCCGGACTACGCCGCCGCCGCCGAGGCCCTCTCGAAGGATGTCATGACCAGCAAGCTGTACGTGACCGGCGGCATCGGCACGGCCGAGTTCGGCGACGAGGGGTTTGGCGTCCCCTACAAGCTCCCCAACCAGTCCGCCTACTGCGAATCCTGCGCCGCCATCGCGAACGTCCTCTGGCAGCACCGCATGACCCTCCTCACCGCGCAGGCCAAATACGCCGACGTGATGGAGCTCACCCTCTACAACGCAATGCTCTCAACAATGTCCCTCGCGGGAGATGCCTTCTTCTATCAAAATCCCCTCGCCAGCAAATCCGGCGGACACCGCAGCTCGTGGATCGGCCTGTCCTGCTGCCCCACCAACATCGCCCGCATCTTTCCGCAAATCGGCGGACTCGCCTACGCCCAAACGAAGGACGAGGTCTTCGTGAACCTTTACCTCCAGGGGACCTCTAACATCCCAATGACGGACAGCGACCCGGTCGTGCTCCGAACGCAGACCGACTACCCCCTCTCCGGCAAGGTCCGCATCGAGGTCACTCCCGGATCCCAGCCCGCCTTCGCCCTCAACCTCCGCATCCCCGGGTGGGCCACCGGCAAACCCGTCCCCAGCGACCTCTACCGCTTCGAGAACGCCGCCACGCCCCCCGTCACCCTGACCCTCAACGGCAAGTCCACCGAGGCCTCCCCCGCCGCCGACGGATACGTGCATCTCAAGCGCACCTGGAAGGCCGGCGATGTCCTCGAACTCGAACTCCCCATGCCCGTCCGCCGCGTCCTCGCCCACAAGCTCGTCGAGGAGGACGCGGGCAAAGTCGCCCTCATGCGCGGTCCGCTCGTTTACTGCCTGGAAGGGGTGGACAACCCCGACCTGGACCTCTTCCAGATTTCCCTCCCCCCCAAGGGCGCACTGACCACCGACTTCAAACCGAACCTCCTCGGCGGCGTCAACGTGATCCGCGCCACCGGAACAGACGGGAAGAACACCCCCCTCAAGCTGACCGCCATCCCCTATTACGCCTGGTGCAACCGCGAGAAGGGCCCGATGACGGTCTGGATCAAGGAGTAGCCGGCCGCCACATGGCTCATGAAGCAAGAAGCCCGCTGCCACTCCCGGGAATGCTGCGAGGTCTCAGTCTCTCGCCGCATGTCGGCGATACGGACACTGTTTCTGGCTGTCTTGGCGGTGGGGACGGCCGGAGATCTCGCGGCGCAAGCCCCGGACCACCTGAGCGTGGGGGAACGCCTGGCGCGGTTGTTCAGCTGGGAGGTGCGGGATACTGAACGGCGATTGGAGCGGTTGGCCGGCGACTTGGAGGGCCTGCCCGTCCTGCGCAACGGCCCGAGCGGGTCCCGCTATGGGTTTCACAGCGGCACCATTTTCGACCAGCAGGAGGAAAACTGGGTGCAGATCGACCTCGGGACGAGTTCCCCGATCGACTGCATCGTGGCGATGCCGGTCCATATCCCGACCATCGAAACGGCCGGGGAGGGTTACGGGTTTCCGCTGCGTTTCAAGATCGAGGTGGCCGAGAATGCCGGGATGAAAGATGCGGTCCTGGTGGTGGACCGCACCGCCGCGGATGTGGCCAACCCGGGGCGTTACCCGATGGTCTTCCGACTCGCCGGGACGGCGGGGCGCTATGTGCGGTTCACCACCACCAAGCACGCCCCCTCGAAGGAGGGGTTCATGTGGGCGATGGAGGAGTTGATGGTGCTGTCGGGGAACCGGAACGTGGCGACCTGGGCCACCTTCACGGGTGTCACGGCATCGAACCAGCTGGAGTTGTATCCCAATTGGGCGCTCGACCGAATCAATGATGGTCAGAGCACCTTGGGGATGCCGGTCACCGTGGAGCCGAGTCCAACGAACGGCTATCTGAGCGCGCTATCCGAGCAAGAGATGAGCGGCAAATGGCTGGTAATCGACCTCGGTCGGGAGTTCAGGATCGACGAGATCCGGCTGCTTCAGGCGGAGTCGGACGACGATGAGGTGGTGGGGGGGCGGGGCTTTCCCAAGAAACTGGCAATAGAACTTTCGGCCGATCCCGGGTTCGAGAACGTGGTTTGGCACGGCGAGGACACCTCGACCGTGCTGGGCTATCCGTGGGGAAGCCCGTTCGTGATGCAATGCGAGGGGAAGCTGGCCCGCTACCTCAGGGTCGAGGCCCAAATTCTCTGGGCGCGGGTCGATCAACACAGCTTTGCGCTGGCTGAAGTCCAGGCCTATGCCGGGGACGAAAATGTCGCGCTCGGCAAGCCGGTGCGGGTCTTGGATGCCACCGACAGGCCGGGGTCGGACCGTTGGTCACCGGAATTCGTGGTTGATGGTTACACCAGCCGCCACCGCCTGACGGAAATTCCCGACTACCTCGAACTCATCACGCGCAGGGGAACACTGGAAAAGGAGCAGATCATCCTGAGGGACCGACGAGACCACAAGGTGCGGCAGGTCGCCACCACCCTGACCGTCGGCGGGGGGAGCCTGGGGGCCATGGCGCTGCTCGGCTGGGTGTGGATGCTGACAAGGCAGAGAACCGTGCGTCGCCGGGCCGTGGCCGAGTTGCGCGAGCAGATCGCGCGGGATCTGCACGACGACATCGGCAGCAACCTCGGGGGCATCGTCCTGTTGAGCGAGATGGGAAGCCGTCACAGCGGAATCGACCACCAGGTGCGCAGTGATTTCGAGGCCATCAAGAGGGCCGCGGAGGAGACCGCGGAGTCGATGCAGGATATCGTCTGGCTGATCCAGCCGGGAAGCCTGGGACTCCAACAGTTGGTCGTGAAACTGCGCAAGTCGGTGGAGATGATCGTCGGGACCCTCGAAGTGAGCGTGACGATCGATCCAACCGGATTCCGCAACCGGCAGTTGTCCCTGCTCTTCCGCCGCCACGTGTTCTTTGCCTTCAAGGAGGCTCTCAACAACATCCGGAGGCACTCGATGGCCACCAGAGTCGAGGTGCACATCGCCATCAGCCCGACCCGTCTGGCCTTCACGATCCGGGACGATGGGGTGGGCTTCGATCCACAGGCCACCGGGACTTCCGGCCACGGACTGACCAACCTGCAGCGGAGGGCCAAGCGCCTCAAGGGAACTTGCCGCTTGGAAAGCGCGCCCGGCCATGGCACGACGGTCTTCTTCGACGCCTCCCTCAATTCCTGACCTGATGACGACAACAAGCAGCGAGAAACCGACCGATGTCTGGCTCGTCGAGGACAATGTGATGTTCGGCTTGGGCGTCCAGCGCGTCGTCAACAGCCTCGCGGGAATGACCTGCGGCGGCAATTTCACCTCGGTCGAGGCGGCCTTCGCAGCGCTCGAGGGGACTGCCGCCCCGGACGTGATCCTGCTCGATGTGCAACTGCCCGGGATGGACGGCATCGAGGCGCTCGGATCCTTCAAGGTGCTCGCCCCGGACGCCCGCATCATCATCCTCACCGTCTTCGACGACGCCGACAAGATCTTCCGGGCGGTCTGCGCGGGGGCCTCCGGATACGTCCTGAAATCGGCCGGGATCGACCAGATCGGTGCAGCGATCAAGCAGGTCATGGCCGGCGGCGCCCCGATGACCCCGGAAGTCGCCCGCAAGGTCCTCGATGCCTTCGCCAGGATCGAGACCATCTCCGAGAACCAGGAGAGCCCCGACGATTACCATCTCACCGACCGCGAATTGGCGATCCTCCGTCTCATGGCCGACGGCCTGCTCAAAAAGGAGATCGCCGCGCATATGGAGATCAGCATCCACACCGTCTCCACCCACCTGCGCAGGGTCTACTGCAAACTCCACGTCAACACCAACACGGGTGCCGTTGCCAAGGCGTTACGGGAGGGGATCATCTGAAGGGCGAGAGAACTCGGTCGCGTTCCCAGCATGGAGCCACTCCGCCTCCCCGCCCCCGGCCAGGCCGATCAAGACCGATTCCCTCTCCCGCTCCGTCGGCGAAAGAACGCCCAATTCGACGTTCTAACAGGACTCTCCCTCCCGTATCCTCCTTCTCGTCCCATGAAACTTCTCAGCATCCACCTCCTCCTGCTCTCCGGTCTCTGCTCCCTGGCTTCCGCCGCGAAACCCCTCAACATCGTCGTCCTTTACGCCGACGACTGGCGCTTCGACACCCTCGGGGTGGCCGGAAACCCCGTCGTGCAAACCCCCCACCTCGACAAGCTCGCCGAATCCTCCGTGCGCTTCACCCAGAACTGCGTGACGACCGCCATCTGCGGCGTCAGCCGCGCCTCCCTCTTCACCGGCCAGTGGATGGCGCGCCACGGCAACAAGGCCTTCCAGCCCTGGAAGACCCCCTGGGAGGAAACCTACCCCGGCCTCCTCCGCGACCACGGCTACTACCTCGGCCACGTCGGCAAGTGGCACAACGGCAACATCCCCGCCGAAAAATTCGACTACAGCCGCTCCTACTTCGGCAAGCACTGGTTCAAGGACGAGAACGGCAAGCCCATCCACGTCACCCAGCGCAATGAGAACGACGCCCTCGAATTTCTCCACACCCGCCCGAAGGACAAGCCCTTCTGCCTCACCGTGGCCTTCTTCGCCACCCACGCCGAGGACGGCAACCCCCTGCAGTTTCTCCCCATGCCGCAGAGCATGAACCTCTACAAGGACACCACCGTCCCTGTCCCCGTGAACGCCACCGAGGAGTCCTGGAAACGCCTCCCGGACTTCTTCGACGAAAAGAACGAGGGCCGCAACCGCTGGCACTGGCGTTTCGACACCCCCGAAAAGTTCCAGACCATGATGAAAAACTACTACCGCCTCGCCAGCGAGGTCGATGTGGTCTGCGGCAAGGTCCTCGCCGAACTCGAGAAGCAGGGCGTCCTCGACAACACCCTCGTCATCTTCACCACCGACAACGGATACTACCACGCCGAACACGGCCTCGCCGACAAGTGGTATCCCCACCAGGAAAGCATCCGCGTCCCCCTCATCATCCAGGACCCCCGCATGCCCAAGGACAAACACGGCACCACCAACGACGACTTCACCCTCAACGTCGACCTCGCCCCCACCATCCTCGCCGCCGCCGGCATCCCCGAGCCCAAGAACATGCAGGGCCGCGACATCGCCCCCCTCTATCTCGCCGCAAAGACCCCCGATTGGCGCACCGAGTTCTTCTACGAACACGCCACCCTCAACAAGGCCTCCTTCATCCCCGCCTCCGAGGCCCTCGTCCGCAAGGACTACAAATACTTCTACTGGCCCGAGCAAAAGGTCGAACAACTCTTCGACCTCCAAAAAGACCCCCACGAGGAGAATGACCTCGTCAAGGACCCCGCCCAGGCCACCCGCCTCGCCGAAATGCGCACCCGCTTCAAGGAACTCAAGAAGGCCGCCCGGTAGCCCCAATGGGGAGAGCGGGTTTGCAACCCGCTTCCCAACCCCTCGTCCGCCACCCCCGCACCTGGGAGGACCACCAGGCCACCGACTACAGCGAAAAATCCCTCCGCGACCAAGCCGCCGGCATGGCAATAAAACCATCTGGTTCCTCTCCCGGCCCCTCGCCTCCCCACAGGAAGGGGAAGCCTGCCGACCCTACCTCCAATACATCACCCATGAAACTCTACAAAATCTTGCATTATGTGCAATCTTTTGTATAGTTGGGCCGTGCAGCCTATGAAACAGCTCACGCAGGTTCTCGGTTGGTTGGCAGATCGGGAGCACTGTGTGTTTTCGGCCTCGGACTTGGCGGCGGCTGTGCCGGATTGCGGGCAGCTGGCAGTCCTGCTGTCCCGGGCCACGAAGGCGGGTTTGCTGAAGCGGGTGTGCCGGGGCGTCTATTGGTATCCAGTGGCGGACTATCCCCGGGAGCATTTACTGTATCACGCCGCAGCGCGACTGAGGGCCGGGGAGTTCAATTACCTCAGCTTGGAAACCGTCCTGAGTGAGGCCGGGGTGATTTCCCAGGTGCCGATCAACTGGATCACCCTGATGAGCTCCGGGCGGAGCCACGTGGTGAACTGCCGCGACTACGGGCGGATCGAGTTCGTGCACACCGCACAGCGTCCGAACGGGGTGGCGGATGAACTGAGCTGGGACCGCGAGAAACATCTTTGGAGGGCTTCCGTGAATCAGGCGCTGCGCGACATGCGGACGACGCGCCGCCCGAGCCAGGATCTGATCGACAAGGAGGTGCTTCGTGAGTTTGTTTGACCAACTCGTCGATGAGGCCATCCGGTCACGCACCGATCATGCGGTGCTGCGCCCGGTGGTGGAGAAGGAGCTTCTGCATCACGACATCTTCCGCGAGATGAGTGCGGCGGGTTTGTTGGCGGGCCTGACCTTCATCGGCGGCACCTGCCTGAGGGCCTGCTACGGGTCGCCGCGCCTGAGTGAAGATCTGGATTTCACCGGAGGGGTCAATTTCCGCCGCGAGGATCTGGCCGGGCTCGCCGAGGTGCTGACCGAACGGCTGTCCACCCGCTACGAACTGCCGGTGCGGGTCAGCGAACCGCAACAGACGGGGGGGCGGGTTTCTACCTGGAAGCTGCGCATCGAGACCAGACCGGAGCAGCGCCATCTTCCGGCGCAGCGGATCCATTTGGATATCTGTGCGCTCCCGAGTTACGACGTGCGGCCGGTGACCCTGCGCAATCTCTACGAGGTGGACCTGGGGACCTCGGGATTGATCTTGAGAGCGGAGAGCCGGGAGGAGATCCTCGCCGACAAATTGATTGCGCTCGCCTTCCGCGAGAACCGGCTGAAAAACCGCGACCTTTGGGACATCGCCTGGCTGACGCAGCGCGGGGTGGAACTGCCGGTAACCCTCATCCCCAGGAAAGTCCACGATCATGGAAGGGACGACAAAGAGTTCAGAAATAGCCTCGGCGATCGGTTGGCGCACCTGGAGACCGATGAGGCTCGGGTGGACTTTCTGAATGAGATGCGCCGATTCCTGCCATCGGCGACGGTCGAGGAAACCCTGCAGAAAGAGGAATACTGGCAGTGGCTCCGAGGGGTAGTGGTCGAACTCTCCCGGCTCGTTGCGTGAATGGCGATGGTCTTTTGCCCCTCCTCGTCCCCTGCTTGCGGCAATTCCCCAGACAAACGATGGCATGCCTGCAACTCATCATCCCGAAGGGATCCAAGCCATTAGCGCGGGGTCGAGGAACCCGCTCCAGCGGGCGACGACCACCCCGGGAACGGCGCTCCAAGTGAGCCGGGCAAGGTGGAGAGAAAGGGAGCAAGAATGGCGAGACCGGTTCGATGCGGGTGAGCAAGCAGATCAAGGTGGAGGCGTGACCCTTGGGCTGGTCGCCGGATTCGGGGAGGGGGTCGGCGGCTTCACGCCACCCGCTTCCGCCCTATCGAATGGAAGACGATGAGGATGGCAAGCAAGTACGCCAATGAAGGCTCGGGAATATTGGACCATCCCCAGGTGATGCCGCCATGAAAAATGATGTTGCCGGGGCCTGCCTCGGCGGCGGGTCCGGTCACGAGGAACAATTCGGCGGTCCAGTCGTGCGCGCGATTGGTGTCCGTTCGTCCGGGGAAATCGTAGAACTCCCGACTCGTCGCGGCGGCGCCATCGTCATGGTACGGCGAACGGCCCCCGGGGCTGAAGGGATTGTCCACTTCATTCTCGAGGGTGCCGTGAAGGTTTCCTGGAAGCGCGTGATTGTCGGTCACGACCTGGATCCAGTGGACGTCCACCGTGGGATCGCCGGCGTGGGGAACATACTCCACATGGAAGTCGGCGCCGACCCGGGCGGCGGTGCCTTGCACGTCGTAGGTGTGGATGACGAGACTGCTGTCAGACAGTTCATTCACTGACGATTGAAAGGTCCAGCCCGCACCCGCCGGAAAGGTCGAACTCAGGATGTTGGCGAAGTTCTGAAAGACCGTTCGATCCATGAGCCTTGGTGTTGCGTGATCCTGATGGCAACGAGGCGGCGGGGCGATCCCGGCTCAACCGGTTGGAGAGACTGCAATCACCAAGGAAGCAGAGCGTGATGGTGAGCTTTTGGACTGCGGTAATCCTTCACCACCTTTGGCCGTTGAAAGGGTGTCAACCCGACTTCGTTCCTTCGGCGCCACCCGCCCAGACGCCGCGAACGGAAAGGGGGTAAAAGCATTTAATATCGAGGTCCTCCGACACGCAGTCGTCTCATCTACCTCCGCTCCTGAATAATGGCTCTTCAGCAGAATCTGTGGGTGAATTCCGGCTCTGGCAAGTCCCCGAGTTGGTGAAACAAGGC
>JAQCFL010000081.1 GCA_027619375.1 Verrucomicrobiota bacterium | reverse complement strand
CCTTCGGCCCCCCTTGGACATTGGACACTCCTCTCCTTCCTCCTCTCAAATTCCGCATTCCGCATTCCCCATTCCCCATTCCGCATTCCGCATTCCGCAACAACCAGTAACCAATAACCCCATGCGCCTCCTCCTCCCTCTCCTCTTCGGATTTAGCATTTCAAATTTGGGATTTTCGGCGCAGCCGAATCTCCTCTTCATCATCGCCGACGACTGCACCTACCTCGACACCGAGGTGTATGGTGGCCAGGCCAAAACCCCGCACCTCAACACCCTCGCCAAGGAAGGCCTCAAGTTCAGCCGTTGCTTCCAGGCCGCCCCCATGTGCTCGCCGACCCGGCACAACATCTACACCGGACTCTATCCCGTGAAGTCCGGCGCCTACCCGAACCACACCCGCGTTTACGACGGCACCAAATCCATCGCCCACTACCTCGGCGAGGCCGGCTACAACGTCCATCTCTCCGGCAAATCCCACATCGGCCCGAAGGCCTCCTTCCCTTTCGACTACTCCGTTGAATTCCAATCCGCCGACCCCGCCAAGCCCGACTGCTACCCGGCCCTCGACAAACTCTTTGCCGCCGCCTCTGCCAAAGCCGGGACGCCCAAGCCCTTCTGCCTCTTCGCCTGCTCCAACGAACCGCACACCCCCTACACCAAGGGCGACCCCTCCGCCTATCCCCCCGCTTCGCTCAAACTCCCCCCCACCTGGGTCGATACCCCCGAAACGCGCGACACCTACTCCGCATACCTCGCCGAGATCACCTACTTCGACCAGCAATGCGGCACCCTCCTCGCCCTCCTCGACAAGCACGGCCTCCGCGACAACACCCTCGTCCTCGTCGTCACCGAACAAGGCTCCTCCTTCCCTTTCGCCAAGTGGACCTGCTACGAAATGGGCCTCGCCTCCGGCCTCCTCGCCCGGTGGCCCGGCCAGATCCAAACCAACGCCACCTCCGACGCCCTCGTCGAATACGTCGACGCCACCCCCACCTTCCTCCAAGCCGCCGGTGCCCCCATCCCCGAAGGCCTCGATGGCCAATCCTTCCTCCCCGTCCTACTCGGCAAGAAACAGGAGCACAAAACATACACCTTCGCCCTGCACACCACCAACGGCATCATCAATGGATCCGAAAGCTACCCGATCCGCTCCTGCGGCACCAAGACCCATCGCTACGTCCGCAACCTCGACCCCGAACAAACCTTCACCAACATCGTCACCAAGGCCGTCGGCAGGAACAAGGATCCTTTCTGGCCCTCCTGGCTCGCCAAAGCCGAGGCCGGCGACGACCACGCCAAGCAACGCACCACCCGCTTCCAGCACCGCCCCGCCGAAGAACTCTACAACGTCGCCGACGACCCCCACTGCCTCCACAACCTCGCCGCCGATCCGAAGTTCGCCGATCTCAAAAAGGAACTCTCCACCCAACTCGACGAGTGGATGACCGCCCAAGGCGACCAGGGCCTCAAAACCGAAGCCCTCGCCCCCACCCGCCAAGGCAAAAAGTAGCACCCACCCGTGGCGTAGGCTTCCCGCCTGTGAGCGTCCGGCAGCCAGCCCTCACCCTATCCCGCCTCCCCCATTTCAAAAATTCAGCATTGGACATTGAGGTTTCCTCCCCACTCCCGGAGCAGAACAGCCAACGGCGAAAGGGGCACAGGCGTCCCGCTTGGGAATGGAGCGCGTCCAGCACAAAGCAATCCGGCCTCCCCCACCCTCCCCATACAACATGCGCCATTCAACATTCGGCGTTCTATTTCTCTCCCCCATTCCCCGTTCCCCGTTCCCCATTCCGCATTCCGCATTCCGCATTCCCCATCCCTCCCTCATGCCGCGGTCTCACCCAACGCAACCCTGGCCCGTTCCGCCCACCGCTCCCTACCATCCGCACCGCACCTCCGGCCTCGCCATCACCAGCTTCATCCTCGCTCTCGCCACCAGCCTCTGCTCCCTGCTCTCCGCCGCACCACCGCCAAACATCGTCTTCATCCTCGCCGACGATCTCGGCTACGGCGAACTCGGATCCTACGGCCAGGAAAAGATCAAGACCCCCCACCTCGATCAACTCGCCAGGGACGGCCTGCGCTTCACCCGCCACTACACCGGCGCCGCTGTCTGCGCCCCGGCCCGCTGCACCCTCCTCACCGGCCGCCACCTCGGCCACGCCGAGATCCGCAACAACGGCGACTCCGGCAACGGCCGCCCCTTCCCCGGCCAATGGCCCCTCAGCGCCGGGGCCATCACCATCGCCAAGACCCTCAAATCCGCCGACTACGCCACCGGCGGCTTCGGCAAATGGGGCCTCGGCCCCTCCGACAGCACCGGCGGACCCAACAATCAAGGCTTCGACCGCTTCTACCTCCCCTTCGTCGAACCCCACCTCTCCATGCAACCTCCACAGGACTGGATCAATCGCTACCCCGAGGATTGGGACAAGGACAACGGCCCCTACCGCGGTCAGAACGGCTACCTCCCCCACCCCCGTCCCCGCGCCGGATATGCCGCCATGATCTCCGACCTCGACGAACACGTCGGCACCATTCTCAAACGCCTCGACGACCTCGGCCTGCGCAACAACACCCTCGTCATCTTCACCTCCGACAACGGCACCACCCATCCCGGCAATGATCCCAAATTCCACATCGGCGGAGTCGATGCCCCCTTCTTCAACTCCGTGGCCGGACTCCGCGGATGGAAGGGAGCCCTTTACGAAGGCGGCATCCGCGTCCCCGCCATCGTGCGCTGGCCCGGCAAGGTCAAACCCGGCACCACCACCGACACCCCCTCCTACTTCCCCGACTGGTTCCCCACCCTCTGCCAGGCCACCGGGGCAAAGGCCCCTGCCGCCCTCGATGGCGACGACCTCACCCCCCTCCTCACCGCCACCGCCGACTTCAAGCGCCACAAACCCATGGTCTGGGAATTCCATGGCTACGGCACCCAACTCGCCGTCATCGACGGCCCTTGGAAGGCCATCCGACAAAACGTGAAGAGCAAAACCCCCGGCCCTTGGGAACTCTACAACCTCTCCGAGGACCCCGCCGAAACCAACGACCTCGCCGCCCAACACCCCGATCTCCTCCAACGCCTCACCAACATCTCCGCCACCGACCGCACCCCCAACCCCCGCGCCAAACTCCCCCTCTACGACAACAAATAGCGCGGCAACGTGGCGCGGGTTTCCAACCTGCGAAAGGCTTGCAGGCTTCCAGCCTGCAAACGGTTCCGAAGATCTCCGAATCCCCAGCATCCCAACAACCAGGAACTCAACAACCTGTATCCGGACGCACAGCGTCCTACTCCACCACCACCACCCCGTCCTCATCCGTCTTCACCCCCATCCGCGCCGCCCGCTTCCGCCACAGCTTCCTCGCATAGGCCTGCAAGTCCACAATCTCGTCCCGCTCGTCCACGATCTCAAAGCCAAAGATCGTCTCCACCACATCCTCCAACGTCACCAACCCGACCACCGATCCAAACTCATCACGCACCAGCATGATGTGGTGGTGCTCCGTGATGAAGCGTTGAAACAAGCGGTCCACCTCCAGGTGATCCAAGACCACCCCGATCGGTCGCAGCACCTCCTCCAACGTCGCCTGCGGATAAGGCGCCTGAAGTTGCCGCAGCAACGCATCGGTTCGCAGGACAAAACCCGTCACGTCATCCGTCGTCTTCCCATACACGGGGATCCGGGAAAACGGCCGACCCGCCACCAAGTCCGCAAACGCCGCCAGGCGCGTCTCCTGAGGCAGCGCAAACATCACCGCTTTCGGTGTCATGATGTCCCGCACCAACGTCTGGTCCAGGCCGAGCAGGTTCCGCACCGTGTCGCTCTCCGTCCGGTCCAGGTCCCCTGCCGCCAACCCGATCCGCGCCACCGCCAGCAATTCCTCGCGGTGCCGGGGAGGCGCCGCCTTCCCGAGAGTCAGCAACCGCGTCGTCTGCCGGCACAACCACACCAACGGCGCCAGCATCAGGATCAACCACGGCAGCATCCACGACACCGGCCCCGCCAATTGCGTCGCATACCGCGCCCCCAGCGTCTTCGGGATAATCTCCGTCACCACCAGGATGGCCAGCGTCAGCACCCCCGCAAAAACCGCCTCCGTGGCGTTCCCATACAGCCGCGCATACTCCGCCCCCGCCCCCGCCGCCCCCATCGTGTGCGCCACCGTGTTCAGGGTCAGGATCGCCGAAAGCGGCCGGTCAACATCCGCCTTCAGCCGCTCCATCCGCCCAGCCCACTTCTTCCCCCTCGCCTTCGCCGTCTCAATCGTCACCGGACTCAAGGTCAGCAGCGTCGCCTCCAGCAGCGAACACAAAAACGACACCACCAGGGCCAGCAGGATATAGGAAATCAGAAGGGTCATCGGTGCTTGCCACCAGCATTACCCTGAATTCCGCCGCGTAAAGCAAATGTGGTGCGGGTTTCCAACCTGCAAAAGTCTTGCAGGCTTCCAGCCTGTAACAATACCGCGGATCTCCGCGTGCCATACGTAGCCCCGGCAAAGTCCGACCTCCGACCCCTGGCCACCGACCTCCAGTCTCCGGCCTCCGAGTCCCTGAAGGGGACAGGACACAAAGCCCATGGTTTCAACCATGGTGATCCTCGCCCTACACGATTCCCACCCTGACAGGGTGGCGGCGACCATCGCCCATCTCCACCGTCCCCCTCCTTCCCAACCGCGACCCGCCCTCCCATTCCGCATTCCGCATTCCGGGCTATGACTTGCCCTCTCAAACCGGCTCCTGCTGCGAAATACAATGCAGCGTCCCGCCCTCCTCCACCAAGTCCAAACAACCGATCCCCACCCCCTCGCGCCCCGGAAACAACTCCCGGTAAACATCCAGCGTCCGCGCATCCCGCTTCCCTTGTCGAAAGGTCGGCACCAGCACCCCGCCGTTCACCAGCAGATAGTTCACAAACGACGCCGGCAACACCGGCAGCCTCCACCCCGGCACCTCGCAGGCCTCCGGCATCGGCATCTCCACAATCTCGAACGGCCGCCCCCCAACAGTCCGCATCTCCCGCAGTCGCCGCAGGTTCCTCTGCAATATCTCCCCGTTCGGCGTCGTCACATCCTCCTCCACACAGGCCACAATCGTCGCGTCATCCACAAACCGCGCCAGATCATCGATGTGCCCGCCCGTGTCATCCCCCTCGATCCCCCGCTCCAACCACAACACCTCCCGAATCCCTAACAGATCCTTCAACCGCTCCTCGATCTCCCCCCGCCCCATCTCCGGATTTCGATTCGCATTCAACAACACCGCCTCCGTGGTCAGCAATTGCCCCGCCCCGTTCACCTCGATCGCCCCTCCCTCCAAGATCATCCCGCCCTCCATCCGCCGCATCCCCAAGCGCTCCGCCACCTGCCGCGGCACGGTGTCATCCAAATCCCACGGCGCAAACCGCCCTCCCCAGCCATTGAATCCCCAGTCCGTCACCGCCACCTCGCCCGTCCCGCGATCCTTCACAAAAATCGGCCCATGATCCCGACACCACACATCGTTGTGCGCATGATCAAAGAGGCGCACCCGCCCCACCTCCCCATCAAACTTCTTCACCCGCTCCCCCAGCCAACCCTCCAACCCCGGCACCGCATTGATCCGCACCTCCTCAAACCTGCTGATCACCGCCGCCACCTCCGCAAATTTCTCCCAGATCACCTCCCGCTTCGCCCCGCCCCAATGCCGTGGATCATCCACCGGCCACGACAACCACACCGCCACCTGCTCCGCCCACTCCGGCGGCATAAAATAGTCTCCCATCATCTTCTCTCTTCTCTCTGAATACTGAACACTGAACACCGCTCACTCCCCCCACCGCTCGGTAATCCCCCTATACGTCTCTATCCGCCGATCCCGAAAGAACGGCCAGATCCGCCGGAACTCCTCCACCTTCGCCAGATCACAATCGATCACCAAAATCTCCTCCCCGCCCTCCGATCCCCGCGCCACGATCTCCCCATACGGATTCGCCACAAACGACTGCCCCCAGAACTCCGTCTCCCCCTCCGTCCCCACCCGGTTCACCGCCGCCACGAAACAGCCGTTCGCCACCGCATGACCCCGCTGCACCGTCTCCCACGCACAATGCTGCGCCTCCCCCAGCTCCGGCTTCTCCTCCGGCAGCCACCCGATCGCCGTCGGATAGATTAACAACTCCGCTCCCCCCAATGCCGCCAGCCGCGCCGCCTCCGGATACCATTGGTCCCAGCAGATCAGCACCCCGATCATCCCGAAGCGCGTCTTCCACACCGGATACCCCGTGTCCCCCGGCGTGAAGTAGAACTTCTCCTCAAACCCCGGATCCTGCGGAATGTGCGCCTTGCGATACTTGCCCAGCAGCGTCCCGTCCGCATCAAAGACCACCGCCGTATTGTGGTACAACCCCGGCCCCCGATGCTCGAAGAGCGACGCCACCAGCACGATCCCCAACTCCTTCGCCAGCGGCCCCAGCACCTCCGTGGTCGGCCCCGGGATCCGCTCCGCCAAATCAAACAAGGCCGGATCCTCCGTCCGGCAGAAATACTCCGTCAAAAACAGCTCCTGCGTCACCACCACCTCCGCCCCCATCTCCGCCGCCTCCCGGATCAACTGCACATGATGCTCCAGAGCCTCCTCCTTCGAGGAAAACCCACGCGACTGCAACAATCCCACCTTCGGCATGACCCCGCCACCCTACACACACCCCCCCCACTTTGGAGAACCACTTTTTACCCCGCCCCTCTCCCCCGGAGCCGCGACATTCCTGTCGCAGAGCAGCCCCGGCTGCGACATACCCATCCTCCCCCACCACCCCAAGCTGCGCCTTCCCCCGTGGCGTGACCGTCCCGGTCGCTAGCCCTCCCCGCCCGTGGTGGCGGTTTCCACCTGTCCCGGCGTAGCTCAGCGAAGACGGAACCGCCAAGCCGACTCCCCCGTTCGGTCTCTGGATTCCCCATTTCGCATTCCGCATTCCGACGCCTCCCGCTTGGATATTGGACATTGAGTGTTCGACATTGAGTGTTCCTCTCCCCTCAATAGCCACCATGCGCCTCCTCCTCACCCTCTCTCTGATCTCCGGCCTCTGGTCTCCAACCTCCGCGGCGAACAGCCACCCAAACATCATCGTCATCCTCGTCGACGACATGGGCTACTCCGACCTCGGCTGCTACGGATCCGAAATCCACACCCCCCACCTCGACACCCTCGCCAAAAACGGCCTTCGCTTTTCGCAGTTCTACAACACCGGTCGCTGCTGCCCCACCCGCGCCGCCCTCCTCACCGGCCTCTACTCCCATCAGGGCGGCGTTGGCCACATGAACGAAGATTGGCACAAACCCGGCTACCGCGGCACCCTCAACAAGGACACCCCCACCATCGCTGAAGCCCTCAAGCCCGCCGGCTACTTCACCATCATGACCGGCAAATGGCACGTCGGCGCAGCCGACGGCCAGCGCCCCGCCCAGCGCGGATTCGATCGCTCCTTCGCCGTCCCCGAAGGCGGCGGCTTCTACTTTAAACTCAACGAGGGCCGCACCATCCGCCGCAACGACGAACTCGTTTACTCTGTCGACAAACAAACCCCCGACGATTGGTACAGCACCCACGCCTGGACCGAGGAAGGCCTCGCCTTCGTCGACGAAGCCCTCGCCGCCGAGAAGCCCTTCTTCTGGTATCTCGCCCACAACGCCCCCCACTTCCCCCTGCAGGCCCCGCAGGAAACCATCGATCGCTACCGCGGCAAATACGCCATGGGCCACGCCGAACTCCGCAAACAACGCCATGAACGCCAACTCGCCTCCGGCCTCTTTGCCAAACCCTGGCCTCTCAGCCCCCGCGACGCCTCCGTCCCCCGCTGGAAATCCCTCGACGACGCCACAAGGAAGGAGCAGGACGAACTCATGGCCATCTACGCCGCCTGCGTCGAGGAGATGGACAAATCCATCGGCACCGTCGTCGCCGCCCTCGAAAAACGCGGCATCCTCGACAACACCCTCATCCTCTTTATGAGCGACAACGGCGGCTGCGCGGAGGGCGGCAACCTCGGCAAGCACAACGGCAAGCCTCCCGGCAGCGCCGACTCCAATGTCTTCTGCGGCAAGGGCTGGGCCAACGCCCAGGACACCCCCTTCCGCCTCTACAAGCACTGGGTCCACGAAGGCGGCATCTCCACCCCCCTCATCGCCCACTGGCCCGCCGGCCTCAAGGAACCCGGACGCACCACCCGCAGCCCCGGCCACGTCATCGACATCATGGCCACCTGCCTCGACGCCGCCGGTGCCTCCCTCCCCAAGGACGCCCTTCCCCCCGAAGGCCAGTCCCTCCTCCCCCTCCTCGCCACCACCACCGCCCCCCGCACCCTCTTCTGGGAACACGAAGGCAACCGCGCCATCCGCAATGGCGATTGGAAACTCGTCGCCCTCCATGGCAAGCCCTGGGAACTCTACAACCTCGCCGAAGACCGCTGCGAGCTCACCAACCTCGCCGCCCAACACCCCGACCGAGTCACCGCCCTCACCGACCAATACGACACCTGGGCCACCCGCGCCCACGTCCTCCCCTGGAAACCCAACAAGTAACCCCACACCGTGGCGGCGGTTTCCCAACCGCCAAGCCGACTCCCCACACCGTGGCATGACCGTCCCGGTCGCAAGCCCTCCCAACCACCCCGGCCAACCCCTCACACCGTGGCGTGACCGTCCCGGTCGCAAGCCCTCTCAACCGCCAAAGCACCCCCCCCAGCCCCACTCTCCCCGGTCCCAGCGGGACCATCGACATTAGCCGGGGCGCTTTCATGGCCCGGCGAAGCTGAAAGCGAAGACGGCAGCCCCCGGTCCCCAAACCAATCCAAGCCCCGTCGCGTAGCGACGGCCCAACCGGTTGCATTCCGTCAACCTCCCACCCCTCTCCATTCAGAATTCCAATTCCAAAAAAAACTCTCCCCAATTCGCGAACATCCGCGTCCATTCGCGGTTTCCATTCCCCTCCCCAAAAAAGAAATTCCGCATCCCGCCCAATTCCTGTCTAACTCCCCCCGAGTGAATTCCCAACCTCTCGGCATCTTCGACTCCGGCGTCGGCGGCCTCACCGTCGTCAAAGCCGTCCGCGACCTCCTCCCCCACGAGTCCATCGTCTACCTCGGCGATACCGCCCGTCTCCCCTACGGCTCCAAGAGCCCCGAGACCATCCGCCAGTTCGCCGAGGAAGACGTCCGCTTCCTCATCTCCCGCGGCGTCAAAGCCATCGTCGTGGCCTGCAACACCGCCAGCGCCCACGCCCTTTCCGCCCTCCAGGCAAACCACAACCTCCCCATCATCGGCGTCATCGAACCCGGCGTCGACGCCGCCCTCGCCGACCCCGCCTGCCAACGCGTCGGCATCATCGCCACCCGCGGCACCATTCGCAGCCACGCCTACCAACACGCCCTCGCCCTCCGCCGGCCCGACCTCCTCATCCTCGAGCAACCCGCTCCCCTTCTCGCCCCACTCATCGAGGAAAACTGGCTCGATCACCCCGCCACCATCGCGGCGCTCCAAACCTATCTGCAACCCCTCCTCGACCGCGGCATGGACACCCTCCTCCTCGCCTGCACCCACTACCCCCTCCTCGTCCCCACCCTGCAGAAACTCCTCGGCCCCGACATCCGCCTCGTCGACTCCGCCACCACCTGCGCCCAACACCTGCAAACGCACCTCGCCTCCCTCGACCTCCTCGCCCCCGCCGAAAACACGCCCACCTTCGACCTCTTCCTCACCGACCTCAGCGAGCAGTTCGAACTCCTCGCCGCCCGCTTCCTCAACAGCCCCCCTCTCCAAGCCAAACGCGTCGAACTCTCCTAATGGGCGACTACACTTGGTCGTCCAACAGCACCATGGCGTGACCGTCCCGGTCGCAAGCCTCCCCGCGTAGCGGCGCCTCTGCGAGGCGTCGGCGGCTCCACCCCCCTCCCTTTCACGGGCCCTCCCCCATCCACGCATCCCGGCTCTCCCACCCATGGCGGCGGTCTCCACCTGTCCCGGCGTAGCTCCGAACGATGACGGAACCGCCAAGCCGACTCCCCCATGCCACTCTCCCCATTCCGATTTCCGCATTCAACTTCCCTCTCCTCCCCAAAATTTCGCGTCCATTCGCGTCCATTCGCGGTTTAAATTCCCCCTCCCCCCATTCCCCGTTCCCTCTCCTCCCAATAACTGATAATCGATAACCAATCACCGGCGCAAAGCGCCCCCCATGCTCAAAAACGCCGTCATCACTCTCCTCCTCGCCCTCTCCGCCACCCTCGGCTACTTCCTCTACGCCCAGTCCCCCGCCTCCGCCTCCGCCCCCACCACCGCGCCCTCCCTCTCCCCCGTCGGCAAAGTCCTCACCGCCCTCCGCGAGGACCCCGCCCTCGCCAACACCCTCGTCGGTTTCTGCCTCCTCGACCCGTCCGGAAAAGTCGTCGCCACCCACAACGCCCAACTCGCCCTCATCCCCGCCTCCGCTCTCAAAACCCTCACCACCGCCACCGCCCTCGAAGTCCTCGGCCCCGATTTTACCTTCCCCACCGAACTCCGTGCCACCGCCCCCCTCAGTGAGAACGGCATCCTCCCCGGCGACCTCATCATCAAAGGCGGCGGCGATCCCACCCTCGCCCTCCCCGATCTCAAGGCCCTCGTCAAAATCCTCCAGGAGCAGGGCCTCAAATCCATCACCGGCCGCGTCATCGGCGACGCCACCTTCTTTCCCGAAACCATCGCCGGCGACTTCTGGGATTGGAGCGATGTCGGCAACGGCTACGGCGCCCCCTGCGCCGGACTCAATCTCAACCACAACCGCTACACCGCACACTTCAGCGCAAGCCAAAAGGAAGACGACCCCGCCAAGTTCCTCAAGGCCACCCCCGAACTCCCCGCCGTCACCTTCACCAACCGCGTCCTCACCGGCTCCGCCGACTCCGGCGACGGCGTCAGCCTCTACGGCGGACCCTTCGCCACCAACATCCACGCCCACGGCACCATCCCCCTCGGCTCCAACGATTTCCCCATCGACGGCGCCGTCCCCGATCCCGCCCTCTTCACCGCCCACCACCTCGACCGCCTCCTCCGCGCCGCCGGCATCACCATCGGCGACAAACCCACCGCCGAATACCACCAGCCCACCACCGCCGAACACCTCCTCCACACCCACCACTCCGCGCCGCTCTCCAAGATCATCACCCACCTCCACGCCGTCTCCGACAACCACGAGGCCGAGTCCCTCTATCGCCTCCTCGGCGCCCGTGCCAAACAGGACCCCGCCACCGCCATCCGCGCCCATTGGAAGCAACGCGGCCTCGACCTCCCCAGCCTCCGCCTAGTCGATGGATCCGGACTCGGCCGCGCCAACACCATCAGCGCCCACGACCTCGCCCGCCTCCAGTTCGTCACCCGCCAGGGCCCCCAAGGTCAACTCTACCACGACTCCCTCCTCGTCCGCATGGACGGCGCCCTCCACTACAAGCCCGGCGCCATGTCCGGCATCCAGACCTTCGCCGGATTCATCCAAAGCGCCGCCGGTCATGAATACGCTTTCGCCCTCCTCTACAACCACGCCCCCAGCCGCCAAACCACCTCCCCCTGGACCACCCAACTCCTCCAGTCCATCAACGCCCTCCAGCCCCAATAAGGAGAGCGGCTTTGCAACCCCCTGGCCCAACCCCCGCTCCCCATTCCGCCTTCCCCCATTCAACATTCAACATTCGGCGTTCGATGTTTCCCCCACGTCCCGGCATAGCCCGCGAGGGCGACGCCGGACCTGTCCCGGCGTAGTCCGCGAGGGCGACGCCGGATCCCCCATTGACATCCCGACCGCCCGAGCGAGCTTCCCTTCCCATGAAACGCCTCCTCCTCTTCTCCATTGCCGCCGTCGCCGTCCTCAGCTTCTCCGGCTGCATCGCGGCCGCCGCCGGTGCCGCCGTCGGCTACGGTGCCCACAAGGAAGGCTACCGCGTCCGCAACCCCGTCACCCGGTAGTCTCCCCTTCTTCCCCCGCAAGGGAAGTTTGCCACCGCCCGCCGTCCCGCCGCGGCCCATAGGCGTCGGCACCGGAAGCAGCTCTTCCCCTCCCTCCAGTGGCGTGACCGTCCCGGTCGCAGGCCTCCCCCGCGTAGCGGTGCCTCTGCGAGGCGTCGGCGGTTCCACCCCCTCCCTTCCAAGGCCTCTCCCCATCCACGCCTACCGCCTCCCCACCCGTGGCGGCCCTTTCCGCCTGTCGTGGCAGAGCTCCCAACGAAGACGAATCCGCCTCCCCGGTCCCCCCGGAGTCGCGACATTCCTGTCGCAGAGCAGCCTACGGTTGCGAGATACCCAGCCATCCCCCGCCCCACGAGCTGCGCTTCCCCCGTTCGACAGGAATGTCGACCCTCCGTTTCCCTTCTCCACTCAAAATTCAGCACTCCGAATTCTCCCTCCCCCCTTGGAAATTGGACATTGCGTGCTCGACATTGGGTGTTCCTCTCCACTCCCCCCG
>JAQCFL010000080.1 GCA_027619375.1 Verrucomicrobiota bacterium | reverse complement strand
CATCCCGGACCCCGTTCAAACCTCGCAGCATGGATCCATCACTCGACTCAAGTCCGACAGGCTGCTAGCCGAGCAATGACATTATCCCCGATTTATTCCACGCCATGCGCCCTCCCCCTCACAAACAACAGCCTCCCACCCCGAGTGCTTCAGATTTCCAAAATGACCGGGGAATCCCGCAGCCGCGCACAGGCCTCAGGCAAAGGTCCCGGGTCCCGGAGGGACCGTCCATGATCGTCGGGCGGCTTCAGCCCTGATCTTCAGACACATCCCGGAGGGATCCAAAGCCATTAGCCGGTGGTTGAGGAGCAACGCGACGACACCACCGGTCAACCGGCCCACGTGCTCCCGCCCCTGGCAAGGGTCGCAGCCGCCGCGAGAGGTTGAGAACGCATCGTCCGCTGCCGGCCCCCCTGCCCGGGGTGCTCTCTTCCGTTGAATCGCGTGTTCCCGGGGTGTTCGTCGCTCCGCTCCTCAACCCCGCGCTCAGGGCTTTAATCCCTCCGGGATCGTGCATCGAAGTCCACGCTCTCTCACTCCATTCCCATCCCCCGCTCACTCCTTCCCACCAATCCTCTTCTTTTCATTGAACACAACCTCAACCCCACCCAAATTCAGCCCGCAACCACAACCTTGAGGGCAAAAATCCCTCGTTTCCGGGTATTATCGGTTGCGAATGAGGAAAGCTTGTGAAAAGTTTCACAAGCTCCTCGCCACCACCATGACCAACGAGATCGAGACCACTTCCAACGACTCCGTCCGACTTCCATTCCTCATGGTCCAGAGCGAACTCCGCGAGGTCGAAGCCACCCTCCGCGATCAGGTCCGCGCCTTCGACCCCGGTGTCGAGCCCTACGTCTCCTACGTCTGCGACACCTCCGGCAAACGCATCCGCCCCGCCCTCGCCGCCCTCGTCGGCGGGGCCACCGGCGGCGTGCAGCCCGACCATCTGATGCTCGGCACCATCCTCGAACTCATCCACATGGCCACCCTCGTCCACGATGACATCATCGACGGTGCCGCCACCCGCCGACAGGTTCCCACCGCCAACGCCAAGTGGGGCGAAGGCACCGCCGTCCTCCTCGGCGACGCCCTCTTCTCCCACGCCCTGATGCTCTCCACCGAGTTCGACGATCTCACTCTCTCCCGCGAGATCGCCAAAGCCTCCCGCGCCGTTTGCCAGGGCGAGATCCTCCAAACCCAGCGCCGCTTCGACCTCACCCTCACCCTCACCCAGACCGAGTACTTCCGCATCATCGGGATGAAAACCGGCGCGCTCTTCGCCGCCGCCACCGACCTCGCCGGCTACATCTCCGGCGTCGATGCCGACCTGCGCACCGCCCTCCGCGACTTCGGCATGCAACTCGGCACCGCCTACCAGATCTACGACGACTGCCTCGACCTCATCGGCACCGAGGAACAGTTCGGCAAGACCCTCCGCACCGATCTTGAGAAAGGGAAACTCACCCTCCCCATGCTCTACCTCCTCGAGGACGCCAGCGACTCGCAACGCGACAAACTCCTCAAACGCATCATCGATCAGGAAGCCCTCGACCTCCCCGTCCTCGTCGGCATCGCCGACTACGAGGGAGCCATCGAACGCGCCCTCGACCACTCCCGCGGCCTCCTCGACCAAGCCGCCAATACCCTCGGCCTCCTCGCCCCCAGCGACTACCGCGACGCCCTCCAGGGCATCCTCGCCTACCTCCGCGGCCTCCTCGGCTCCATCCGCTCCTGAGCCACAGGGGAGCGTGGGCGTCCCCGCCCGCTTCACAGGGGAACGTGGCCGTCCCGCCCGCTTCACAGGGGAGCGTGGGCGTCCCCGCCCGCTTCACAACCCCAACTCTTCAAAGGAACGTGGGCGTCCCCGCCCGCGTCACAACCCAAGCTCCCATCCCACCTCAATACACCAACTCCCCGCCGATCACCACACCACACCACCACCCCGCCCGATCCCCCATTTCTGCATCTTCCGCACCCCGTCACTGCTATTCACACCCGATCCCCTGACATTTTCGTCACTTCGGCCGATTTTTTTTGTTTAGCGGGGCCGCAAATTACTGCCCGAGTTACTCACAATTTTTAGCGAAGCGAACGACTCTGCAAGCGCCAGTCGAACGATTTGAGAACTCTTATTCGCATCGCATCGCAAAACTGGAATACTACGGATAGCTTTAGTATTTTTCCTTTGCGACCCCCACATGCTGTGTAGCATCCCGTTTTGTCTCCCAGCGCATGAGGTGCATTCAATGTGGTTCCCAAAAGGACAAAGTGGTCGATTCCCGTATGTCGAAGGACGGCACGACCATTCGTCGTCGTCGCGAATGCCTCGCCTGCACCTATCGCTACACGACCTACGAGCAGATCGAACGCACCGAACTCCGCGTCGTCAAGAAGGACGGCACCCGCGAAGCCCTCAATCGCGAAAAGCTCTTCCGCGGCCTCGTCAAGGCCTGCGAAAAACGCCCCGTCTCCATGGATCGCCTCGACCGCGCCGTGGAGGAAATCCTCTCCGAACTCCACAAGGACCACCTCTCCGAAGTCCCCTCCCACATCATCGGAGCCAAGGTCATGGACAAGCTGCATGAAATCGATCCCGTCGCCTACGTCCGCTACGTTTCGGTTTACCGCAGCTTCGACAACGTCGGGGAATTCATCAGCGAAATCCAGGCCCTCGAACACAAGGCGCTCCGCGACCACATGCAACGCCGACTCTTCAAAGACTGATTCATGATCTGCCTCGTAGGAAAACTTCCTGTCCTCGAAATTGGCCGCCATCAGGTGGCCACCTACGGGACCGAGTGGATCGATCAGGCTCTCGCCCGCGCCGCCGAGAAATCCAACCGCGCCGACTTCCCCTTCATCGACGACATCCGCGACGGCGTCCTCCACTACCTCGAGCACAAGTGCCCCTGGCGCCTCCTCCCCATCGAGGACCTCTTCGAGCGAATCAAACGCATGCTCTGCCGCATCGGCTGCGAGGCTATCGCCGATCACCTCGAACTCCTCGCCCCGCCCCTCACCGTCTCTGTGGCCCGCGCCGCCAAGGACGCCGGCAACGGCTTTGAGCTCCTCTTCTTCCAAATGCTCCAGGAGGAAATCGACGACCTCCGCTCCCGCGGCGCCGAGGACTTCCACTTCACCGACATCCGTGAAAGCACCCTCGTCCTCCGTGGCTCCCGCAGCTGGACGATCCGTTGCAAACGCCTCCACCAGGAGATCCTCGCCTTCCTCCAGAACTTTGCCCAACAGCCCCTCGAGGCCGCCCGCAAAATCCATCTCACCATCGACCTCTAGCGGGATGAAAACCCTCTTCCAAAAAATCACCGACCGCGAGATCCCCGCCGACATCATCTACGAGGACGACCTCTGCCTCTGTTTCCGCGACATCAGTCCCCAGGCCCCCACCCACCTCCTCCTCATCCCAAAAAAGCCCATCCCCCGCATCGCCGAAGCCACCGCCGAAGACAAGGAACTCCTCGGCCACATGATGACTTGCCTCGGCCCCATCGCCCAACAGGAAGGCCTCGACCGTGACGGCTTCCGCGTCGTCATCAACAACGGTCCCAACGGCGGCGAAGCCGTTCCCCACCTCCACCTCCACATCCTCGGCGGCCGCCAAATGAAATGGCCCCCCGGTTAAGGGCGCGTTAGCGCCTGACATCCCTCTCAATCACTCAAGCCCTTCCCAAAAAGGAAGGCCCTCCCCTTCCCCACTCCTTCACTTCTCACGGCACCTCCAGCGCCAAACCCTTCTCCACCACCTCCCATCCCCCTTCCGTACCCGGCTTCACCTCGAAATCCGGAATCTTCCCCCGCACCAATCCGTTCGTCTTTGCATCCCACACGAACCGCGCCGTCAGCAGGGTCATGTCGTTGTTCCCCTTCGTCTCCTGCCACCCCTCCGTGATCCATTTCTGAAACGCCTCCTCCAGCGGCTCGTTCAACCGCACTACAATCTCCAGCGGCCGCCCGTTCCCCGGCCGTTCCGAAAGCACCGCCGCCCAACACAACAGCGCCAGATCCTTTCGCAACTCTTCCGTCTGCGGCCCATTCACCCCGAACGAAATCTGCACCCGCTCTTCGGTCCGATCCACCCGAAAATGTCCCAGTCGCTGCCGCCGCGTCAGCAGGTTCGCATCGGGATTCCCCGAGGCCGGATTGAACCGATCCTGCACCACCGACCACGAACGCCCGAACACCGCCAGCGGATCACCCTCATCCACATTCCCCCGCCACAACGGCAGGAGCAGATACCCCGGGTCGAAGTCCCCCTCCAACGGAAAGGGCATCCACAACGGCTCCGAACCCTCGACCGCCTTCTCCTCCGCCGCCCCCTCAAACACAATCATCTCCACCCCGCCCGCCGTCACCTCCAACTTGCACCCAGGCAGGGGCGTCGGCGTAAACTCAATCTCCCCCATCCGCTTCGTCACATAGTCTCCCGAGAATCTCTTCAAGCCTTCATCCTGCGGATCCTCCACCTCCACCGTGATCTTCAACGGCTCCAGCGCCGTCGCCCCGACCGAATCCAACAAACAACGCATCGTCGCCAGCAGCACCCGCTCCTTCGAATAGGGACTGTACCCCGGCGGCGTTTGCTTCCGCACCCGGATCACCACCGGCGAATTCGCCGTCGTCGGATCCTCCTGCTCCAACGAAATCCCAAACGCACTCGGCAGATTCCCGTTCATCTCGATCCCGCCCTCCCACCGCCATCCTCCATGGGTCAGCACAAAGGGCTCCGCAATCAACCCCAGCGTCCCGTATCCATAGTTACTCTCACAGGGCACCCAGCCGATCGGGATCCGTCCCGGATCCGACAAAGGCCCCAAGTTCATCGGCTGCCGCACCGCACCCGTCCCCACCGAGGTCCCCCAAACCGCTGGCAACAGTACCCCGAACATCAACCACATCACCGTCAGCTTCCTCTTCATCCTCTTCTAAAACGCCACACCAAGCCCCCGTTGTCCAGCAGTTCAACGTCCATCGCTCCTCTACGACACCACAAGTCCCGCCCTCCTGCTCTTCGTTCCTAGGGGACTGCGCGCAAAGCCCATGGTTTCAACCACGGAAACACATCCCAAAACAAGATCCCTCCCTGCCGGGGTGGCGGCAACCATCGCCCATCGCCACCGTCCACCTCCCCCGCCCAACTGCAACCATCCCTTCACCCCCCAGTCCAGACTCCTGATCTCCGGGTTCCGGGTTCTCAAATGCAAACACAAAAACACCCCGTGTCGCCACGGGGTGCTTGAAAAAGAATCGGTCGGTCGAGGCTCCTTATCGGGAGTAAAGTTCGACCACCAGAGAGACGTTCACGAGCGGCTCAATGTCCTCCACTTCCGGAAGACGGGCCACGGTGCCCTCCATCTTCTCGCGGTCGATCGTCACCCAGTCCTTCATCGGAACCGCCTGGGTCAGATCGAGCATGCGGAGACCAAGCTGCTGCGAGGAGGGCTTGCCGCCCACCTTGATCACATCCCCCGGCTTGCAGATGTAGCTCGGCACGTTGAGGCGCTTGCCGTTCACAAGCACGTGACCGTGTCCCACCAACTGCCGGGCCGCCTGACGGCTGTTGCCGAATCCGAGGCGATAGCAAACGTTGTCGAGGCGGGTTTCCAAAAGCTGGAGAAGAATGTCACCAGTGACACCACGACGGCGAGAAGCCTCTTCGTAGTAGCCCCGGAACTGCTTCTCGAGCACTCCAAACTGGAACTTGAGCTTCTGCTTCTCGCCGAGAGCGACGGCATATTCCGACTTCTTCCGGCGGCCGGCACGAAGACCATGCTGACCCGGAGGGTATGCACGGCGCTCGAGGGCGCGGGATGAACCGAACAGCGGCGTCAAAAAGCGACGGCTTATTTTATCCTTGGGACCAGTGTAGCGTGCCATGTGGGAAAATCGTTGGAGGTTGTGGGTTTATACGCGGCGCGCCTTCTTCGGGCGGCAACCGTTGTGCGGGACCGGAGTCACGTCGAGGATGGTGTTCACTTCGAGCCCGAGACCCTGCACGGCGCGAACCGCAGCCTCGCGACCCGCACCCGGACCCTTGACCCGGATATCCACGTCCTTCAGACCGTGGCTCATCGCCTGGCGGCAGGCATCCTGCGACACCACCTGCGCGGCGTAGGCGGTGCTCTTCCGGCTTCCCCGGAAACCCATCTTGCCGGCGCTCGACCAACCGATCGAGTTGCCACGCGTGTCGGTCACCGTCACCACCGTGTTGTTGAACGTCGCCGTGATGTGCACGATGCCCTTCGCAACGTTCTTGTTGGACTTGGCCTTGTGGATCTTGATCTTCTCGCCCTCGCCCTCGCCCATGATCTCCGCAAAGACGTCCTTCGTCTTCTGCTCCTCGGCTTTTGCAGCCTCGGCCTTGGCGATCGCCTCAGGCGAAAGTTCACCCTCCGCTTTCGGTGCCGCGGCTTTCGGCGCGTCCGCTTTCGGTGCTTTCTCCTTCGCGGCCTCGGCAGCAGGTGCTCCTGCAACAGCGGCCTCCGGTGCGGCTTCTTCAGGGGCCTTCACCGCCTCAGGGGCGGCTTCAGGTGCGGCGGCCTCGGGGGCCGCTTCTGCAGCGGCCTCCTCGGGTTTGTTGATCTCTTCTTCGGACATGGTCGGAAATGGAATGGGTCGTAATCAGGGGCGCTTACTTCTTGGCTCCCACCGTCTTCTTCTTCCCCTTGCGGGTCCGGGAATTGGTGCGGGTGCGCTGGCCACGGACGGGCAAACCGCGCTTGTGGCGAATGCCGCGGTAGCAATTGATGGAGGTCAGACGCTTCAGCGCCCCCTGCTTCTCCCGGCGAAGATCACCTTCGATGACGATCTCCTGGGATTGGATGACTTGAGCGATCTTGACGAGTTGATCCTCCGACAGCTCACCGGTGCGGATGTTGGGATCCACTGCAGCTTGTTCGAGGATCTTCTTCGCGGTCTGCCGACCGATGCCAAAGATATACGGAAGAGAAGCTTCAATGCGCTTCTCGTTGGGGATTTCGATACCGAAGATTCGGGCCATGATTTTGGGCACGTTGCCCTTCCGCAGAATGCCTCTAAGGCGCGGAAGGGGCCGAGCTATTTAGCAGAGGCCCCCCTGCTGGCAAGCGGAATTCCCTGATTTTTCATGTGAAATCTCGCATTCCCGTCATTGGCAAGCCCTGCCGACCCATCTAGCCTCCCCATATGCCCCGATTCACTGCCGTTCTCAGCGTCCTCGCCACCCTTGTTACACCGCTCTTTGCCGAACCCCAGGCGGTCAAGACTCTCGAAATCGGCTCCCCCGCCCCCGACTTCACCCTCCCCGGGGTCGATGGCCACGATCACAGCCTCGCCGACTACCGCGAACATCAACTTCTGGTGATCATTTTCACCTGCAACCACTGCCCGGACGCGGTCGCCGCCCAAGAACGCATCAAATCCCTCACCGCAGACTACAAGGACCGCAAGGTCGGCGTGGTGGCCATCTCCGGCAACGATCCCAAGGCCCTCCAACTCTGGGAACTCGGCTGGTCGGTCTATGGCGACTCCTTCGAGGAAATGAAAGAGCACGCCAAGGAGGAAGAATACAACTTCCCTTACCTCTACGACGGCGACACCCAGAAGACCACCCTCGCCTACGGTGCCCAAGCCACCCCGCATGTCTTCATCTTCGATGAAAAGCGCATCCTCCGCTACCAAGGGCGTCTCGACAACGGAAAGCGCAATCCCGGCCCCGCCAGCGAAAACAACGCCCGCGAGGTCCTCGACCTCCTCCTCGCCGGACAGGAAATCCCCAAGGAAAAACAAACCAGCCGCGTCTTCGGTTGCTCCACCAAATGGAATTGGAAACGGGAGCTTGCCGCGCAAAAAACGGAAGAATGGAACAATCTGCCCGTCACCGTCGCCAAGCTCGACCCGGCCACCGCAAAATCCCTCGCCGCAAACGCCACCGACAAGATCCGCCTCATCAATGTCTGGTCCACCACCTGCGGCCCCTGCGTCGCCGAATTTCCAGATCTCGTCGACACCTATCTCCGCTACCAGAGCCGACCCTTCGAATTGATCACCATCAGCACCGATCCCGCAGACAAAGCCTCCGCCGTGCAGGCGTTTCTCCAAAAACAACACGCCGCCCTCTCCCCCCAGACCGCCCCCTCCCTCAAAGCGGAAGGCCGCGAAACCAACAACTACCACTATCGTGCCGAAGACCTCGACGCCCTCGCCGACGCCCTCGATCCCGAGTGGCAGGGCCCCCTCCCCCACACCCTCCTCCTCGCCCCCGGCGGAAAGGTCCTCTTCCGCCACACCGGCCAGATCGACCCCATCGAACTCCGCCGCGCCATCGTCGCCCAACTCCGCAGCAGCGAGTAATCCTTTCCAGCCCCCTTTTCCCCCGCTTTTCGATGACGGGTTTTTCAACAGGCTGCTAGACAAAACAACCCCGCCACGTAGCGTCGCTCTACCAGCACTTCTACCTAGACTTCCTCATGGACTCCATCCCCGCCGACACATCCACCCCTTCCTCCAACTCCGAAACGCCCATCGCGCCGGATTCCCCCATCACCGCCGAGCCGCCCATCGTCCGCGGAGAGGCCGCGCCCACCGCCCTCCCCACCACCCTCCCTCCGGACGACGTGGCCGCGATCGATGAACTCGGCCGCACCTACAAGGCACTCAAGGCGGAACTCGGCAAGGTCATCATCGGTCAGGAGGAAGTCATCGAGCGACTCGCCATTTGTCTCTTCGGCCGCGGCCACGCCCTCCTCATGGGTGTTCCCGGTCTCGCCAAAACACTGCTCGTTTCCTCCATCGCGGAAACCCTCCACCTCCAGTTCAACCGCATCCAGTTCACCCCCGACCTGATGCCCGCCGACATCACCGGCACCGACATCATCCAGGAAAGCAGCAGCGGACGACGCGAGTTTGAGTTCGTGAAAGGCCCCGTCTTCGCCAACATCGTCCTCGCCGACGAAATCAACCGCGCCCCGGCCAAGACCCAGTCCGCCATGCTCGAGGCCATGCAGGAACACAAGGTCACCGTCCTCGGCCGCACCTACGACCTCGCTCCTCCCTTCTTCGTTCTCGCCACCCAGAACCCCATCGAACAGGAAGGCACCTACCCCCTTCCCGAAGCACAACTCGACCGCTTCATGTTCCTCATCGAGGTCGACTATCCCTCCGAGGATGAGGAACGCCGCATCGCCCGCGAAACCACCGGCCTCGACCGCGGCAAACTCCAGGCCCTCCTCGGCGGACCCCAGGTCCTCGAATTTCAAAGACTCGTCCGCCGCGTCCCCGTGCCCGATCACATCTACGACTACGCCGTCAAGATCGTCCGCCGCACCCGCCCCGGCTCCAAGGACGCCCCCTCCTGGATCAAGGAATACGTCGGCTGGGGCGCCGGTCCCCGCGCCGTCCAATACCTCGTCCTCGGCGCCAAGGCCCGCGCCGCCCTCCGCGGCGCCTACATGGCCAGCCTCGAGGACATCGAAGCCGTCGCCAGCCCCGTCCTCACCCACCGCGTCATCACCAACTTCGCCGCCGAATCCCAGGGCATGACCTCCAAAAAGGTCGTCGCCCGCCTCGTCGAGGAAATGCGGGAAGACTGAGATGAAGTATGACTTCCTAGATTCCGATGTCCTCGCCCGCCTGGGCGCACTCCCCGTCGAGTCCCGGCTCGCCATGATCGGAAATGTCGTCGGCAAACACCGCTCTCCCCACCGCGGTTCCTCCGTCGAGTTCGCCGAGTACCGAAAGTATGTCCAAGGCGATGACACCCGCCGCCTCGACTGGAAGGCCTTCGCCCGGAGCGATCGCTACTACATCAAGGAATTCGAGGCCGATACCAACCTTCGCGCCTACTTCCTCGTCGATTGCAGCGGCTCCATGAACTTCGCCTCCGGCGAGCACGATACGAAGATCCAATACGCCCGGAAACTCGCCGCCAGCCTCAGCTACCTCCTCGTCAACCAGGGAGATGCCGCCGGCCTCTCCTGCTGCACCGACACCCTCCACCTCGAAATCCCCCCCAGCCGCCGGCCGGCCCAACTCCAGATCATCTTCGACACCCTCGCCGACATCAAACCCACCGGCGAAACAGGACTCATCGGCGCCCTCCACACGGTCGCCGAAAAAATCGGCCAGCGCGCCCTCGTCGTCATCATCTCCGACCTCTTCACCGATCCCGCCGCCCTCGCCGACGCCCTCCAGCACCTCCGCTTCCGCAAACACGACATCTCCGTCTTCCACCTCATGGACCAGCAGGAGATCGATTTCGACTTCAACCGCCCCTACCGCTTCGTCGACCTCGAGGACGGCACTTCCGTCGTCGCCGAGCCAAACCTCATCGCCGAGGAATACTCCGCCGCCCTCAAGGAATTCTTCCGCGACGTCGAGACCGCCTGCCACGACGTCCATGCCGACTACCACCTCGTGACCACCAACCAGAACTACGAGGACATCATGCGCGACTTCCTCACCGCCCGTCTCCCCAAACAAGGCCGCGGCTAGCACCATGACGTTTCTCCAAGGCAGCCTCCTCTACGGCCTCTTCGCCCTCTCGATTCCGGTGATCATTCACCTCCTGAATCGTCGGCGCTTCCGTACCGTGAAGTGGGCCGCCATGCAGTTTGTCCTCAAGGCCACCCGCGAATCCCGCGGCAAGAAGCGCCTCAAGCAAATCATCATCCTCACCTGCCGTGCCCTCGCCATCGCCGCCCTCATCTTCGCCATCTCCCGGCCCATGCTCGGAGGCTTCCTCGGCTGGGGCAGCGGAAAAATCGACACGGTTGTCCTCATCCTCGACCGCTCCCCCAGCATGGAACGCCGCGAGGCCGACGGTCAGCCCGTCAAACGCGAAAGCGTCCTCGCCCGCGTCGCCACCGCCATGCAGGAACTCGACGGGGCCCGCCTCGTCCTCATCGACAGCGCCACCAACGAGGCCCAGGACATCCCCTCCCCCGATGTCCTCCCCGAGCTTTCCACCACCGGCCCCACCGATGCCGCCGCCGACATCCCCGGCCTCCTCTCCACCGCCATCGAATACCTCCAGGAGGCCAAACCAAGCCGCTCCGAAATCTGGATCGCCTCCGACCTGCAACGCACCGACTGGTCCCCCGACGATCCCCGCTGGGCCGCCTTCCGCGCCGGCCTGGATGAGCTTCGGCCCCAACTCGTCCAGCTCCGCATCCTCTCCCTCAATTCCCGCAAACGAAACGACTACGCCATCACCACCCTCGCCGCCCGCCGTGAAGCCGGCGAACTCCTCCTCGACCTCGAACTCTCCCGCGAAGAGGACACCGGCCCCGCCACCCTTCCCGTTACCTACAACATCAACGGGGCCCGCTCCGCCAGCACCATCCAGATCGAAGGCCAGTCCATCCGCTTCCAGAAACGCCTCCCCCTCGAAGGTCAATCCGACGGCGGCTACGGCTGGGTGGCCATCCCCACCGACACCAACAGCCGCAACAACGTCTCCTACTACGCCTTCGGCGCCGAGGCCCCCGCCTACGCCTACTATGTCCATGAGGACGGCGTCCCCGAAGAGGTCATCGAGGCCGTCGGACGCGCCGCCGCTCCCGGCCTCCCCAATCAGGAACTCACCGTCCTTCCCGAAAACCTCGGCCACCAGGTCGATTGGGAACGCGCCTCCCTCGTCGTCTGGCAGGCCGCCCTCCCCACCGGCCCCGTCGCCGAACAACTCCTCAAGTTCATCCAAACCGGCGGCGTCGCCGTCTTCCTCCCCCCCGCCCAGGACTCCGAAAACTCCTTCGGCGGCATCTCCTGGGGCTCCGTCACCGAATCCGCCGACGGCCGCTACTTCATCGTCAAGGAATGGAACCACCAGGACGGCCCCCTCCGCGACGGCGTGGACGGCACCCCCGTCCCCCTCCAGCGCCTCCGCGCCATCCTCCGCCGCGAAATTTCCGGCGACACCACCGAACTCGCCGAATGGGACGACGGCACCACCCTCCTCGGCCGCCGCATCATCGACAACGGCACCGCCCTCTTCCTCAATACACTCCCCGACTACTCCTGGTCCAATCTCGAACAAACCGCCGTCCACCTCGTCGCCCTCCAGCGCTCCCTCAACCTCGGCAGCCAACGACACGGCGCCGGATTCTTCGCCATCGCCGGCCAGTCCAACGCCCAACCCGAAGCCGAGGAGATCCGCTTCCGCCTCGACGCCTACTCCAATGGCGACCCCGCCAACGCCGACTACGAAGCCGGCGTCTACAAGCTCGGCGAACGCGTTGTCGCCGTGAACCGCTCCAGCTCCGAGGACAGCCTCGGGCAAACCTCCAACCCCGACCTCGACACCGCCCTCGTCGGCACCAACTTCAAACTCTTCGAGGAATCCGCCGCGGGCGGCGATCCCCTCGTCCGCGAAGCCTGGCGCGCCTTCCTCGTCGCCATGCTCCTCCTCCTCATCGCCGAGGCCCTCCTCTGCCTCCAACCAAAGCGCCCCCTCGCCCTTCCCCCCACCCCCCAACCCTCCACCTGACCCGTCGTGCATTTCGAGATCGGACCACTCCACTTCTCCGCCTCCGCCGCCATGGCGATCGTCGGCGTGGGGGCCTTGCTGCTCGTCGCCCTCCTCTGCCTCATCGCCCTGCGCCGCAGCGTCCGGCCCGTCCGCACCGGCTTCCTCGAAGGCCTCCGCTTCCTCTGCGCCCTCATCGTCGTCGGCCTCCTCTGGCAACCCGAGTGGCACACCTCCGTCGAACCCGCCCGCCAACCGG
>JAQCFL010000079.1 GCA_027619375.1 Verrucomicrobiota bacterium | reverse complement strand
AAGATCCGGGGCATCGACACCCCCCTCTGCACCTTCCGCGACCTCCGCCGAGAACCGCTGCAGACTTAAGGGGCCGCAACGTCATAACTCCTCCAATCTGCCGATCTACTTGGCCATCACCCGTGTGGGTTTTCAGCTCAAATAGCCTGCCATCCTCACTGAAATCCGTCTTGGTGCTGACCAACAATCTTGCGCATCTTGTTTCTTTGAGGTTCGAGTTATTTCGTTAGAACCCTTAGGGAACATACACAGACATCAGCCCAGCACCGCCCTCGTCCGCGCCACCAGCGGACTGTCCTTCTGCCCGGATCCCTCCAGCCACGACGTACCCCGCCACCGCGCTGTCCGCCCGTTCCTCATTCCATCCCTCCATCGCCGCCACAAACCCACCGCAGGCCTGCTCCGGCATCGTCACCCGTCCCTCCACCACCGGCGCCATGGTCCAGTCCCCTTCCTGCACATCCCGCGCCTGGGAATCCTTGAACTGATCGATGGCCCAGAAGATCGGGAGCCAGCGATCCTCATCCGGCGAATTCTGACTCGCCAGGTCCGCCGAGTTCACCACCAGCACCGCGTAAAACTTGAACCCCATCGGCCGCGGCTGAATGTTCCCCGCCCCCGCGAGTAGCAGCGGCGTCAAAATTTCCCGATAGGTCGTCCCCTTTTACCAGCCTTGGTTTGAGAATCGACCTACACCAACAGACTCTTCACGACCTTGCCGTGCACGTCGGTGAGACGGTAGTCGCGGCCCTGGAAACGATAGGTGAGCTTTTCATGATCGAAACCCAACAGGTACATCCAGGTGGCCTGGAGGTCGTGGACATGCACTTTATCCCGGGCCACTGAAAACCCGAGCTCATCCGAGGCGCCATGGGTATAGCCCCCCTTCACTCCCCCACCAGCCATCACCATCGTGTAGCAATCCGGGAAGTGGTCCCGTCCCAAAACCTTCCCTTTCGCCGTCCGACCTTCGCGGAACGGCGTCCGTCCAAACTCTCCACCAAGAATGATCAGCGTATCTTCAAAGAGACCCCGTTCCTTGAGATCATTGATCAGCGCAGCCACCGGCTTGTCCATCGTCGCACACTTTGCGGTCAACCCATCACGAATGTCCTCGTTGGGATTGGTCCCGTGGAAATCCCAACCCCAATCAAAGAGCTGCACGAAACGCACCCCGTCCTCGGCGAGACGTCGGGCCAGCAGGCAATTGTTGGCAAAGCTCGACGCGCCCGGCTCGGCGCCGTAGGCATCCAGCGTTCCCTTCGATTCCTTGGAAATGTCCATCACTTCGGGCACGGACATCTGCATGCGGAAGGCCAGTTCATATTGAGCCATGCGCGTCAGGGTCTCCGGGTGGGCAAACTCCTTCGTGGCCTCCTCATTCAAGGCACGCAATGTATCAAGACTCGCCCGGCGCATACTGCGGTTCATCCCCGGAGGGTCGGTGACATAGAGTACGGGATCTCCCTCCGAGCGGCATTGCACTCCCTGATAGACAGAGGGGATGAACCCCGAGCCGAAGGAGCTCTTGCCGCCGTTGGGTTGCACCCCGCTTGAAATCAACACCACGTAGCCCGGCAAATTCTGGTTTTCGGAACCGAGCCCGTAAGTCGTCCAGGCCCCGAAGGTCGGCCGCCCCGGCTGCTGGAAACCGGTGTGCACGAACAACTCCGCAGGGGCATGGTTGAAATGGTCGGTGGTCATCGAATTGATGACACACAAGTCGTCGGCCACGCCATGCAAATGGGGAATCGCATCGGACATCCAGAGACCATTCTTCCCATACTGCGCAAACTTGCGCGGTGTTCCCAACAGCTTCGGGGTGCCCGACGTAAAGGCGAACATCTTCCCCTTCGTATACTCCTCGGGGCATTCCTGTCCGTCGCGCTTCACCAACTCCGGCTTGTGGTCCCACATGTCGAGGTGCGGGGGCGAACCGGTCAGGTGCAGATAGATCACCCGCTTCGCCTTCGGTGCAAAGTGCGGCAATTTTGGCAGGAGCGGGTTGTCGAGGGCTTCCAAGGCAGGCGCGTCCGTGGCCAACATGTTTCCAAGGGCGACACCGCCCAGCCCCATCGAACACTGTTTGAAGAAGTGCCGCCGCGTTTGATGTTGGAGAATTTCGAGCTGTGGATTCATCATCTGGGGAAAAGGCTAACAGGTTTAAAATGGCAAATGGTCGGGCAACTATCGTTTCATCAACGTCTCGTCGAGATTGAGCAGGACATTGCCCACCACCGTCAGCGTGGCCAGGTCGACCACATCGGATTCAGCGGGTGCCGGTCCGATCGGATTTGTGGCCATTTCTTGGGCCTGCTCCGGATCGGCCGCATAGGTCGAACGAGTCGACTGATAAAAGGCGAGCAACCGCGCGGCTTCAACGCTGTTCGGCGGACGCGAAAGACACAATCGGAACCCATGCTCCAGTTGGACGGCCGTCGTGTCCCCCAACCCCGCCATTCTTCGGGCCAGCGCTTGGGCGGCCTCGATGTAGACCGGATCATTGAGCGTCACGAGTGCCTGAAGGGGCGTATTGGTACTTGCACGGCGGACCGTGCAAACCTCCCGGTTGGGTGCGCCAAAGGTCGCCATTGATGGGTAAGGACTGGAGCGGCGCCAGTTGGTGTAAATTCCCCGTCTAAACTTGTCCTCACCAGCGCTGGTCTCCCAATCGGTGGCGCCCCCAAAGGCCGCTTTGAGACCGAGGCTGGGCTGGGGAGGACGAACCGGAGCTCCATACATTTTCGAACTCAATAACCCCGCAGCCGCGAGGGCCTGATCACGCACCATCTCGGCCGTGAGGCGGACCCGTGGCCCCCGGGACACCAGTCGATTCGCAGGATCGTCTGCCGCCTTCTCGTCCGAAACATGCGAACCCTGCCGGTAGGTCGCAGACGTCACCACGAGGCGAAGGAAGCGCTTCACGTCCCAACCTCCCTCCATGAACTCCATCGCCAGCCAATCAAGCAGCTCGGGATGGGAGGGGCGTTCGCCTTGTGATCCAAACTCCTCGCTCGTCAAAACGATGCCCACCCCAAACAGATTCTCCCAAAAACGATTGGCAACCACACGCCCGGTCAACGGATTGTCCTCCCGCACCAACCACTTTGCCAGAGCGAGGCGATCAACTTCGGCACCCTCGGGAAGCGGGCCAAATGCGGCAGGCACACCGGCAGTAACCTCATCACCCTTCTCGAGATAGCTGCCACGCAACTGAATGAATGTTTTCCGGTGTTTGGCCTTCGGCAAATCACGCATCACGGGGACCGTTGTCACCGGTTTGAGAGAGGCCAGTTGGCTCTTCAAGTCGTCGATTTTCTTCTGCGAGGCCGCCACCTTCGGATCGGACTTGCGGAAGTAATCCAACAGCGCGGCATTCTCCGGATCGCCGCGCTTCGAGGCAGGCATGGAGAGAATGGCCGCAACCGCTGGCGGAACAGCCAAGGACGGATTCGAGGCGTCGGTGACGGAAAGGCGAAAGCGGCCGATCGCGTGCTTTCCGTAACGTTGAAGCAGGGAAAACGTCAACGACCCGCCAGCCAAAGGCTTGTCGAGCACGAACACCGCGTGGTGATCCTGGCCGAGGGCACCGCCAACTGCCCAGCCGGATTCGCTGGCGGGGTTGCCATCAATCGCCGCAGCCACCCCAAACTTCGGCTGATCAAAAGTCGAGGTGGCGTGAGCGAACGATGCCTTGGTCTTTCCAGAGCTGAGCCCGAACTCATTGAGGACAAAGTTGCCAAAACGTCCCGGGCCACCACTGGTCAACTTCTCAGACGCAAGCACCTCGAACTTCACCGCCGTGATCTGCTTCAGCTTGCTGGTTGCGGCGATCGTATAGTCGTCCGTTTCAGCAGACTTCCCGCCCACCAGAACCGATCCATCCGAACCCACCTCGAAGGTCGCTCCGGAGGTGGCGGTCATCGTCTCGGGGTTGAGGACGTGCCACGTGGCGGAGCCCGCCTTCAGGCCCGCCTCCCATTCCGCCATGGCCTTGGCGTCCTGGCCCGCGGGAGACTGCGCCGCCTTTTCGAGGGCCGCAATCTCCGCTACGACCTTCGCGTGACGGCTGGCATCATCCCTGTCATTGACAGGAATGGTCGGGGCCTCGTTCTTATGATCGGCATCCTCAGTTTGATTGAAAATGGCGAACATCTGAAAATACTCGGCATGGGAAATCGGGTCGTATTTGTGCGTATGGCACTGCGCACAAGCGGCCGTAGTCCCCATCCAGGTGGCCATGGTCGTATTGACCCGATCCACCACTGCGGCGTTGCGAAACTCCTCATCGTTCGTCCCGCCCTCGTTGTTGGTCTTCGTGTTCCGGTGGAATGCGGTGGCGACAAGCTGTTCCTCGGTAGGATTCGGAAGAAGGTCCCCGGCAATCTGCTCGATGGTAAACTCGTTGAAGGGCTTGTTGGAATTGAAGGCCCGGATCACCCAATCGCGGTAGGCCCAAATCGTCCGTCCGGGATCATCGGCGTAACCGGCCGAGTCGGCGTAACGCGCCAAGTCCAACCACATCCGGGCCCAGTGCTCACCGAAGGCCGGTTTGGCCAGCAGGCGGTCGACCAATTTCTCATAAGCGTCGGCACTGCCATCGGCCACAAAGGCATCGACCTCCTCCTCCGCCGGGGGGAGCCCGGTCAGATCCAGAGAGAGGCGGCGGATCAGGGTGTAGCGATCCGTCTCATCAGTTGGAGAGAGCCCCTCCTCCTTCAAACGCTTCTGGATGAACAAATCGATCGGATTGCGCACCTTCCATGCCGGATCAACGATCTTCGGCACCTCCGGCCGGCTCGGCTTCACATAGGACCAATGAAGCTCATACTTCGCCCCCTCCATGACCCACTGCTTGAAGAGCGCGATCTGATCCGCGGTAAAACGCTCACCCTTCTCCGGCGGGGGCATCATGTCGTCTTCGTCATCGGTGACGATCCGGTAAATCAACTCACTGTCCTCCAGATTGCCCGGAACGATGGCTCGGACTCCTTTGTGGTCGGCCAGAGCGCCCTCCAGCGTGTCGATCCTCCGCTTGGCCTTACGCTCCCCCTCGTCGGGTCCATGACAACGGTAGCATCTGTTCGAGAGGAGCGGCCGAATGTCGTCGTTGAAACTGACCTCGGCCCCGGCAGTCGAAAGACAGAGGAGCAGGGCGATGGTGGAGCGAAAGGGCATCATTACTATAGTCGAGACGATATACCCCCGAATACGCCGCCTGAGAGCGGAAAATTGCGGTAATGTGAGGGCCGGATCAAGGGAATCATGCTTGACGGCGCACCCCCTCCCATCGGAGGCGAGAACGGTTACAATCAGGGACAAAGTCGGGCAACTCCGGATTTCTGCAATTGCTTTTGGCCATCGCTCGATGCCCCCATTCGCCTTGTTTCCATCGCTTTCCCGCCCCAACCTCCGGCATGCGTCGAACCCGTCTTCTTGCCACCCTTGGGCCTGCTTCGGATTCCAATGAGATTCTCACCGAACTGATCGAGGCTGGAACCGATACCTTCCGGATCAACATGAGTCATGCGCCCCACGACTGGGCCCGCGATCTCGCCGCCCGCATCCGCCACCTCGCCGAGGGCCGCGACCGCCCGGTCGGCATTCTTTTCGACCTCCAGGGCCCCTCCATCCGCACCGGCACCCTGGAGAAGCCCTTCGACCTCAAAACCGACGACCGCGTCGAGTTCCGTCTCGAGTCCGCCGACCCCGCCATCCCCCTCTCCACCACCGTCAACTATGACGGGCTCGTCAACGACGTGGAAGTCGGCGCGACCCTCCTCGTCGACAACGGCGCCATCATCATGGACGTCGAGTCGGTGCAGAAGGACCGCATCGTCTGCCTCGTCAAGACGGTCGGCGAATTCGGTTCCCGCCGCCACATCAACCTCCCCGGCGTCCGCCTCAACCTCCCCGCCCTCACCGAAAAGGACGGCGTGGACATCAAACTCGCCGTGGAGTGCAATGCCGACTTCATCGCCGGTTCCTTCGTCCGCGATGCCGGACACGTCCGCGAACTGCGCAAGGCCATCCAGGACGCCGGCGGTCACGCCCTCATCGTTTCCAAAATCGAGGACCAGGAGGCCGTCCGCAACCTCGACGACATCATTGTCGCCTCCGATCTCATCATGGTGGCCCGCGGCGACCTCGGCATCGAGGTCCACATCGAGGAACTCCCCATCCTCCAGCGCCGCATCGTCAAACGCTGCCTCACCCTCGGCCGCCGCGTCATCGTCGCCACCCACCTCCTCGAGTCGATGATCTCCAACCCCACTCCCACTCGAGCCGAGGTCACCGACGTCTCCAACGCAGTTTACGAGGAGGCCGACTCCCTCATGGTTTCCGGTGAAACCTCCGTCGGCAAATACCCGGTGCGCTGCATCGAGATCCTCGACCGCGTCAGCCGCCGCATCGAACGCTCCGGCGGCCTGGGCTACGCCTCGGAGGCCAAGCTCGTCACTGAAAAGCAGAAGACCGTCCGCGCCGCCTGCAATCTCGCCGATTCCATCCCCGAGGCTCTCATCGTCGTCTTCACCCGCAGTGGAAACACCGCCGTGCAGGCCGCCCTGCTCCGCCCCCGCGCCCCCATCTACGCCTTCACCCCGGACGAGGTCGTCTACCGCTCCCTCTCTCTGGCCCGCGGCGTCCGTCCCTTCCAGTTGGACTTCGCCGAGCGCCCCAAGCGCACCATCGCCCAGGCCGTCGACATCCTCCGCTGCCGCCGCGACATCCCCACCGGCACGCCCCTCGTCATCGTCTCCGACACCCTCCAGCAGGAACATGCCGTCGACACCATCCTCGTCGAACATGCCTGATCGCGCCGCGATGGAAACGCAGTTCCATGCCCTCCCCGACGGCCGGAAGGTCTGCTTCGCGGAATACGGCGACCCGGCCGGCCGACCGCTCTATTACTTCCATGGTTGGCCCAGCTCCCGCCTCCAGGGCAGGCTCCTCCACAAGATCGGACAGGAACAGGGCCTGCGCATCATCGCCCCCGACCGCCCCGGCATCGGCCAATCCTCCCCGCAACCCAATCGCCGCCTCGCCGACTGGCCCGCCCTCCTTGGCAGCCTCGCCGACGCCCTCGGTCACGAGCGCTTCCTCGTCATGGGCGTCTCTGGTGGCGGCCCCTATGCCCTCGCCGCCGCCCACTGGCTTCCCGAACGAGTCGAGGCTGCCTCCGTCGTCGGCGGCGCTCCACCCCTCCGGGAATTCCCCGACAAGTCCGCCCTCCTCTTCCCCTATCGCGTCCTCCTGAAACTCCGGCCCATCGCCCCCCTGGTCATGACGCCCCTCCTTCCCATCAGCCGCTTCATCGCCAGCCAACACCCCACCGACGCCCCCCTCCGTTGGTGCTTCCGCTGGGTCTCCCCCATGGACCGCGAAGCGATCAACAAGCACGACGATCTGCAGATCATCATGGGCAGCTTCCGCGAAGGCATCATCCAGGGTGGCCGCCACCTCATCCGCGACGCCGATATCTACAGCAGCGATTGGGAGATCGACTTCGAAAAGATCAGCGTCCCCGTCGACATCTGGCACGGCACCGAGGACCGCAACCTCCCCCTCTCCATGGTCCGCCAAATCGCGACCCGCATCCCCACCGCCCACACCCACTGGGTCGAGGAAGGCCACTACTCCCTCCCCATCAACCGCACCCCCGACCTCATCCACTCCCTCCTCGCCCTCGCCCCAAGGTAAGCCCCGTGGCCCGACCGCCCCGGTCGGCAAGCCCCCCCTACGCCCCCCCACCACCAAAGCGTCCTCACCCTCCTCGATCCGCCGAAAGTGCACCTGTCCCACCCGGCGTCCATCACTGCTCGTGACCTTCGCCTCAAAACCCTCCACCCGCACCGACTCGCCCGGCTCGGGCAGGTGTCCCAGCAACTGCGTGATGTAGCCACCCACCGTGGTCACCTCGCCGCTCTCCAGATCCAACTCCGGCACGTGGTCCTCCAACTCATAGAGCGAGATCGATCCCTCCACCACGAACTCGTCGTCACTAATCGGCGTGTAGGCGCTGCGCTCGTTGTCGAACTCATCCTGAATGTCCCCCACCAACTCCTCGATGACGTTGTCGAGGAAGACCAACCCCGAGGGATTGCCGAACTCATCCACCACCATCGCCAGGTGGGCCCGCTCCCGCAAAAAGAAGGTCAACAGCGTGTCCAGGGGCATCGTCTCCGGCACCATCTTCAGCTCGCGCTTGATCCTCATCAGATCCGGACTCTCGTCCCCGATCAGCTTCAGGAAATCCTTGATGTGCACCAGCCCCAACGCCTCGTCCAGGTGCCCCCGCACCAGCGGAAAGCGCGTGTGCTTCGTCCGCATCGCCATATCCAGGTTCTCCTTGAACCCGTTGTCCACATCGAGCGCGATCACGTCGCCCCGCGCGGTCATGACGTCCTTGACCTTGATGTCGTTCAACTCGAGCGCATTGATGAGGATCTCGCGCTCCGTCTCGGTCACCTCGTCGTGCCGCTCACTTTCCTCCACCAACCGCGCCAGTTCCTCCGCGCTGTGCACCTCCTCATGACCGGCCGGCTCCACCCGGAAGATGTTCTTCAAAATCCAGTTGGCCGAACCATTGATCACCGCGATGGCCCATCCAAAGGTCCGATAAAACATGTGCAGGGGCTGGATCAGCAGCAACACCGCGCCCACCGGCTTGCGGATGGCGAGCACCTTGGGCACCTGCTCGCCGATGATGACGTGCACGAAGGAAAACGAGGCCGTCGCCACGATGAACGAAATCGTCCGAATACCCCAATCCGGCAGAGAGGTCTTCAATAAAAGCGGTCCCACATAGTGCGCCACCAGCGGTTCACCCAGCATGCCAAGGGCCAGGGAGGCCACCGTGATCCCCAGCTGCCCCGCCGAGAGATAGCCTTCCAGCTTCGCCAGGGCATGCAGGGCCAGATGGGTACGCTTCGGCTTCAACCCGGCCACCTCCATCAACTGACTCTTGCGCACCTTCACCAGCGCGAATTCGATCGCCACAAAGAAGGCGTTGAGCAGCAGGAAAATGCCGATTCCCAGCAAGTAGAGCATCAACTCTTCCACCGGGGGAAAGTGCTTGGGGATGTCCGCTTGGGCCGAAGCCAGAACCATGGAAAAAAAGAAATTCATCTCAGGCAGCCAGCGCTACAACTTCTCAAAGACCCCCTCATCACGCCTCTCCAAAACCGTGAATCCCGCCTTCTTGGCATCCACCGTGGAAAACGGCTTGGCCACCCGCGGGGTGTTGATCCGGCTGATGAGCTTCTTCACCGAATTCTTGCAAAGCGGACAAACCTCCAACGGGGCGCGGTCCACCGGGCGCCTCAACTCAAACCCTCGCTTGCATATGCGACAACATCGATCCGGATCATCCGGATTTTCAGAGACGTATTCGTAAATTGGCATTCGGGGAGCGACTAGCGGGGAAAGTTGTCGCCGCCACCAGCCGGAACCGGAGACCCTAGTCTACCAGCTCGACTTTGTCACGCCGGGAAGCAACCCGGCGGACGCCATCTCCCGGAAGGTGATCCTCGAGAGACGGAAGCGGCGCAAAAAGGAACGACGGCGGCCGGTCACTGCGCAGCGATTCACAAGACGCGTCGGGCTGGCATCGCGGGGAAGCATGCTCAATCCAACGTAATCCTTCTCCTTCTTCAGCTTGTTCCGAAGGTCTGCGTATTTCGCGACAGTCCGCTCTTTGCGGGCATTGCGCTCTTTCCAGCTTTTCTTTGCCATGGGGGCGGTTTGTTTACGTGGATCCCGGGCATATTCAAGAGCTTTTTCACGCCCCCCCGTTCTCCGCCCCCCTTTCGGCCCCTTCCAGCCTCCTCCGGAACGCCCCTGCCGCCCCGAAGCCCCGTAAATGAGCCAATTTTGGGAGTGCATCCGGTCCCTCCCGGCGCTTCTTTCTCCATGGAAAAGCGGCCCTTCCCGCCTTTCCCACCCCACCCAGCCCATGGACTTCCACTACCAACCCCTCTTCCCCCTCGGCCCGGACCAGACCGAATACGAGAAAATCAGCAGCGACCACGTTTCGACCCTGCAGGCCGGGGACCGCACCATCCTGAAGGTCGCCCCCGAGGCCCTCACCCTCCTCGCCAACGAGGCCATCAAGGCCATCTCCTTCAAACTCCGCACCGCCCACCTCAAGCAGGTCGCCGCCATCCTCGACGACCCGGAGGCCTCCGAAAACGACCACATGGTCGCCCTCATGCTCCTCAAGAACGCCGCGATCGCCTCCCACGGCATCCTCCCCGCCTGCCAGGACACCGGCACCGCCATCGTCATGGGCAAAAAAGGCGAGCAGGTCTGGACCGAATCCAACGACGAGGAATCCCTCTCCCGCGGCATCTTCAAAACCTACCAGGAGGAAAACCTCCGCTATTCGCAGGTCGCCCCGCTCTCCATGTTCGAGGAGACCAACACGAAGAACAACCTCCCCGCCCAGTTCGACCTCTACACCACGCCGGGCGACGAGTACAGCTTCCTCTTCATCACCAAAGGCGGCGGCTCCGCCAACAAGACCTTCCTCTATCAGGAAACGAAAGCGCTCCTCAACCCCGCCAGCCTCCGCAAGTTCTGCATCGAGAAACTCCGCTCCCTCGGCACCTCCGCCTGCCCCCCCTACCACCTCGCCCTCGTCATCGGCGGCACTTCCGCGGAGACCTGCCTGAAGACGGTCAAGATGGCCTCCACCCGCTACTACGACGCCCTGCCCACCTCCGGAAACGAACACGGGCGCGCCTTTCGTGATCTCGAAATGGAAGCGGAGTTGCTCGAGATCGCCCGGGAGATCGGCATCGGGGCGCAGTTCGGCGGCAAGTACTTCGCCCTCGACGCCCGCGTCATTCGTCTCCCCCGCCACGGTGCCTCCTGTCCCGTCGGCCTCGGCGTCTCCTGCTCCGCCGACCGCCAGGCGAAAGCCAAGATCACCAGGGACGGCATCTTCCTCGAAAAACTCGAAACAAATCCCGGCCAGTTCATCCCCGCAAAATACAAGGACTGGAAATTCCACGGCGTCGCCATCGACCTCGACGCCGGCATGGACGAAGTCCTCGCCACCCTCAACAAATACCCCGTCACCACCGCCGTCTCCCTCTCGGGCACCATCATCGTGGCCCGCGACTCCGCGCACGCCAAACTCAAGGAACGCCTCGACCAGACCGGCGACCTCCCCGACTACTTCAAACAGCACCCCGTTTACTACGCCGGCCCTGCCAAAACCCCCGAGGGCCTGCCCTCCGGCTCCTTCGGCCCCACCACCGCCGGGCGCATGGACGGCTATGTCGACCTCTTCCAATCCCATGGCGGCTCCATGGTCATGCTCGCCAAAGGCAACCGCTCCCAACAAGTCGCCGACGCCTGCAAAAAGCACGGCGGCTTCTACCTCGGCTCCGCCGGCGGTCCCGCCGCCCTCCTCGCCACCGACCACATCAAATCCCTCGAAGTCCTCGAATACCCCGAACTCGGCATGGAGGCCGTCTGGAAAATCCGCGTCGAAAACTTCCCCGCCTTCATCCTCATCGACAACAAGGGCAATGACTTCTTCCAGCAGATCAACCAGTGCCCCGTCCACTGACCCGCCCCCACCCGTGGCGGCGGTTTCCCAACCGCCCAGCCGGCTCCCACACCGTGGCGTGACCGTCCCGGTCGCAAGCCCTCCCCAGCGTATTGCGGGCTTCCAGCCCGCAATAGGTTCCGCAGAATTCCCATCCCGCCCCACCCCTGTCCCGGCATAGCCTTCCAGGCGACGCCGGATACCCCGACTCCCCAACGTAGTGCTGGTCTCCACCCTGCGCATGGCCCCCGGGAATCCGTCCCGCCCCCAACCCCGGCCATTTGGAGTACGGTAGCCGGTTGTCCGGCACCTTGTTCGCCTTGTTGTTTTGCTAGTGCCATGACCTCGGTCAGATCCTTCCTCAGCTCTGCCTCCAACTTGGAAATCTCGTGATCGGGAAAGTGAAACACCTCGACCTGATCCTCATTCAATTCGGTGGTGAACTCACCGGCATTCCCGGCAGACTTGCGGGTCACGGTGAAGTGGCGGAACACCGCTGAAATAATCTTCCCGTCCTTGAAGTGACATTGCCACCGTCTCCCTTCCGCGAAGTGCTCAACAAATGCATCAATCGTGGCAATCCTCCCGGCAACCGACGTCACGGCGATGTTGCTTCCACTGCATGCCTTCTCCCAATCCTTCCATGAGAAGGCAGTCAACAGCAAATTGAAGTTTACTTCAACAATTCATTGGTTTCGTGGGGGTTGGGTTGCGTTTACTTTCGTTTGCGCCGTCCGATTCGCCCACCCGGCAGTTCACCCGCTCCCCTGGGGGACGGGAGGGGAGAAGTCCCCTGGGGGGATTTAGGGGGAGCACAATGCGGTCAAGCTGGCTCAGCTTGGCGGGGTGTGGGGCGGCAGCCCCATGGACCAGTGGCCCGTGAAACAGGGAATCTTGCTTCCATACGCACTCTGAGTGAAACGGTTTCATTTTGTTTCGGTGCACGATTACTTCCGTGTTTCGCCTTAGTGAAGGAGGGAACGCTGCTATCTTGTTCGCGCACTTGCCCGGAGGCAGTGCTGGCGGTGCTGCGCAGTCATCCCGGAAAGACGATCTTGTTTCATGGTGAAAGGGAGGGATGCGGCTATCTTGTTCGCGCACTTGTTGCCCGAGGGCGGTGCAGGCGTGGGATCGCCGTCATCCCGGAAATGTGTTCTTGGTTCATGGTCGAAATCGGTATGGTGCTCATGCGGCCTTGCGGATGGCCTCGTAGTCGCTCTCCTGTTGCAGGAGCGTCAACATGATCACGGAAAGTTTTCGGGCGATGGCCACCACCGCTTTCTTTGCCTCTTCCGCCGAATCAGTGGGTGGATGAGGAGTGAAAGCTTCAATTTGGCAGCCTTCCGATCAC
>JAQCFL010000078.1 GCA_027619375.1 Verrucomicrobiota bacterium | reverse complement strand
GTGGCGGCGGTTTCCACCTGTCCCGGCGTAGCTCCCAGCAAAGACGGAACCGCCCCGCCGCCCCCGACACTCGTGGGTCGGTCACCCCCCACAATCCCCGCACTCCACCGCTCAACAGCCGGACCGCGCGGCCTATTCACAGCGCATCCACAGGGATTTCCCAGGCCGCTCACATCTTCCGGCTGACTTGTGCCCAATAATAACGTAGTTATTCGCATGAACAGTTCTTGCCGGGGGCCGATACAGCCTTCATGATAGCGCACCGCTACGCTCCGTCTGGTCCCACCCCAACATTTTTTCTCCGCCCTCAATGCCCGAACTCGTCTTCAAAGGAAAGGTCCACGTGGCCAACCATCACCTCGTGGTGCCGTTCCACGAACTGGTTGCCGTGAAATCCAAAGGCCTGGCGAAGACCCCCAGGCCTGCATGACAACCTGCTCCTCCACGGCGACAATTTGCTCGCCCTGAAAGCCCTGCTCCCCACCCACGCCGGAAAGGTGAAGTGCATCTACATCGACCCGCCCTACAACACGGGCAACGAGGGCTGGGCTTACAACGACAAGGTCAATTCGCCGATGATGAAGGATTGGCTGGCCAAGACCATCGACCGCGAGGACGCCACCCGCCACGACAAGTGGTGCTGCATGATGCTCCCGCGCCTCAAGCTCCTCCGCGAGCTGATGTCCGAGGACGGTGCCATCTTTGTCTCCATCGACGACAACGAAGTCCAACACCTCCGCTGCCTCATGGACGAGGTCTTCGGTGAGGAGAATTTCGTGGCGAATATCATTTGGGAGAAGGTTTACTCACCTAAAGGCACCGCAAAGTATTTCTCCGAGAATCACGATCACATCGTTTGCTATGCGAAGGGAATTGGGGACTTCAACAGGAAGCTCCTTCCCCGCACCAAGGAGGCGAACGCAAGGTACAACAATCCCGACAAAGATCCTCGCGGCGATTGGAAACCTGGAGACCTTTCGGCGAGGAATTTTTACGGTGACGGGACGTATTCGATCACCTGTCCCGGAGGCCGGGTCATTGAGGGACCACCACCGGGAAACTACTGGCGCTATTCAAAGAAGCGTCTTGCAGAGTTGGATGCCGACAATCGGATCTGGTGGGGTCAGGACAAAAACCAAGTTCCCGCCATCAAGAGATTCCTCAGCGAAGTGCAGGACGGCTTGGTTCCTGAAACCATTTGGACCTACAAGGAAGTCGGTCACACGCAGGAAGCGAAGAAGGTTCTGATGGAGTTGTTCCCGGACGACTTGCCCGACTTCACGACTCTCAAAACGCCTCGCCTCATCCAGCGCATTCTTCAAATCGCCACCGACAAGGACTCGCTCATCCTCGACAGCTTCGCGGGCAGCGGGACCACTGGCCACGCGGTCTTAAAGCAAAATGCCGAAGACGGCGGCACCCGCCGATTTATCCTAATCGAGTGCGAAGAGTATGCCGACAAGATCACCGCCGAGCGCCTCCGCCGCTGCATCAAGGGCGTGGCCACAGCCAAGGACGAGAAGCTCCGCACGGGCTACGGCGGCAGTTTTTCCTACTTCAAACTCGGCGCGGCCGTCGCCCTCCAGACCATCCTCGAATCGAAGGATCTACCGACCTATGAAACGCTGGCGGCCTACGTCTTCTTCACCGCTACTGGCGAGGAATTCAATCCGGTCGCGATCAAGCGCAAGACCGGCTTCATCGGGCGTTCGAAGGGCTACGACGTGTATCTGCTCTACACCCCGGAGATCGAGGCGCTGAAGGAGCTGGCGCTGGATTTGCCGACCGTCCGCAAGTTGCCGCCGGTGAAGGGCGGCAAGGACCGCAAGCGGCTGGTCTATGCGCCGACCCGCTTCATGGACGATGCCCTGCTCCATCAGAACGGCATCGTCTTCGCCCAGCTTCCCTACGAGATCTACGAACGCGTGGAAAAAGCCGCCCGATGAAGCCGAAGGATTACCAGACCCGCTCGCTTGAGACCGTCCGCGCCTGGCTGGACGGCCTTTCAGAGATGCGCGGGAAGGCGACCAAGCTGCGGGAGATGGATGCCGACCTCGCCGCCAGCTTCCATTTCCCGGAAGCGGCCTGGAAGCAGGTCAGCGAGCGGGCCTATCAGAAGCGCTTCACCGGAAACGGTGATCCGCTGCCGAGCGCCTGCATCAAGATCCCCACCGGCGGCGGCAAGACCTACCTTGCCACCCGAATCATCGACTTGGCGAACACCGTCTATCTGCGCCGTCAGAACGGGCTGGTGCTGTGGATCGTCCCCAGCACGCAGATTTACAACCAGACGCTCAACGCCCTGCGCGACCGGGCCCATCCGTACCGCCAGCAGCTCGACATCGCCTCTGCCAATCGCACGCTGATCCTCGACAAGTCCCGCAAGTTCCGCCCGGAGGACGTGAACGAGAGTCTCTGCGTCCTGCTTCTGATGCTGCCCAGCGCCAATCGCGAGACCAAGGAAACCCTGCGGATGTTCCGCGACAGCGCCGGTTTCGAACGCTTCTTCCCGCGCGATGGAGACCACCAGGCGCAGGCGGAACTCTTGAAGAAGGTGCCGAATCTCGACACCTTCGGCTGCGAAGGCAGCGGGCTGTGGAAGCAGCAGATCAAGACCTCGCTCGGCAACACCCTGCGCCTCCTGCGGCCCATCGTCATTCTCGACGAAGGGCACAAGGGCTACTCGAAGAACGCACTGGCAACCATCGAGGGCTTCAATCCCAGCCTGCTCTTCGAACTAACCGCCACCCCGCCGACCCAAGCCAACGTCCTGGTGAATGTGCCCGGCCGCGAGCTGGAGAAGGAGGGCATGATCAAGCTGGACCTCCACCTGATGAATCGGGGCGAAGCTGATTGGAAAGGCACCCTGCTCGCCGCGGTGCACCAGCGGAATATGCTGGAAGAGCAGGCCGTCACACAGGAGGCCGAGAACGGCCTCTACATCCGACCCATCTGCCTGATCCAGGTGGAGCGCACCGGCAAGGACCAGCGCAAGACCGGACTGATCCATGCCGAGGACGCCCGCGATTACCTGCTCAAGATGAACGGCATCCGCCCCGAGCACATCGCCATCAAGTCCAGCCAGAAGGACGAGCTGAAGGAGATCGACGACACCGGCGGCCTCATGGCGCGGAACTGCGAGATCCGCTACATCATCACCAAGCAGGCCCTCCAGGAAGGCTGGGACTGCCCCTTCGCCTACGTGCTGGCGGTCCTGACGAACCCGGGCTCGAAGACGGCCCTGACCCAGCTTGTCGGCCGCGTCCTGCGCCAACCCTACGCGATCAAGACGCACAACCACTGGCTGGACGAGAGCTACGTCTTTTGTTTCCAGCGGCGCGGGAAAGACCTGCTGGAGGAGGTGCGCAGCGGCTTCGGCATTGAAGGCCTGGGCGACCTCGCCGCCCGTGTCGTGATTGATAGCGGGGACAGCAAGAAGCACTCCGTGGAGTCGCAGGTGTCCTCGCGCGAGGCGCTGCGGAAGAAAGCCTCCGGCTTCATCCTCCCCGCCTTCATGATCGAGGATCCAGTCGATGGCTGGCGACCGGTGCATTATGAGGCGGACCTGCTTTCCCGCGTGCCGTGGAAGGACGTCGATGTCTCACCGCTCTTCGACCTCGCACTCTCAGCGGTGGGAGATCAGGACATCTCGATGAGGGTCGGGCTGAATTCCGGAATTTTGACCGACGAACCCGAGTGGAAGGCGGAGCGGATGGATGCCAGCGGCCGGCTGGATGTGACCTTTGCGGCCAGCCACGTGCTGGACGTGATGCCGAACCCGTGGCGCGGCGCGGAAGCCGCCCGGAACGTTTTCGACGCACTGGCGGAACGATACGAACGGCAGACACTCACCGACAACTACGTCCTCATCCTTGAAAAACTCCACCAGCAGCTCGGAGCGGAGCGTGACCGGCTCGCGGAAGAGAGATTCCGGCAGTTGTTGGAAGACGGCACCATGCGCTTTGTCGTAGTAGGCGATCACTTCGGCTTCAACAAGCTTCCGGAGTCCGAACCATGGAGGACGGGCGACCGCCAAGCGACTCGTGACGACGCCGGCCAGTTCATGTTGAGCCTCTTTGAAAAGATGCCGGAAGGCGACTTCAACACCTACGAAACCAAGGTCGCCACGTTCTTGGACAAGCAGGAGCAGCTCTTGTATTTCTGGCATCGGAATGCCTCCAAACGGGGCTACCACGTCCAAGGCTGGAAGCGGCATCGCATTTACGCCGACTTCATCGCTGCGGGGAAGCCCGACCCGGTCGCGGGACGGGGCTTCGACCGACTTTTTGTCCTCGAAACCAAGGGACTCCACCTCCGCAATGCGGACACGACCTACAAGCAGAACGTGTTCGCACTCTGCAACGAGCGCGCCCACGGTGAAAGCTGGGCGGCATTCGCACCGGCCATGAAGAACACGCGAATCCGCTTCGAGGTGGTGTTTGAGGACGAGTGGCAAGAGAAACTGAACCTCCTTCTGACCTGCAGCTGAGCCACTCGCCGCCCTCCCCCCATCCATGGCCGCGGCTTCCACCTCTCCCGGCGTGGCTCCCAGCGAAGACGGAACCGCCCCGCCGATTCCCTGCACCCACTGGCTGCCCCTCTCTCATCCCGCACTCCCCAACATCAAATTCACATTATGCCGCAACGCCGCGGCCAGATCCGCCGAACCAAAATCCTGCCCGAAAATCCGGCCGAACACATCCCGCTTCCCTTTGGTATCGTCCTTCTCCAGTTTCCCCAATTCCGAATCCAGCGCACTGAAGAGATCCATCACCACCTGCATCGTCGGCGTCTTCCAGGGCTCTAAATCCTGCTCCGCTTCCCCCTCCGTCGGTGCCGGCTTCTCTGGTGCCCGGACCACCTGCCCGGTGTTCAGGGACTTCTCCCCCACCTTGATCCGGATCTGCCCCGACAGCAGATGGCCCTCCCCGCTGAAGACCAACTCAATGTAGGAACTCGTCGCCTTCCCCCCCCGCGGACAGTGATCCACCCTCGCCGAGACAAACATCCCGCCCCCATGCGTCTGCGTGACGGTCGGGCGGTGCGTCCGATAGCTGTGATTGTCCACCGAGTAACTTGCGGTGCGATTCTTCCGCCAGCCATTCAGGGCCGAGCCAAATGCCTCCGCATCGAACGACACGGCGGAGGCGGACAAAGACAGGCTCAATGAGCAGGCAACGATGGTCAGGATGGTTTTCATGATTCTTTTTGTATGGTGTTTATTGTGTTGTTAAAAGGCGATCCGTCCTCCGGTCTGCCAGATCAGCGAGTCGATGTCGCCGCTGTCGATCACCTCCTTGAGCGTCCGCATCTCCAGCCCCGAGCTGAGGATCAGGTTTTGATCGTAGAGGAAGAGATCCAGGCCCGCATAGATCGAGTACAGTTCCCCACCCGCATGCATGACCGGATAGCTGAACGGTTGTAGTGCTTCAGCCCCGCCCGCCGGCACTCCCCAACCCGCGAGAATCCCGCCGGGGTCGTTCGACTTCCCATAGTCAAACCGCGCCACCATCCGCAAGGCGTCCTCCATCAGCCAATATCCGCCGGTCATTGTCAGGCCATAGGCACTCGAGGCATCGCCCCTCGCCATGAGAAAATCATTCATGAAATCCACCCGCCCCGAGCTGTATTGAAAGCCGGTCGCCAGGAGATGCTCGTAACCCATCGGCACACTCCGACTCCGCGCCCCGTCGGCGTTGTAGATGTAGTCCAAATGCCAGCGGTGCCACGCCGAGGCACCCGGATCACCACCGGCGGGAGGAATCGCATAGGCCGAGTAGCCGAGCCCGGCCAGCAGATAGCCATCCCCCCTCCACGAGGGCACATCCCGGTCCGCATCCCCGCTAAACCATCCGAGTTTCCAATCCCACCGCTCACTCCGCCCCTGCGCCATGAGCCCCAAACTGCTGGCCGGCACCATCTGTGCCACCATCGGGGAAAGCTCCCGCGTCCACCGCACCGCGGCATCCTGCGTGTACTCCAGCGTGAAGGGCGGAGGGAACTTGCCCCCCGAGATCAGCAGCGAATCCCCCACCGGCACCCGCGCCATCAGCGTCTCGATGCCCGCGTAGTCCGCATCGCCTTCAAACAAGACATCAGCCTGCAACTCGGTCTGGTAAAAGGTCTTCAGGGCCACCCCCAGTCGTGCCCGCCGCGCCCGGGACGAATCCACCTTCTGCCCGTCTCCACCAAAAACATCCACCTCACCATGATCCAAGCGCCATTCATAAAGCCCTCGCAAGGCCAGCGTGTCCCCCTCGGTCGGCGCCAAATTCACCGACAACAACGGCACCAGCTCTGGATTCCACCGCGTCGGCAAACTCGGGTCCTCCACCGCCTCGACCACCTTCTTCGAGGCCTCCACCGGATCTTCCTCCGAGACGTTCTCCGCCTGCAGTTCCTCCTCCCCCAATTCCGCCTCCAGAAAGTCGAGCGCCGCATTCCCCCACGCCACCGTGGATTGGAGCCCCCACAGACCCAATACCCAAATGCCTGCTGTCGTGGCCAATCTCATTCGCTCGTCGGTGCCTCGTCCGGTTCCGCCACCTTCTCGGCGGCCTGCTTTGCTTTCTCCATCTTCTCCTCCCGCTCACTCTCCAGCCGCTCCTCCTTCTTCTCCTGGCGTTCTGCGGCACGCTGCACCCGTCGCACGTATTGCTCCAGATTCTGGCTGCCCTTCAACCGCAGGGACGCCTCCAACCGCGGCAGGGCCTCCTTGAACCGCGACTCCTTCACCAACATCTGCCCGTAGCGCAGGTTCGCCTGATAGGCGACCTCCCCGTTCTCGCTCTTCACCGCGATCAGGAAATACTTCCGTGCCTCCAGGCGATGCTCCCGCGCCCCATCCTCGTCCGCAGCCTCTTCCGCCAACTGCACATGCAGTTGACCCAACCGCACCCGGCCCTCCCCGTTCATCGGATCCAACTCCAAGGCCTCCTTCAACAAGGCCACCGCATCCGACACCCGCTCCTCCGCCTTCGCCACGTCACTCTCCACCACCAACACCCGCACCTTTTGCGCCTCGGTCATGGTCTCCCCCGCCGCCTTCTTCATTTCCAAAATATACAACCCCGCTTCCGCCGAGGCACCCAGCGCCTGCAGATACTTGGCCGACTTCAACGAGCGCTCCACGTTCACCACCGTGGACTGCTTCATCGCCGTGAGATAAGCCCCGAGCGCCAACAAGGCCTGCTCCTGGTTCGCATAGATGTCCCCCAACTGATTCATGGCCTCCTCATCCGCCAACCCCTTCAACCGCAGCACTTCGTAGTTCTCCGCAGCCCTCATCGGCTCCTCCATCTGGATGTAGCAATTCGCCTGCTGCTTCCACAAAAGGGCGTTCTCCGGACTCTCCTCAATCAGGGACTCCAACATCGACGCCGCCTCGCCCCACTTCTCCTGCAGCATCAGCGCCTGCGCCAATCCCAGCTTCCAGTCCTTCTCCCCGGCATTCAGCAGATAGGCCTGCCGATAGGCCCCCTCCGCCGCAAGAACCTTCTCCTCCTTCAAATACGCATACCCCAATAGACCGAACACCCGGTGATCCGCCTCACCCAGCTCGATCGCCTTCATCAGGTGCGGCTTGGCCTCCTCGATCTTGTCCTGCGTCGCGTAGAGCAGCGCCAGGTTCTTGTGCGCCCGGCGATAGTCCGGAAAGCGCTTCAAGGCCAGCTTGTAGGAACGCTCCGCATCACCCACCCGATCATTCTGAAAGTAAAGGTTCCCCAGCGTGAAGATCAGCGCCCCACTCACTTCCTTCGCTTCCACCGCCGGATCGCTCGGATTGCGCCGCTCCCTGATGAACGCCAACAGCCGCACCTCCGCCTCCCCGAACTGACTCTTCGAAAGCAGCTCTCCAAGCTCCGCGATCAGACCCGCCTCCTCCCGGTCCACCTTCGGCTCCAACGCCGGCAGCATGCCGTAGCTCCCCACAAATCGCTCCTTGAAGTCCTCGCTGCTGAACATCGACGGCGACAATCTCAACGGCACGGCCAGGAGGCCCCCACACGAACACAGCACTAGGAATGGTATCATCAGTCTCATCGGATTCGAAAATTAAAGGGTTGATTGATATGCGCCTTGGCCTTCCGACCGTTGCGGATCGCCGGTTTGAACTTCCACCGCCGCAGCGCCTTCATCGCCGCGTCATCCAGGGCCGCGATCCCCGAACTCCGCTTGATCGACGCCTCCACCACCGCTCCGGTCTCATCCACCAGACCAGCCACCAGCACCTCCACCGATCCACGACCCGCCAGTTTCTTCTTCACGGCGGTCGATACCTGCGGATCAAAGGTCGTGGCGGCCGTCGGCTCCTGGTCCACCTCACCCGCCCCGAAATCCTCGTCCCCTCCCGCCAAATCCATGGTCGGGGCGATGCTCAACATCACCCGGCTACCCACCCCCACCCCGAGATCGGGCAGGTCCAGTGGATCGATCGAAAGATCGTCGTCCGCTTCCGCCAACTCGGGCGGCTCCTCGGGCTCCTCCTCCGGTGGCGGCTCCTCCTCCGCCACCTCATACTCATCCGGAGGATCCACCGACAAGTCCGGCACGAGGACCTGCTTGTCCTTCTCCAGCCCCTGCTCCAACTTCCGCATCAACGGAATGATGTAAAACACCATGAACGTGAACAGGATTCCCCCCGCGAGAATCACCACCGCGTTGACGACCCGGCTTCCCCGGGGTTGATGATAGACGTGCCGGGGGCTCTTCATCAGTCAACGGTGTGCGTGATCTTCGAGACTGGGGCCCCTCCCGCCAGGCATTCGTTGTGTACCTGCATCGCCAACCCGTGGCGGGACTTCGGATCCGATTGGATGATTACCGGGCTCTCCTCGTTGAGCATCAACTGCCCCCGCACCACCCCCTGCACCCCGTCCACCCCCACCGTCCGTCCCTTGTAGATCACCTGACCCTGCTCGGTCAGCAGAAACAACACCGTGTCCCGCTCTGAGGCCGTCGCCGGCGCCGCGGCGTCCGGCCGGTTCACCTGAAATCCATCCTCCTCCACAAAGGTCGCCGTCACGATGAAGAAAATCAGCAGGATGAAGACACAGTCGATCATCGGCGAGAGATCCGGCTCCGGATCACTTTCCTCAATCTCAAATCTGTCGCTTCCCAATCCCATCAGCGTGTCGCGATCGTCAGGCGGTTCCTCTTCACCCCCGCCTCCAGGCATTCCTTCTCCACATCGGCCACCACCCCGCGCTGCGCGTTCGCATCACCCTGGATGATCACCGGCATGTCTTCGTTCTCCAACAACTGCGGCCTCACCACGTTCTGCACGCCGTTCACCCCCACCTGCTCCCCTCCATGGAAGACCTTGTTCTCCGCCGTCACCGCCAGCAGCACGCTGTTCTTCTCCAGCACCGTGCCCAGCCGCGCCTCCGGCCGCGAAACCTCCACCCCGGGAGGCTTCTGAAAGACCGTCGTCACGATGAAGAAGATCAGCAGGATGAAGACACAGTCGATCATCGGCGACAGATCCGGCTTCGCCTCATCATCCGATCCAAATGATTTTCTACGCTTCATGATTATACCTTCCGAAACCGGGTTGTGACGATCGCGCTCTGCAACTGCGCCAGGGTCGCGTCCACCTCGTTCCGCTGCCCCCGCACCACCATCGCTATAAACATCCCCGGCAGCGCGATCACCAGTCCGGTCAGGGTCGTGAACAGCGCCTCCTTCATCCCCGAAGCGATCATTCCCATGCTCTGCTTCCCGCCTCCCGCCGCCAGTCCGTCAAACATGTCCAGCATCCCCCCCACCGTCCCCAGCAGGCCGGTCATCGGCGCCGCCGCGACGAGCGTGGCGATGATGATCAACCGCCGGTCGATCGACCGGATCAACACTTCCCGCACTTCGTCAAAGCGGCGATGCACCCGTTTGATAGACAGCCGCTTCCCGTGCACGGTGTAGCGGATCACATCCCCCACCCGCCCTTCCGCACTCTCGGGATCCTCGATCCAGCGCGGCCAGCGCTCCTTTTCCTTCGCATTCAGGTTCCCCTGGCTCACATAGAGCAAGGCCGCCGTCGCGCTGGTGTAGAGCAACAGGGCCACCACCGCCAGGGCCACCATCACCGCGCCTCCATCCGTAAAGATGGAAACAACCTCCTGCAGATTGGCGAGCAAGCTGTTCATGATCTCAAGCCGGTGCGAGTTCGCGTTCCTCGAGGTCGTCCTCCTCCTCCTCGTCATTCTTGTCCGTCGAAACTGTCGGCTTGGATCCCAGCTCCGTGGTCCCGTTCAGCAGCGAGAGCGCCACGCCCTCCACCTGGCCGAACTTGGCCTTCGCGAGGCTCTTCAGCATCCCGTGAATGATGATGACCGGAATCGCCACCACCAGACCCTCGGCCGTGGTGATCAAGGCCTCGCTGATCCCTGCCGAGAAGGCCCGCGAGTCACCCGTGCCCACCGCGGACATCATCGCAAAGGTCTTCATGATCCCCAGCACCGTTCCGAGCAGACCCATCATCGGTGCCGCCGCCGCCGCCAGGGCGAGGAAGGACAGGAAACGGTCCAATCGCGGCTGGATAAAGCTCAGCTTTTCCATCAGCGCGTCCTCCAGAATGCGCCGCTTGTCGAAGAAGTACTTCACTCCCGCCCGCACCAGCTCACCACTCAGGTCGGAGATGGCATCCGCCTTCTCCTTCGCGGAAGGCACCCTGTCTTCCAACAGGTCATCCAGAATCAGGTTGATCTCTTTCCGCTTCGGCACGGGAAAGTGCTGGATCTCGATAAACTTGAAGACGGCGATCAGCAATGCCACCGCACCGAGCAGGAGGATGCCGAATCCGACCACCCCTCCGCCCTCCAGATATTCCACCATCGACTTCTTGCTCCGCGCCACCTGCAGGGCCTTGCCCATGCTCGCATCGGCGGGAACCGTGGCCGCCCCGGTCCCGGTCAAGGCGGCAATCGCTCCGCCACCCGCCTCGGCAGGCACCACCACCATCCCCGGAAACTCCATATCCGCCCCTCCGAAGGTCGTGATCCCCGCAACCGATTGATCCGCCGCCGCGAAGTAGGACACCGGTCCGATCAGCGCAAAGGTCCCTTCCTTCACCACACTGCCCGGCCCCACCGCCTTGCCTTCGAAAATCGAGCCGCCCGAGATCTTCTTCAACCGCTCCGCCCCCACCCCGATCGAGCCCACACGGGCACTCACCTCCCCGGACAGGTCCTCACCCGCCGCTTGGGCCGCCTGCTCCCCCGCCTCCAGTTCTTCCTTCACCGATTGCATCTCCGCGCCGTTCAACCGATTCACCAAACCCCGGCTGTAGCTGCGCAGACTCGACAGCGTGAACTCAAACTCGCCCTTCCGCCCCGCCAGTTCGTCATCAAGCTTCTTCTGCCGTCCCGCCATGCTCTCCTCCTCACCGAGCAGCTTGGCCAATTCCTTCGAAAGCTCCACCACCTCCTCGTCCAACCGCTCCACCTGCACCACGAGCGAACTCTCCTCCTCGAGGATGCCCTCCTGCAGCTTCTTCATCTCGATCTGCGCAAGCACCAGATCCTGATCCGCCTTCTGCTGCGCACTCTGGCCGACCAACGGCCCCGCCATCCCCAGCATCAATCCCCAGGTGATCACCTTGATGTTCATTCGAAATTTTCTGCGCATGTTCTCACTTCTCCAAGCTCATTGGCACGGCCACCAACATGGTTTCTCCGGACTTGTCCGCCACGTTCAGCAGTTCCCTCACCGCTTCAGCCTCACCGTTCCCTGCCAAACGACGATCCTCCCAACCGTTCTCACCAGGACTCAGTTGAAAGGCCACCGTTCCCTCCGCATCCACCGCGTAGCCGATCGAGACCCCGAAATAGAGCACGTCGAAAAGCCGCTGCTCCCCATCCACCTCCTTCGGCCGGTTCGAAAACAACTGGATGGTCTGATTGAATTTCTCACTCTCCGTAAGGATTGTCAGCATCGATGTCAGCCGCTTGTTCAGAGAAAGCTCTTCCTTCTCCGTCGTATCGACATACTTCCGATGGTCGGCCAGAGCCGCTTCCATCTTCGGCGTGCTCGCCAACTCCTCCGGAAGCAGCGGAATCACCGCAGACACCTGCGCCTCCACCCGATCCAACCCCGCTCTCAAGGCCTCCCGGCCCGCTTCGTAGGCCCGCTTGCGTTCCAGCTTGTCAGCCGATGAAGAATCCGCCGTCGCAATGCGCTCTTTCGCCGCTGCGATCTCCTCCTCCAATTGCTCGATCTCCAACTGCAGCCCCTCCCGCGAGTCCTCAAGAATCTGCTTGTTCTTCTTCCACCCCTGCTGGGCCGCCTGCGTCTCCTTCATGACCCCCACCCACTTCTGGATCGTCGCCCGGAGAGTCTTGTTCGATTCCCCGCCTCCCACCTCGGCCAGGGCCGGGGAGATCACCATCGCAACACCCGCCAAAAGGATTCCTAAGTCTCTGATGCTCATTTAATTAATCGGACAATCGGAGGCAGCGCGGACGCCCCCCCACTCGACGGGTAGATCTAAGCTTCTCCGACCATCCCTAGGATGGCATTTCCGGTGACAGCTTCGTCACTCGCGCCTTCCCCGGCCCACGACAAAGGGCCGCCCCGCGAACGGGACGACCCTTGTTGGATTTCCTGTGGAAATTTTCGCCGGTCAGAGTCGCGACTTACTCTTCCTCCACCTGGAAGAAGAGCTCGGTCGCAGCCGGGACGGGGATCGAGAAGGTGCGGGTCACCACACCTCCGGTTCCCGCGATCCCTGTCTCGCCAGCCACGTCGGCAAAGGAACCCACCAGATCGGCGTCGAACGTGATCTTGTAGGTCTTGCCCACCTGCGACTGGAAGCCGATGGTGAACATCGAACCGGCCTTGGAGGCCGAGACGATCTCCAGGGGCGCAGCCACCATGTCGGTCGGCATGCTCACGGTTTGCGACAACTTCGTCCAACTGCAGACCGAGGCCCAGTTGACATCGCTCTCAAACGCCCCGCGGTATCCCGGATCGCCGATGAAGGCGCTTGCTCCGGCCACCGCCGCAGTGGTCGTCGCTCCGC
>JAQCFL010000077.1 GCA_027619375.1 Verrucomicrobiota bacterium | reverse complement strand
CTCCCCTTCCCAAACGTTGCATTTTGCATCGCCCCTCCCTCCGCGGGTTGTATAGTGCACCCTCCCCGCAGAGCCTTTAGCACCGGAACACCCTGATTTCCCGCACCCAACAGATGGCACGCTCCGCGCTCCCCCCCAGATTCCATGGACGTCCTGATAGTTGATGACGAGAAATCAATCCGCGACAGCACCCGCATCGCGATCGAAGCCGAGGGCCATTATGCCGAGGCGGTCGACTGCGGCAAACTGGCCCTGATGCGCCTCAAGGAGGACCCCGCCGATCTCGTCCTCCTCGATCTCCGCCTCGGCGACGAAAACGGCATCGATGTGCTCGAGGCCATCAAGAAGCTCCGCCCCCAAACCATCGTCGTCCTCTGCACCGCCTACGCCTCCGTCCAAACCGCGGTCAGTGCCATCCAGAAAGGCGCCTTCGACTATCTCGAGAAACCATTCACCCCCGAACACCTCCGCGGCATCCTCGCCCGCGTCCAAAAGCAGATGAAGGTGGAGAAGGAACTCAGCCACCTCCAATCGGAAGTCGCCACCCTCAAGGAAAGCGCTTCCAACAGCTCTCCACCACTCCGCTTCGAAACCGAGGAACCCGAAATGAGCTGAACCCTCGATGTCCTTTTCCGCGCCGCCGCCACCCCCGCCAGCCTCCTCATCCTCGGCGAAAGCGGCACCGGAAAAAGCGTCATCGCCAAAGCCATCCACGAACGCAGCCACCTCGCCGACAAACCCTTCGTCACCGTCAGCTGTCCCTCCCTCTCCAAGGAACTCCTCGAAAGCGAACTCTTCGGCCACGTCCGCGGGTCCTTCACCGGGGCCATCAAGGACCAATGGGGCAAGGTCCACGCCGCCAACGGCGGCACCCTCTTCCTCGACGAGATCGGTGAACTCCCCCAGGAAATCCAACCCAAGCTCCTTCGTCTCCTCCAGGAGCGGGAATACGAACGCCTCGGTGAGAACACCACCAGAACCGCCGAGGTCCGCGTCATCGCCGCCACCAATCGCGATCTCGCCCAGGCCGTCGAGGACGGCCAGTTCCGGGAAGACCTCTTCTACCGCCTCAACGTCATCGCCGTGGAGATGCCCCCCCTCCGCAAACGCCCCGCCGACCTCCTCGCCTTCGCCCATTCCTACTGCGAATTCTTCGCCAAACAATCCGGACGCAAGCTCGACGGCTTCGATGACCCCGCCCTCGCCCGCCTCATGGGCTACGACTGGCCCGGCAACCTCCGCGAACTCCGCAACGTCATCGAACGCGCCGTCATCCTCTGCCGCGGTGACCAAATCGCCGCCCCCGATCTCTCCGGCCTGGACCGCAGTCAACCCAACCACAAGGGCGAGGCCACCGTCGGTGTCGGCGGCGACGCCAGCCTCGAGGAACTCGAAGCCGCCCACATCAAACGCGTCCTCCAACGATCCTCCACCATGAAGGAGGCCGCCGAAGCCCTCGGCATCAACAAGGCCACCCTCTATCGCAAACGCCTCAAACTCGATTTGGACCAAACCGAATCCCCATGATCCGCAGCCGCCTCAGAACCACCGTCCTCATGGTCCTCGCCGTCGTCGTCGGCCTGGGCCTCGGTGCCATGTGGCTCGTCCACTCCCACACCAAACGCTTCGAGCGCCTCCTCCACGAGGAACTCCAGGCCATCATGACCACCCATGCCATCACCTTCCACACCCAGATCATCAGCAGCTACGCCCTGGAGGCCGCCGCAAACACCGCCAGCGGCGCCATCAAGGCCCGCGATCCCATCATGACCCAGGCCTGTGCCGCCCTCCGTGCCGCCGGCCAGGAACTCCGGGACAAGGTGAAAAATCCCAATGAAGCGCAGGCCGTGGCGGAATTGATGTCCCTCATCGACTCCCTCCTCACCGAAATGCAACCCGCCACCGATCCCATTGCGGCCCGCCCCAATGTGCCCGGCGCCAATGGTAGCCGCGTTGCCGACATCGCCCGCAGTATCGCCCGCGTCAGCCAACGCGTCGCCGCTCTCAACGACTCCCGCCTCGTCGCCGAACGGGCCGGCTTCGCCAACCAAACCCGCGACGCCACCTTCTATGTCGGCCTCCTCACCGCCGCCGCCCTCCTCATCCTCTTCGTCCTCTACTGGCAGTTCAACAACCTCGCCCTCCGCCCCCTCTCCACCCTCACCGACTCGGTCCGCGAAATCGAAAACCGCAACTTCGAACTCTCCCTCCCCGTGCGACGCGACGACGAAATCGGCCGACTCTCCCGCGCCTACAACGACATGGCCGCCGAACTCCGCAGACTCTACCACGAAACCGACCGCCATATCGTCGATCTCAACGCCCGCAACCGCGCCCTCCTCACCGCCTTCCCCCACGCCGTCATCGTTCTCGACGACGACGGAAATCTCCTCCAGATCAACCCCGAGGCGGAGTCCATCCTCTCCTCCCTCGGCACCCCCAACCGCCTTCCCGCAAAACTCAAAAAGCCCTTCGACCACAGCCTCTCCTCCGGCGAGGAGTATCTCCCCGACGAACTCGACCAGGCCCTCCTCTTCCGCATCGGGGAACGCGAAGTCTATTACCTCCCCCGCATCTTCCGCCTCCCCGCCGTGGAGGACATGGATCCCGCCTGGGGCATCATCCTCACCGATGTCTCCCGCTTCCGCTGGCTCGACGACATGAAGATGAACGTCCTCGCCACCGTCTCCCACGAAATCAAAACACCCCTCACCAGCATCCGCATGATCCTCCTCCTGCTCCTCGAGCAGAAGACCGGCAAACTCACCGGACTGCAGGAGGAAATGGTCGGCTCGGCCTCGAACGACTGTGAACGCCTTCTCGAAACCCTCGGCACCCTCCTCCAGCATTCCCGCCTCAGCAGCGGCTCAAAACACCTCAACCTCAAGGCCCTCGCACCCTCCTCCCTCTTCGACAACCTCCCCCTCAGTCTCCAACAGGCCGCCAACGACAAGCAGGTCACCCTGGAGGTCCTCTCCAACGGCAACCTCCCCCTCGTCTCCGCCGATGAACCCCGCATCGCCCAGGTCGTCTCCAATCTCCTCTCCAACGCCATCAAGTTCACCCCTCCCTCCTCCACCGTCACCCTCAACGCCGTCAAGCTGGGGCCCGACTACGTCCGCTTCAAAATCTCCGATCAAGGCCCCGGCGTCCCCCCCGAGGCACAGGACCGCATCTTCGAACGCTTCTATCGGGAAGCCGGACAGGACCATGCCGGAACAGGCCTCGGCCTCTCCATCTCCCGCGAGATCATCGAGGCCCACAACGGACGCATCGGCTTCAAATCAAAGCCAAACGAATCCACCACCTTCTACTTCGATCTGCCCATCGCCTGAGCATTCCATGTCCGATCACGAGTTCCAGTTCCACGCCGATGACTCTGCCGCGGATTTCCGCGTCCTGGTGGTGGACGACGAACCCACCCTCCGCATGGGCTTCCGCCTCGCCCTCCTCACGGAAGGCTACTTCGTGGATCTGGCCCGCAACGGTGAGGAGGCCCTCGCCAAACTTCAGGACAAGGACGCCGACTTCGACCTCATGGTCCTCGACCTCCGCATGCCTGGCATCGACGGCATCGGGGTGCTCACCCACCTCGCCGCACACGATCTGACCGTCCCCACCGTCATCGCCAGCGCCCAGATCGACGACCGCGTCGCCCTCCACTGCCTCCGCCTCGGAGCGGTCGACTTCCTCAACAAGCCGATTCGGCCCAACGACCTCCGCCACATCGCCCACGAGGTGCTCTTCGAGGAACAATCCTATCAGGAGGCCGACGCCAATCCCGTGCACGAGGCCCGCTGCCTGCTCCGCCGCCGCAAACCACAAAAGGCCCTCGCCCTCCTCCAGGAATCCCAGGCGAGCCTGCCCGCAAAAGACCTCTGGCAACGCGTCGCCAGCACCGTGGCCGCCGATCCCCTCGACTCCGATGGCGACGTCTACTCGATCTCCCTGCACGACCTCACCACCTGGAACACCTCGGATTAAAGGTCCGCTCCCGTCTCGAGGGCTCCCAACTCCCGTCTCACCACCATGCAAGCAGGCTATTCAGAGCATCGCGGCTGCTCCGTCCGGCTCCTCCGCAACGGAGATCAAATCTTCCCCGCCATGCTCGACGCGATTAATGCCGCGCAACACTCCATCTTTCTCGAAACCTTCATCTACTGGAGCGGGGCCGTCGGAGAACGCTTCGCCGATGCCCTCGCCACCAAAGCCCGCGCAGGCCTCGATGTCCGCATCATTCTCGATTGGGTCGGCTGCCTCGAGATGGACGACCGCCTCACCGAACGCATGCGGGCCGCCGGAGTTCAGGTGCTGCACTTCCGTCCCCTCCGCTGGTTCTCCCTGCGACGCTTCAACCACCGCACCCACCGCAAACTCATGGTCACCGACGGCTCCACCGGCTTCATCGGTGGCGTGGGCATCGCCGACTCCTGGGACGGAGACGCCCAGGACCCCGAGCACTGGCGCGACAACCACTACCTCACCACCGGCCCCGTCGTCCACGACCTCCAGAATCTCTTCCTCAAACACTGGGATTCCGACCAACCACCCCCGTCACCCTCTCCTGACCCCTCTCCGGCGGTCGAATTGAAAACGGGCGGCCGTAGCCACCCGTTCCCGGTGTTCAGGTTCTGATGCTCTCTCAAAACTTTCGAATGGTCACAATGGCCGTCGGATGAATCTCGTCGGGCTCCAGAATCCCCTTGTCCACCCCACCTTGGGCCTCGTCATCCAGCACCAACCCGGAGTGCGGAGGCTCGACACCGCCCGGCGGCAGCTGGCTTGACAGCGCGGGGGAGCAGAGTGTCCCCCTTGCACGGGCCCGCTCGAAGCCTTCGAGTTGGCCCAATAATTACCGGCAAGTCTTCCCTCCTCCCCACGCGTCAGACCCCGTCCCTCCCGGGCGTAGTCCGGCCTCCGCACTCCGGCTTGCCCTACGCCAAAATATCCTTCACCACGTGCGCCTCGTTCACCCCGGTCAATTTCTGGTCCAACCCCAAAAACGGAAAGGTCAGCCGGTTGTGATCCAGCCCCAGTTGATGCAAAATCGTCGCGTTGAAATCACGCACATGCACCGGATCCTTCACCACGTTGTAGCAATAGTCGTCCGTCTCCCCGTAGGTCATCCCCCCCTTGATCCCCGCCCCCGCCATCCACGTCGAAAAACACCGCGGATGGTGATCCCGCCCGTAGTTGTCCACCTCCAGCTTCCCCTGCCCGTAGGTCGTCCTTCCGAACTCCCCGCCAAACACCACCAGCGTATCCTCCAACAGTCCCCGCTGCTTGAGGTCCTTCAACAAGGCCGCGCAGGGCTGATCGACATCCCGGGCCTGCCCCCGGATGTTGGCCGGCAGCGCGGTGTGGTGATCCCAACCGCGGTGAAATAGCTGCACAAACCGCACATCCCGTTCCGCCATCCGTCGCGCCAACAAACAGTTCCGCGCAAACGAACCACTCTGGCGCACCTCCGGGCCATACAGGTCCAGCACGTGCTCCGGCTCACCACTCAGATCCGTCAACTCCGGCACCGAAGCCTGCATGCGAAAGGCCATTTCCTGCTGCGCAATGGTCGTCTGGATCTCCGGGTCGCCCACCGTCTCCAGATGCTCCTCATTCAAGGACGTCACCAGATCCAGCATCCGGCGCCGCCCCTCCCGGCTCACCCCGGCGGGATTGGAAAGAAAGAGCACCGGATCCCCCGCCGCCTGAAAGGCCACCCCCTGATGCTTCGACGGCAAAAAGCCCGAACCCCACAAGCGGCTGTAGAGCGCCTGCACGTTCACCTTCCCCGACCAAAACGCCGAATTGAGCACCACGAAGTCCGGCAGGCTCTCATTGATCCTGCCCAGGCCATAGCTCAACCATGACCCCATACTCGCCTTCCCCGGAATCTCCGCGCCCGTGCAAAGGAGCGTCTTCCCCGGATCATGATTGATGGCATCCGTGTTGGTCGACTTGATGATGCAGATGTCATCGATCACCGATCCGATGTGCGGCAGCAACTCGCTCAAATAGACCCCGCTCCTCCCTTGCCGGTGAAACTTGAACATCGACGGCGCCACCAACTGCTCCTTGCCCTTCGTCATCGCCGTGACCCGCTGCCCCTTGCTCACGCTCGGCGGCAACGGTTCTTTGAAGCGCTTGTGCAGGTCCGGCTTGTAATCGAACAAGTCCAGCTGACTCGGGGCCCCCGCCATGAACAGGAAGATGACCCGCTTCGCCTTCGCCGGGAAGTGCGAACCCATCCCCGTGACCCCCGCCTTGGCCAGCAGCGATCCCATCGCCACCGAGCCCAGCCCCATCGAGCCGCGCTTCAAAAATTGCCGGCGATTGACCATGTCGTTGTAGTCCTGAAAGGGATTCATGGTTCCAATTATTCGTGGGTTTTGACGACGTCGAGATTCAGGAGGGAATGCACCAGCATCGTCCAGGCCGCCCGCTCCGCCCGGGACACCTCGTCTCCCTCCTCCCCGGCCACCGCCTTCGCCAGATCAGGATTGCTGCTGTAATACCCTCGAAATCCCTTCAGCCCCTCCCGCAGCTTCCCGACCGTCAACTCGCTGGGCTCCTGCGAGGTCACGGTCTCATAGGCCCGCGCCAAACGCTGATCCTCATTCAACTCCGGCACCTCGAACAAGTTCTCCGCAAACTTCTTCGCCGCCCCGAAATACTGGTCCTCATTCATCAATACCAGCGCCTGCAACGGCGTGTTGGTCCGCTCCCGCCGCGCAATGCAGGCCTCCCGCGTCGGCGCGTCAAAGATCGACATCTGCGGTGGCGGCATCCCCCGCTTCCAAAAGGTATAGATACTCCGCCGGTGGATCTTTCCACCCGCATCCGCCACATACTCCCGCGGATACGATGAAGGCATCGCCACCGCCTTCCACAACCCCGCCGGCTGCGGTGGCTTCACGCTGAACCCATACATCTCCAGGTTCAGCAACCCGCTCACTGCCAGCACCTGGTCCCGGATCATCTCCGAATCCAACCGAAACCGCGACCCCCGCGCCAACATCCGGTTCTCCGGATCCGTCACAAAGCGCTCCCGCGGCGCCACCGACGATTGCTGATACGTCTCGCTCAACACGATCATCCGCACCAGCGCCTTCACATCCCACCGCGACGCCACAAATTCCGTGGTCAAATAGTCCAGCAACTTCGGATGACTCGGCCACTGCCCCTGCACCCCGAAATCCTCCGCCGTTTTCACCAATCCCACCCCGAAAAACTGCTGCCAGATCCGGTTCACCTCCACCCGCGCCGTCAACGGATTCTCCGGTGCCACCAACCATTCCGCCAAATCCATCCGATCCCTCGTCCCCTCCTCCGCCTTCAACGGCGGCAGAAACGCGGGCGTGTCCCGCTGCACCTCCTCCCCGGGCTGATCATACGCGCCCCGCACCAGCACATGCGCCGGCCGCACCTCCGTCCGCTCCTTCATCACCATCGCTCCCCGCAACGTCTCCTCAAACTTGCCCCGCGCCTCCTGCGCCTTCTTTAACTCTCCCTCCTTCGCCTTGATCGCCCCCTCATCCCTCGCCTCGGCCGCCTGCAACGCCTTCAACTCCCCCTCCAAACCCTCCAAACCCACGTCGAGTGCCGCCAGCTTCTCCTTCTCCTCCGCCGTGGGCACCATGATGTAGGGAGCCTGCAACCCGCGCTTGAAATCCGACCCGCTCCGCCGCCCCGTCTCCGGCTCCCCGTCGAAATTGTTGAAGAAGGCATACAGCTGAAAAAATTCCTTCTGCGTGAGCGGATCAAACTTGTGATCATGGCACACCGCGCACCCCAGGGTCATCCCCATGAAGGCCGTCCCCACCGCCGAAACCCGGTCGATCACGTTCTTCGTGAAACTCTCCTCCGGCAAAGCCGTCCCCACATCGATGATCAAATGCAAACGATTGAACCCCGACCCGATCAACTGCTCCGTGCTCGGCTCCGGATAAAGATCCCCCGCCACCTGGTACTTCACAAACTCGTCGTAACCCAGATTCTCGTTGAACGACCGGATCACCCAGTCCCGATACGGCGTCATGTCCCGGTAGTGATCATGGTGCATCCCGTTCGTGTCCGCGAACCGCACAAGGTCCAGCCAATACTTCGCCATGTGCTCGCCATACTGCGGCTTCTCCATCAGCCGCGAAACCAACCGTTCATAGGCATCCTCCGAATGGTCCGCCAAAAATTCCTCGATCTCCTCCAAGCTCGGCGGCAACCCCGTCAGATCAAAGCTCACCCGCCGGATCAGGGTCCGCTTGTCCGCCCTCGCGTTCGGCACCAGTCCCTTCTCCTCCATCTTCGCCAGCGTGAACTGATCAATCGGCCGCGCACTCCACTTCTTGTTCTTCACCCCCGGCAACTCCCGCTCCCGCGCCGGCACAAACGACCAGAACTCCTCATACTTCGCCCCCTCCACAATCCACTTTCGCAGCGTCTCCTTCTCCGCGCTGGTCAGTGGATCCACGTGCGCCTTCACCGGCGGCATCCTGTCATCCGCGTCATCCGTGGTGATCCGCCGCCACAGTTCACTCCCCTTCAAGTCCCCCGGCTTGATCGCCTGCACCCCGTCCAGCACCCGATACGCCCCCTCCGGCCCTTCCGCCCGATCCAACCGCAACTCCCCTTTCCGCTTGCTCTTCCCGTGCTCGTCCAGCCCCGCATCCGGACCATGACAGGTCATGCAGTGCTTCGAAAAAATCGGCCGAATGTCCGCATTGAAACTCACCTCCTCCGCCCCGGCCCAAAGCCCGGTCGCCACAGTCAATAGTCCAATAAAATACTTCATGCCAGAATGTCCTTCACAACGTGCCCATGCACATCCGTCAGACGAAAATCACGACCGGCATGGTGAAAGGTCAACCGCTCGTGGTCAAAGCCCAGTTGATGCAAAATCGTGGCCTGAATGTCATGCACATGCACCGGATTCTCGGTGATGTGAAACCCAAAGTCGTCCGTCGCCCCATAGGTCATCCCACCCTTGATCCCCCCACCCGCCATCCACATCGTGAAGGCTTGCGGATGGTGATCGCGTCCCGCCTTGCGCCCCAGCGCCGGATTGGTCTCCACCATCGGCGTCCGCCCAAACTCCCCGCCCCACACCACCAACGTCTCATCGAGCAGGCCGCTCCGCTTCAAATCCATGAGCAACGCCGCCGTCCCCTGGTCCGTTGCCTTGCAGTTGTTGGTCGTATTGCCCTTCACATCAGTGTGCGCATCCCACCCTGAGTGATAAATATTAATGAACCGCACCCCCCGCTCCACCATCCGCCGGGCCAGCAAACAGGCCCGCGCAAAGGACGGCTTCTCCGGATCACACCCATACAGCTCCAGCGTCTCCTTGCTCTCGCTCTTCAGATCCATCAACTCCGGCGCGGAGGTCTGCAGGCGCGCCGCCATCTCATAGGACGCAATGCGCGTGGCGATCTCCTGATCATTGATCTCCGCCAATCGCCGCACATTCAGCTCATTCACCAGCTTGAAGGTGTCCTCCTGCACCGCCGCACTGATCCCCTCCGGCGTGTTCACGTTCAGGATCGGTTCCTTCCCGTTCCGAAACAACACTCCCGTGTAGGTCGTCGGCAAAAATCCACTCGACCACAACGCCGAACCACCACTGATCCCCGCGCCCGTGCTCATCACCACAAAGGACGGCAGATTCTGCGTCTCCGATCCCAACCCATACAAGGCCCACGACCCCATGCTCGGCCGCCCCGGTTGCGAAAAGCCCGTGTTGAAAAATATCTGCGCCGGCGCATGATTGAACTGATCCGTGGTCACCGACTTGATGAAGCAAATCTCGTCCGCCACCTTCCCCAGATGCTCCAGCGGGGCCCCCAGCACCGCGCCCGACTGTCCGTGCTGCGCAAACTCGAACTGCGGCCCCAGCACCGCCGCATCCGGCTGGATGAACGCGTAACGCTGATCCCCGATGATCGACTTCGGCAGCGGACTGCCCTGCAGCTTGGCCAGCGTCGGCTTCGGATCAAACAACTCCAACTGACTCGGCGCCCCCGCCATGAACAGGTGAATCACCGCCTTGGCCTGCGGCCGGGAAGGCGCCGGCTTCGCCGCCAAGGCATCGCCCGCCCCCACCGCCGACGCCCCAAACAACGACTCCGTCAACAACCCCGCCGCCGCCACCTTCCCCACCCCCACCCCGCAGTCCCGCAGGAAATAGCGGCGCGAAATCGGGATCGGTGACTGGTGGCAATTCATTCGTGTAACCCTACTCTAGTTCTTGGTAATCGCCTCATCAAGATTCAGCAGCGCCCGCGCCAGCGCCGTCCAATCGTTGTGCGTGGCATGAAAATCCCGCAACAATGCCAACTCCTCCGCGCTCGCCGGCCGCGTCAGCACCCGCCGAAACCCAACGCTCAGCTTCGCATCCAAATCCCCCTCCACCTTCGCCATGCTCTCCCCGAAGGCCTTCGCAATCTCCAGAAACATCGGATCATTCAACAGCGTCAGCGCCTGCAACGGCGTGTTCGACGCATCCCGCTTCGCCAGACACGCCTCTCCCGATCCCGCATCGAAGGTCGTGAACATCGCAAACGGCGAGGTCCGCATTTGATAGGTGTAGAGGCTCCTCCGATACCGATCCGCTCCCCCACTCGCCTGCCATCCCGACTTGCTGAAGTTCACCCCCGCCGCCGCAGCCGGCTGTGGCGGCCGCACCGGCGGCCCATACATCCCGCTTTCCAGCAAGCCCGCCGCCTTCAACGCCGCATCCCGAATGATCTCCGCCTCCAACCGCACCCGCACAAACCGATCCAGCTCCCGCCCACTCCCCGGCGATCCATGAATCGCCGAGTCCTGCTGATACGTCCCGCTCGTCACGATCAGCCGGTGCAACGCCTTCCGCGACCATCCCAGATCCATGAATTCCACCGCCAGATAATCCAGCAACGCCGGATGACTCGGCAACTCCCCCTGCATCCCGAAATCATCCACCGTCTTCACGATCCCCGTCCCGAAAAACGCCGCCCACTGCCGGTTCACCACCACCCGCGCCGTCAGCGGATTCTCCCGCGACACCAGCCACCGCGCAAACTCCAGCCTGTTCGCCGGCGCCACCTTGTCCTCCGGCCACAAAACCGTCGGCAAGCGCGGCTTCACTTCCTCCTTCGGCTGCGTGTACTCCCCCCGATGCCGCAAGTAAGTCGTCCGCTCATGCCCCGCCGGACGTTCCCGCATCACCAGGGTCGACGCCCCCACCACCGGCTTCCGCAAGGCCCGAATCTTGTCCGCCGGCCCCTTCAACTGCGGCACCTCCATCAAGAACGCCTCCCGCACCACCTCATCCGTCGCCGCTCCCGCCTCGCCCACCCGCGCCAACACCTCCTCCGTCAATTCACTGGCCTGCACCACCTCCGCATCCGTCACACTCACCCGGAATTTCCCCAGCGAACTCGCAAAGTGCCGCCCAAAATCCATCCGCAGCGTCCAGGCCGTCCCCGCCGGAATCGGCTCCGCCAATTGAAACACCGCCACCTGCCGCCGCCCCGTGAAGTTCGCAATCGACCATCCAGTCTGAATGTCCCCGTCGATCGCCTGCCCCGCCGACGCCGCACCTCTCCCAAAGGTATTCCCCGAATTGCTCTCCGTCCCACTCGCGACCTTGAATTCCTTCCCACCCCTATCGCTCACCCGGAACTCCGTGAGATAAAAGTCCCCCTTCCGCCCTTCGTAAAACGTCATCCCCGGCCCCCCACCCGGCAGTCGCTCATCCGGCAAGGCCTCCAACCGAATCGAGGCGATCGCCTCACCCGAGGCTGGAAACTCCAGCGTGTAAACATCGTGCTTCGAGGTGTCCCCTCCCGCAAACACCACCCCGTCCTCCTCCAACAATAGATACGGCACGTTCCCCTCCATCTTCCCCGGCACCAGCGTCCGCCACGCCGCCACACTCCTCCGCTGCACTTCCAACCAACGCCCAAACGCCTCTTCCATCCCCTTCTTCTTCACCGGCCACTGCCCCGCCAGCTCCCCCACCAACTTCTCCGCCTCCGCAAAATTCTTCGCCTCCCGCTCCGCCGCATCCGGCTCCGGCAAATGAAAGTCCGGCTCATCCGCATTATCCAGATACGCCATCATCCCATAGTAGTCCCGATGCGTGATCGGATCATACTTGTGCGTGTGACACTGCGCACAACCCGTGGTCAGCCCCAGCCACGTCGTCCCCGTCGTCGCAACCCGATCCGTCATCGCATGAAAACGAAACTCCAGCGGATCAATCCCCCCCTCCTCGTTCAGCATCGTGTTCCGATGAAATCCCGTCGCCACGATCTGTTCCGCCGTCGCCTCCGGCAACAGGTCCCCCGCCAACTGCTCGATCGTGAACTGATCAAACGGCTTGTCCTCGTTGATGGCCCGAATCACCCAGTCCCGCCATGGCCAGATGCTCCGGTCCCGGTCCTTCTCATAGCCGTTCGTGTCCGCATAACGCGCCAGGTCCAGCCACTTCCGCGCCCAACGCTCCCCGTAGGCCGGTGAGGCCAGCAACTCATCCACCTTCGCCTCATACGCCTCCTTTGTCGGATTCGCCGCAAAGGCATCCGCCTCCTCCGGCGTCGGCGGCAGCCCGATCAGATCCAGATACAAGCGCCGCATCCGCAAATACGGATCCCCCATCGGAGCCCGCTCCTTGCCCTCCGCCTTCAGGCGCGCATCCACAAAATAATCCACCGGATGCACCCCCGCCGGCACCACCGCCTTCTTCGGCAACACAAACGCCCAATGCTCCTCATAGTTCGCCCCCTCCTTCACCCACTGCTGCAACACCGCGATCTCCTCCGCCTTCAAGGTCTTGTTCGCCTCCGGCGGCGGCATGACCTCATCCGCATCCTTCGACGCAATCCGCACCAGCATCTCCTTCAAATCCGCCTTCCCCGGCACATCCAAGCGCGTCTCCTCCTTTCGCTTCTCCTCATCCGGCCCATGACACGCAAAGCAGTTCTTCGACAAGATCGGCCGCACATCCCGCGTGTAACTCAACCCCTCCCCCCGGGCACACGGACCCGCCACCAGCGAAACCACCAGTGCGCAATTGCGTAAAACTCGCCCATTCATCATCCAACCGACCCCGCCCAACCCTACCCCCTCTTATACGCTCCGTCCCCCCAATTCTTGCGCCCAACCACCCACAGTGGCCTGACCGTCCCGGTCATCAGCCCTCCCCACCCGTGGCGGCGGTTTCCAACCGCCCAGCCGGATCCCCCCACAGTGGCGTGACCGTCCCGGTCGCAAGCCCTCTCCTCCCCGCGTAGCGGCGCCTCTGCGAGGCGTCGGCGGTTCCACCCCCCTCCTCTCCAGGGTCCCTCCGATCCACGCCCACCGCCTCCCCAACCGTGACGGCAGCAGCCAACCACC
>JAQCFL010000076.1 GCA_027619375.1 Verrucomicrobiota bacterium | reverse complement strand
TCCGTGAGACACACTGATCTGGGTTCAGAGTCCCAGGTGCGTTTCCAGTGACGGGCCCGTCGTCCCGGCATCCTCCTTTGCTAATCACAGGCTTCCAGGGCAAGAAACTCGGTGAAGGCGGCTTGGCCGTCCAATTCGGGCTGCACAGCAACGGCGGATCGATGCTTCGGGGAGAAATTTAAAGCTCGTGTTTTCATCGCCTTGAATTTTATGGGTACACCAATCCTAATTCTTGGTTTCTTTACTTATTCTACCGGCTTCTTCCCGTCTCGCCCCCCTTCCTAACAGCCCGTTGAAACCACCGACCGATCCCGCATCGGCGGGACTACCAGCTCCCAACAGGGGCCGCAGCCCGAAGGGTCTTCTTCAGGCCCTCCGGCGAAACCGCTTGCCGGTCAGGCCCCGTTCCCTCCCATTTTTCCTTTGCGGGCTTTTCAACGCGCCCTCAGCCACCGTCCGTGGCTCGAACCGAGACCCTCCCGCCCGGCCATGGCCCCGTCGAAGAACGGCTCCGATCACAGTCGAGCCCTGTCTCTCCGTAAAACAAGGCCCCGAGTAACCTCCCCGACTCCCGTGCACCACCGCCGCCGACCGCCAAAGCCGCTCTTGAGAGACAGCTTTCGGCAGCTAGGAAACCTTTCGGGCGGGAAAAATGGCAGCATACTTAAGATATCTTAAATTTCGTTCGGTAAATTTTACCGTCCTTTTTCCAAGGACCGCAATCAGCCCAATCGATTGCTCTTAAACAGGTTGGGACAGATCAAACCCCCATCCTATCCGCTTCCGTAATGTTAATTCTTGTTAGCTAGCTCATTATTTCTACAGTCCTGCTCGTCAACCAACCCGTAAGATGTCCAGCAGCAAATCACTCGCTCCGAGCCTCTCCCTGACCGCCGATGCTTTCCGCATCGGACCAGCGGTCAGAGAGGCTGGGTCGGAGTGGGCGGGTCGGACGACCGCGAACCAGCTTCAGGTTCGCGACCCTTTTCAAACTCAGATTCTTCACTGTCTAACCCCTCACCAGCCCAGGGTGGTTCCCGGGCTGTCCGCGTTTCCCCTGACGGGGCGCGGGCGTCAGCGGACTCTCCTGAGTCCCGTTTGACGCTCCAGTCAGGTCATTCCCCCCACTGTTGTTGTCACGAAGCCCCGGCCGAAACGCCGGGGCTTCGCGCGTTCCGAGCACTCTCCCCACTCGAGCCCCCCGGAGTGCGGAGGTCTCGACTCCGCCCGGCGGCAGCTGGCTTGACAGCGCGGGGGAGCGACGTCCACCCAACCTTGTCAGCCATCTCTCCACCCTACGAGGCGCAGCTCCATCATTATGCCCAACTCCTCTCCTCCGCACGGGTCAAGCCCCGACCTTCCCAGGCGGAGTCGAGCCTCCGCACTCCGGGGCAACAGTCCGGGGGGCTCTCCACGATGTGTAGAACGGGACCAGTCCTTGATTTTTGATTTTGCTCACCTAGTACCCACCTAACAGAGCGCACCCGCCCGGCCGCTAATGGCCCGGAAAGATCCGCAAATTCGTTCAAATTGCAAACGAAGCCGGCGGAGCACTAAAAGATTGTAAAGTTAAAAAAAAGGGGGATAAACGCGAATGAAATTAGGCGTAAGTATGGTTATTGCTTTGAGCTGCATTTCGACTCTTTGTGCGGAGGAGTGGCATGGGTTGGGCATCTCCGGAATGGTCATAAAAGGCGGTTTTGATTCTAGGGGGGATAATTCGAATTATAGTTTACTGATTAGATTTAATAATGAAACCAATCATTCGGTGAGAATAAAATATCACGAATTTCGTAATGCGACCCTAAGTATTTCATTTATTGACCTGAAAACCGGAGCGGAATTGGAGGCTAAGCCGGGTAGGACAGGAGATGTCATACCTAAAGAATTTTCGGATAATAGAGAGTCGATTGATATTGGATCAGGAACTGTAGTTGTAATTTCGATTGCCCTTGATGGTTTTGAGCCTTTTCCCCCTGGCAAATACAAAGGAAAACACAGAACCTTTGGGTTGAGCATTTCTCAATTTGAAATCAGTAAGACCGGAGATGTTCTGCAATTTGGGCAAGAGGACGGGGTCAGGCAGAAGGATTGAACATTGGGCCTCCTAACAAGAAATGCCTCCCCACCAGTTCGTGCCTCACACGTGGCTCGTTGGGAGCGGCTCAGCGTCAGAATAGGGGCGCGTCAGAATAGGTCAAATTGTTTGACATTGGGTGAGAGCCTCGTCAGTCCGAGTGATTGTTACACACCTCCCCTTCAAGCGACCTTCCCGGCTCGCAGTCCGCGCGCTACCGCGCGCATCGGACAACCGAGCCTTGGAAGGAACCGAGTTTCAAGTGCAGCGTGTTGACGCCCGCCCTTGCTGAACGCACCGACTGTCACGATCCAGCCCTCCAAGGGGATGGGTCCAGTTTAACGACGTGTTCCTCGTTCGTCGTTCTCCACGATGGAGACCAGTGGTTTTTCACGACTGGTCCACCTTGATCCCGCCGAGGGAATGGCCGGGCGATCGTGGGGAAGCCCGGGAGGGGTGGCAGGCAATGGAATCCATTGCCCTTAAAGGTAGGGGACGGTCGCTCCGCGCCGTCCGGGGGGACGACCGCGGCCCCGGCGAGCCCCGAAGAACAGGATGAGCGTCACGAACGCAAGCGGCTTCCTATGGCCGCATGCTGCTACCGATCTCCAGGGCATTCCTGCTTTCGGCGGCCCAACCGCCGGACGGCGCGGAGCGACCGTCCCCTACCACACGAAAGAAAGGTATCAGGGGAAAATGTGTCAGGTGACATTTCTTGCAAGGCGACCTTGTCCGCAATTCCTTCAATAGCGGGACGAGCCATCCCCCTGCTTCGAGCCCCCGGAGTGCGGAGGCTCGACTCCGCCCGGCGGCAGCTGGCTTGACAGCGCGGGGAAGCACACATGAGGGCTGGAAAGACGGTGGAATCCTGCCACGATGAACCCCGCATCCTCATGAAACACGACACTCTGCTGAATCGCCGGACCCTTTTGAAAACCAGCCTTCTTGCTGTGGGAGGGGCTGCGCTCGGCTCCCCCGCCGGGGCCGCGGAATCCTACCGCACCCGCCCGAGGCCGAATTGGTCGCCGGTGCGGACCGGTCGGCCGTCGGCGAAGTCGATTTCGAGCAGCTTTTCGCTGCCCACGTGGCGACCCTCCTCGTCCTCGAGGGTGGCGACGATCTTGTGGCTCGCGACGTCGATGACGTCGCCGCTCGAAGCGTAGGCGTAATCGCCCTTGATGCTGAAGGTGACCCAACCGGGGTCGTCGCGGAGGGCGACGCTGCCCACCTGTTTGGGAGGCATGACGGTGGCGTCGAAATAGTGCAGGCGTTGGTTGTGGCCGTCGGAGACCCAGAGCTCCCTCTCATCGGGGGTGAGTCCGACGCCGTGGCTCGGGCAGCCATGGCGCTTGACGGCCCCGGTGGGGAAGCCTTGCACCTGCACGCGATGGAGCATCCCGCCCGTGGCGGTGTCGCCGATTTCAAAACCGAGCAGGCCGTTGACGTTGACGAAGCAGAGCGTGCCTTTCCCGTTCACGGTGAAGGGGCGGATGGCGGAGCTGAACGGGCCGACCTCCCGGATGATCCCGCGGGTCTTCGTATCGACGACGCGGAGGACGGGTGAGCGCAGTCCGGCGAGATAGGCGTGGCCGCCGCCCACGTCGACAACGGTGTTGTGGGAGCCGGTGTCCGGAGTGTCGAGGCGCTTGACGATGTCGCCGGTGGCGGCGTCGACGATGTTCCAGAAGTCCTGCTCGAGGCCGGGCAGGTAGATGTCCCTCCCGTCGGGCGTGATGGACATGCGGTCGCAACCGCCCTCGAAGGGTTTCTCCCACAAGACCTTTCCGGTGACCAGGTCGATGCAGGACAGGGTGTGTGAGGTGCCGATGAAGAGTCGCTTCGTGGCGGCATGGGCGCAGACGCCCTTCACGTTGCGCGGAACGCCCTGTTCGTCGAGCCCGCCGAAGGGGATTCGCCGCAGGAACTTGTGGCCGTGGTCGATGTCGAAGACGAGCACGCCGTGGCCGCCCCATTCGAGATAGTTGCGGATGCCCGGCGCGGCGACATAGAGGAGGCGGGTTTCGGGTTCGGCGGCGCGGAGCGGGATGGCCGCCAGGAGGCAGGCAAGGGGGCGCAGGAGAAGTTTCATCATGGTCGGCCGTCATGGTGGCCGATCACGAGCGGATGCCCAGCCCGATCTGCAACCGGCCTGCCACCTGGGGCCGGATCGCGGTCACCCGGACGGAATCGCTGGCGGGACGATTCCACCCGGACGGGGAGGACGATTGGGTTCCGACGGGCGCGGCATGGGGAACACGATGATGCTGAGGCTGAAGGAGTGCGCGGTGGCCGGGAACATCGGCGGTCGCAAGGAGCCGAACCGGAACCAGGTCCAATGCCTTTAGGGATGACGAACGGGCCAGCACCCAGGTTGAGCGCCGGAGAGGATGCCGGGCTGCTTCGCGCCGCTGTTCGGCTGGGCGGTTGGAAACCGCCGCCACGTGGGAGGGGCTTGATGACCTTGACGGCAGCGGGACGCAGCCGCTCCCTTGGACACCACCATCCCCAAAAGGTCCAGACCTTCCTCATTCCCGCCACTCTGTTTCCCTAAAGGCATTGGAGCCAGGTCCCCCCGAGGATCGGTGCCAAGGGGCTCGCCGCGCTCAGGTCTTGTGACCTTCCCATCGTGCCGACCGGAGCAAAACCTTGATTCCGGGGAAATTCAGGGGGAGAACAGTCGGTAGTGAAACCTGCCATGCACCACCTGAATCTGTTTGCCGCCGCCCTTTGCGGGCTCTCCCTTCTGTCATCCGCGCGGGCCGATGACTGGAGACCGGCCAAGGGGCCCCTGGACACGCGCTGGACCAAGGACGTTTCTCCCAAGGATGCCCTTTCCGAATATCCGCGGCCGCAGCTGGTGCGCAAGGATTGGCTGAACCTGAACGGCTTGTGGGACATCAAACTCGGGGACGGCACGGAGACCCGGATACTGGTGCCGTTCGCCATCGAGTCGGCGCTGTCGGGGGTGATGAAACGCTCGGACCGCGTCACCTACCGCCGCACCTTCGAGGTGCCGGCCGGCTGGGACGGCAGGAGGGTGCTGCTGCATTTCGGCGCGGTGGACTGGGAGGCGAAGGTGTCGGTCAACGGCCGGGAGCTCGGGGTGCACCGTGGCGGCTACGACCCATTCAGCTTCGACATCACCGAGGCCCTGAAGAAGGAGGGCGGACAGGAGGTCGCGCTGGAGGTGTTTGACCCGACCGATCTGGGCGGCCAGGCACGTGGCAAGCAGAGGGAGAGGCTGGAGCCGGGCGGTATCATGTACACGCCGACCACCGGCATCTGGCAGACGGTCTGGCTCGAGCCGGTCGCGGAGGCGCACATCGAGTCGCTGCACATGGTGCCCGACGTGGCCGGAGGCTGCCTGCGCCTGACGGTGCACGGGGCTGGCATGGTCGAGGCGGTGGCCACGGACGACGGCCGGGAGGTCGCCCGGGTGAGCGGCGAGGCGGGGAAGGAACTGAAGCTGGCTATCGCCGAGCCCAAGTTGTGGTCTCCGGAGTCGCCCCATCTGTATGACCTTCAGGTCACGCTGAAGGCGGGTCCCGGGGAGGGGGACACGGTGACGAGCTACTTCGGCATGCGCAGCATCGCGCTGGGGAAGGATGAGAAGGGGGTCACCCGCATGATGCTCAACGGCAAGCCGGTCTTCCAGGTCGGGCCTCTCGACCAGGGCTACTGGCCGGATGGCATCTACACCGCGCCGACCGACGAGGCCCTGCGTTTCGACGTGGAGGAGATGAAGCGGTTGGGGTTCAACTGCGTGCGGAAGCACCTGAAGGTCGAGCCGCAGCGCTGGTATTACTGGTGTGACAAGCTGGGCCTCCTCGTGTGGCAGGACATGCCCAGTGGCAATTCCTACACGAAAGTGAAGCAGCCCATCGACGCCCCGCAGTTCAAGACCGAGCTGCAGCGCATGGTGAGAAGCTACTGGAACCATCCCTCCATCATCATGTGGGTCATCTTCAACGAGAGCCAGGGACAGCACGATACGGAGGCGCTGGTGGCGGAGGTGAGGGCCCTTGATCCGTCGCGGTTGATCAACAATGCCAGCGGAGGCGCCGACAAGAACTGCGGCGACGTGATCGACATGCACAGCTACCCCGGTCCCGACTCCCCCAAGCCGGAGGAGAACCGCGCCGCGGTGCTGGGTGAGTTTGGCGGGCTGGGCCTGGCGGTGGACGGGCACCGTTGGACGGAAAAGACGTGGGGCTACAAGGGCACGGAGGACATCGAGGCGTTGACGCGGGAATACGAGAAGCTGCTCATCAAGGCCTGGGGCCTGAACGAGACGGCCGGACTTTCCGCCGTGATCTACACGCAGCTGACGGACGTTGAGACGGAGGCGAACGGCCTCCTCACCTATGACCGGGCGATCAACAAGGTGATCCCGGAGCGGGCCGCGGCGGTGAACAGCGGCGACTTGCCGCCGATGCCCGTCATCAAGGAGGTGGTGCCCGCGTCCCGGGCAGAGGGGATGGTCTGGCGCTTCACGATGGAGAAGCCGACCACGGAGTGGGCCGCGCCCGCCTTCGACGCCGCGGCTTGGAAGGCCGGTCCGGGTGGATTCGGCGCGGAGGGGACTCCGAATGCGAAGACGCGCACGGAATGGAAGACGGCGGACATCTGGCTGCGGCGCGAGTTTGAGTGGCCTGCGGGGGAGTCTGGCACGCCGGTGTTCTCGGTGCATCACGACGAGGACATCGAGATCTTCATCAACGGGGTGCTGGCCGGGAAGGCCGGGGGATTCACCTCCGAATACGAGAATGTTCCCATGACGCCGGAGGGCGTGGCGGCCCTCAAGCCCGGCAAGAACCTGATGGCAGTCCATTGCCACCAGACCGACGGCGGCCAGTTCGTGGATGTCGGGATCAACACCGAAACAGCGGGCACGAAGTAGGAACAGACCGGGGCCTGGGACGGGTGGGGGCGGGGGCAAGATCGCGGGGAGCCGTCTTTTCCGACAGGTTGTCGCCAGGCCCCGTGGCGAGGGAGGGCCCTCATCGCCGTTGACGTTTCCGGAGTTCCCGGGGAAGCTGGCTCCGCTCATGACTCTTCGACACTTGGCTCTGCTTCCGCTCCTGCTTGTTCCGCTGACGGTCCCCTCGGGTGGGGCGGAGCTGCCCACCCTAGAAGACGGCGCCCGCGTGGTTCTCATCGGGAACGGACTGGGTTCCCGGATGGGGCTTTTCGGGCATTTTGAGGCGGAGGTGCAGCGGCGCAATGCGGGCAAGCGGATCGTGATCCGCAACATGTGCGACGAGGGCAACACGCCTGGATTTCGTCCCCATTCCGGGCGGAACTCGCCGTGGGCCTTCCCCGGGGCGGAACAGTACCGCCAGCTCTCCTCCGCGAAGGACCGCTGGGGCTCGGGGCACACCGGCGCGGGGCATTATGAAACCCCGGACCAGTGGCTCACCCGGCTTCAGGCGGATGTCGTGGTCGCCTTTTTTGGATTCAACGAATCGTTCGACGGGGCCGCCGGGCTCGACCGGTTCAAGGCCGAGCTGATCGACTTTGTGAAGCACACGCAGGGGCAGAAATACAACGGCAGGACCGCTCCGGTGCTCGCGCTGGTCTCCCCGATCGCCTTCGAGGACCTCTCGGCCACGCACGGCACGCCCGACGGCAACGTGGAGAACGCGAACCTGGCCCTTTACACTGCCGCGATGGAGGATGTCGCGGCGCAGTTTGACGTGTCGTTTGTGAATCTCCTGCCCGTCACGAAGGGCTGGTTCGACAAGACCAGGGAGCCGCTGACGCGGGACGGGGCCCTGCTCACCGAGGAGGGTTACATGAAGCTCGCCCCGGTCCTCGCGGACGGGCTCTTCGGGCCGGCCAAGACCCGGGTCGGAGATCCGGGCGGGGTGTTGGCGGCGGTGCGGGAGAAGAACTGGGTCTGGCTCAAGTACTACAAGATTCCGAACGGAGTGCACGTTTACGGCCGCCGCCACGGGCCCTTCGGTCCCAAGAATTATCCGGGCGAGCTCCAGAAGCTCGAGGAAATGACGGCCGTGCGGGATTCCGCCATCTGGGCCGCGCTGGAAGGCAAGCCCTTCGATCTGGCCGAGGCGGATGCCGGGACCCTTGCGCTGCCCGCCATCGCGACGGATGACAGCAAGTCCTACAAGTCCGGGGAGGAGGCCCTCACCGCCATCAAGATGGCCCCGGGCTACGAGATCGCCCTGTTCGCCTCGGAGAAGGAGTTCCCCAACCTCGCGAACCCGGTCCAGTTGTCCTTCGACAACAAGGGCCGGCTCTGGGTTGCGACGATGCCGACCTATCCGCACTGGCGGCCGGGTGACCCCAAGCCGGACGACAAGCTCCTCATCCTGGAGGACACCAACAATGACGGGAAGGCCGACAAGGAAACCGTCTTCGCCGACAAGCTGCATCTTCCGACGGGCTTTGAATTCGCGCCGGAGGGGGTTTATGTCGCCCAGGGAAACAACCTCCTCCTGCTGCGGGACACCGACGGTGATGACCTGGCCGATGTCCGGGAATTTGTCCTCAGCGGCTTCGACGATCACGACACCCACCATGTCATCAGTGCGTTCTGCGCGGACCCGTCCGGGGCGATTTACATGGGGGAGGGCACCTTTCTGCACACCAACGTGGAAACGGCCTACGGTCCGATCCGCAGCTCCAACGGGGGGTTCTTCCGCTTCAGTCCGCAGCGCGGCCAGCTGGAGCGGTCGGCGCGCCTCTCGATCCCGAACCCGTGGGGGATCGCCTTCGACGCCTGGGGACAGAATTTTTTCGAGGACACCTCCGATCCGAACGTGCGGTGGATGGAGCCCGGCACCGTCATGGTTCCGTATGGCGAGTTCGTGCCACTCCCGCGCAACCTAATCCAGGGCAACCAGATGGTGCGGCCCACCTCGGGCCTGGAATTTGTCTCGAGCCGCCACTTTCCGGACGAGGTGCAGGGCGACCTGCTGCTCAACAACACGATCGGGTTCCTTGGAACCAAGCAGCATGCCGTGGAGGACGACGGGGCGGGATACAAGACGCGGTTCCGGCAGGATCTGCTCGCCAGTTCCGACCCCAATTTCCGTCCGGTCGACATGGAATTCGCCCCGGATGGGTCGCTCTACCTGATCGATTGGCAGAACCGGCTCATCGGGCACATGCAGCACAGTGCGCGGGATCCGCTCCGCGACCACGCCCACGGCCGGATCTACCGGATCACCTATCCGTCCCGTCCCCTGGTCCCGCCCGCCAAGGTGTCCGGGGCGACCATCGCCGAGCTGCTCGGAAACCTGAAGCTGCCGGAATACCGCACGCGCTACCGCACCCGCCGGGAGTTGCGCGGACGCGATCCGAAGGAAGTGGTCGCGGCGGTGCGAACCTGGGTGAAGGGCCTCGACCAGTCGGATCCCGGATACCAGCACCTGCTCGTGGAGGGGCTCTGGGTGGGATGGGGGGCCAACCTGGTCGACGAACAGCTCCTTCGCATCGTTCTCAAGCTGGAGGATTTCCGGGCACGGGCGGCGGCGGTGCGTGTCCTGCGCTACTCCGGCCACCAGATCAGCGACCAGGACGAACTGCTCCTCGCGGCCGCCCGGGACGCACACGGCCGGGTGCGCCTTGAGGCCGTCGCCGCCGCGTCATGGATCGGTGCCGGGAAGGGCCTTCCCATCGTGGAGGCGGCGGGAGCCGGGGAGGTGGACGACTGGATCAAGCCGGTTCTCGACACCGCACGGGCCACCTTGACCGGACACACGATCGACGCGCAGCCGAAAATCGAATACCACACCGACCTGACCGGGGAGTCCCGGGAGCTTTACATGAAGGGGGCGGAGGTCTTCAGCCGGGAGGGCCACTGCATCACCTGCCACCAGGCCGACGGCAAGGGCCTGCCCGCCGCGAAGTTCCCTCCCATCGCGGGGACGAAATGGTCCCAGGGGAGCGAGGAGCGGCTCATCAAGCTGACCCTGCACGGACTCCTGGGTCCGATCGACGTGGATGGCACCATCTACCCCGGGCAGGTCCCCATGACGCCGTTCAAGAGCCTGAGCGACGAGGAAATCGCCTCCGTCCTGACCTACGTTCGCAATTCATTTGGCAACAAGGCCTCCGTGATCACGCCGGACAAGGTGAAGGCGGTGCGTGCCGCGACTCGGGAGCAAGCCGGGTTCTACCTCCCGGAGGACCTCCTGAAGGAGCATCCCCACGAGTAGGACCGGTTTCGGGAGAACCCCCTCCCGCCAAGTTGCGGGCCTCCCCAATCCGGACTTTACAACCCACCAGCCCGATCAACACTTGCGGTCTGGGGCGAGGGGCCATCCGCCGTCGGCGGACAGTGCACCTCCCGTCCCACCATCACCATTATCCCTTCCGGAAACCATACCGCCCATGCACTCTGTCAAAGATACTAACAAGAGGAAGAGCGGTAACATGCTCGCCCTGCTGGTCACCGCCGCCTTTCTGATGACCGGAGGCCTCGCCTTCGGAGCAAAGGACCCCACCGATGTCACCGCCAAGGTCTCGGCCGCCGTCAAGGATGAGAGCCTTTCCATCGCGGCCCACAACGACCTCTTCGGCGACACCGCCCCGGGCGTTTTCAAGAAGCTGACTGTCGAATGGCGTGTCGGCGATGAGAAGTTCACCCGGGAGGCCGGGGAAGGCGGCACCATTGAAATCGCGGCGGCCGCGGGAAAGAAACTGGTCATCCTGAAGGCGACCTACGGTCCGGCGGATGGCTCCAAGCCGGTCAACGTTGGAGCCCTCACCGAGGATCCCGACGAGCTTCTGGACACCCCGCCGGGCTTCACAGTGGAGCACGTCCTTCGCGCGGTCCCGGCCAAGAATGGTTCCTGGATTTGCCTGCAAAAAGACCCGAAAGGGCGCCTGCTCCTCGGCGGTCAGGGCGGCCAACCGATCACAAGAGTCACCCTGAAGGACGGCAAGTGCGTGCAGGAGGAGATCCTGCACATTCCCGTGACGGAGACGATGGGCATGTTGTTCGTGGGCGAGGTCCTCTACCTCAACGGCAACGGCAGCAGGGGCTTCGGGCTCTACCGCTGCAAGGACACGAAGGGCGACGACAGCTACGATGACGTCGAGTTCCTGCGCGAGTGGCCCGGGGGATCCGGCGAACACGGCGCACACGGACTCGTCCTGGGGCCGGACAAGATGCTCTACGCGGTCTGCGGAAACTTCACCGCGGTGCCCGCGGACCTCGAGCCCAGCTCCCCCCACCGCAACTATGGCGACGACCTGGCCCTCAAGCGCATGGAGGATGGAAACGGATTCGGAGCGGGCAAGCAGCCGCCGGGAGGATACGTGGTCCGCATGGACCTCGACGGCAAGCAGGCCGAGCTGTTCTCCTCGGGTCAGCGGAACAATTACGACATCGCCTTCAATGCGGACGGCGAATTGTTCGGCTTCGACAGCGACATGGAATGGGACTGGGGAAGTCCCTGGTATCGTCCGGTACGCGTTTTCCATGCCGTGCGCGGGGGCGACCACGGGTTCCGCGAGGGCAGCGCCAAGTGGCCGGAGTATTACGCCGACAGCCTGCCGGCGACGGTCAACATCGGCATCGGTTGTCCCACCGGCGTGGTCTTCGGGACCGGCGCGAAATTTCCCGCGAAATACCAGAAGGCTTACTACATCTGCGATTGGACCTTCGGGCGCCTCATCGCCGTGCATCTCGCTCCGAACGGGGCCAGCTACGGCGGCACGTGGGAAAATTTCGTCGCCCCGAAGTCACTGCACGACAGGACGGGGAAATTCCCGCTCAACCTCACCGATGTCGTGATCGGCGATGATGGATCGCTTTACTTCACGGTGGGTGGTCGTGGCACCCAGGCCGACCTGTTCCGCGTCACCTACACCGGGACGGAGAAGGCGGCGGTGCTCGCCCCGGACCAACTGCTGGACAGGGACGGCCGCGAGGCGCGCACCTTGCGCCACGAGCTCGAGGCCTACAACGTCAAGGCCGACCCTGCGGCCGTCCCGTTCGCCTGGCCGCACCTGGCGAGCCCGGACCGTTTCATCCGCTACGCCGCCCGCCTCGCCATCGAGCGCAACCCGGTCGCCGAATGGCAGGCCCGGGCGCTCGCCGAGAAGCAGCCCGACGCCGCCTTCACGGCCCTCCTTGCGCTGGCCCGGCTTGGCGGTGCCGACACGCAGCCCGCCATCATCAAGGCCCTCGCGGGCTTTCCCTTCGCCAAGCTCAGCCCGGATCAGACGCTCGAGAAACTTCGTGTCTTTGAGGTGTCCATCGCGCGGCAGGGCGTGCCGACAGGGACGGTTGCCGCCCAGGCGATCGCTGATGTCGATCCGCTCTTTCCCGCCAGGTCCGAAGCCGAGAACCGCGAACTCTGCCAGATCCTGCTCGCGCTTGACGCCCCCCACGCCGTCGCCAGGACCATGGCCCTGCTGCGGACCGCATGGACCCAGGAGGAGCAGGTGGCCTACGTGATGGCCCTGCGCAACATCAGGACGGGCTGGACCGAGGACCTGCGCCGGGACTATCTGTCATGGTGGAACAGTGGCCGTTCCAGCAGGCACCCCGACAGCGTTGTCCAATGGTTCACCGACGCCGGCATCGGCTTCAACAACGGTTCAAGCTTCCGTGGGTTTTTGAATCATGCCCTGGAGGAGGCCAAGGCCACCATGACTCCGGAGCAAGTCGCGGCGATGGGTGACCTCACCAAGGTCCAGCCCGCCACGACCGCCCCGACGGCGGCGCGCGAACTGGTCCGGGAGTGGACCGTCGCCGACTTGCAGCCGGCGCTGCCGAAGGTGTCCTCGGGACGTGATTTCGCCCGTGGCAAGGCGGCCTTCGAGGCCGCCCAGTGCATCCTCTGCCATCGCTACGGCGACCAGGGCGGAGCGGCGGGGCCGGACCTGACCAATGTGGCGACCCGGTTCAAACGCGAGGATCTGCTGGAATCCCTCGTGGCGCCCTCCAAGGTTGTCTCCGAGCAATACATGAACACCGTGTTCACGATGGCGGATGGCACCGTCGTGGCCGGTCGCATCACCGAGGAGACGGGCGACAAGATCGTGGTCCTGACCAACCCCTTCGACACCACCACCGCCACCACGATCGCCAAATCCGGGGTCAAGGCGCGGGAGTTGTCCAAAATCTCGATCATGCCGCCGGGCCTGCTCAACACCTTCACCGAGGATGAGGTCCTCGACCTGCTGGCGTTCCTCGAATCCATGGGCGATCCGAAGCACCCGGATTTCAACAAGTAGGCATCCCGGTCGCCGACGGGATTGAACTCTTTGATCACCCCGCAGTCCTCCTGGGAATGTCTTGGCCCTGATCCTCCTGCCGCCTGCCCCCCACCGTCACGGAGCCACCGATCTTTCGCGCGGCGGTTCCACCTCCTATGTCCAGGAAGACA
>JAQCFL010000075.1 GCA_027619375.1 Verrucomicrobiota bacterium | reverse complement strand
CCCCACTCCCCACTCCCCACTCCCCACTCCGCACTCCCCACTCCCCACTCCCCACTCCGCACTCCGCATTCCCTTCACCCCAACGCCTTCCCAACAAACTCCAGAATATCCTTCCGCCCATCCCCCTTCTCCGCCGAACTCTTGAACATCCGCGGCAACACCTCACACCACGGCCCCATCGCCAGACCAAAGGCCTCCATGTGCTTCTCCACCTTCGAGTTCTTCAGCTTGTCCGTCTTCGTGAACACCAACACAAACTGCACCTCTGCCTCCATCAACCATTGCACGAACTCCAAATCAATCTGCTGTGGCGTGTGCCGCGCGTCGATCAGCACGAACACGCACGACAAGCCCACCCGCTCCGTCAGATACTCCGAGATCATCCCCTGAAACTTCTCCCGGTCCTTCTTCGAGGTCTTCGCATACCCGTAGCCCGGCAAATCCACCAGACGCCAGTTCTCATTCATCGTGAAGTAGTTGATCAACCGCGTGTGCCCCGGACTCCCCGAGACCTTCGCCAGATCCTTCTTCCCCGAGAGCATGTTCAACAACGACGACTTCCCCACGTTCGACCGCCCGATGAAGGCAAACTCCGGCACCGTCGGCTCCGGACAGGACTCCAGATCCGGCGCGCTGGTCAAAAAGGTGGCGGAGGTGATTCTCATGCGCGGCGCAGCAATGACACAGACCCCGCCCCCGGAACAGGAGAGAATTCCCCCACCCTACATCTCCTTCACAAACAAATTCGCAAACTCCATCTCCGAACCATGATGCTGCAGCGCCAGCCGCCCCGTCTCCTTCACCCCCGGCAACAAGGCCTCGTGCAGCACGGTCTTCCCGTTCAACACCACCGTCACCCGCTCACCCTTCATGGTGATCACAAATCGGTTCCACTCGCCCACCGGCTTGTCCGCATTCACCCGCGGCGTCACTCCGGCCCGCACATCGAGCGGCACCTTCCCGTCCGTTCGAACCCCGAACACCTCTCCCGACCCCACCGGCCACTCCCACATGTTGATCTGCGTCCTCGGATTCCCCCGCAGGTAAACGCCGCTGTCGAATTCCACGATCTCCTCCGTCACCGGCTTTCCATCACCACCGATCCGCACCTCGCCGTTCGGCAGGATGATCGGCCGCTGCATCTTCGGGCCCTCGCCCACCCAGCGCCAATCACAGATCAGCACAAAGTCTTTGTACTCCTTCTCCGTCCACAAATTCTTGTCCTTCGCCTCGCTCTTCCCGTCGTAGTGCAGCACCCAGCCATCCTTCGGCGCCCAGTGATTCAGATCACCCGCCGCGTGCACCCAGCCCTCCAGCGAATTGCCGTCAAAAAGCGGCGCAAAACCCTTCTCCGCCAGCGTCTCGTCGGCCTTCCCCGGCGCCTGATAGAGCGCCTCCTCGGAATCCGTTCCATGCGAAAGCTCCGCAATGCGCAGGTTCTTCAAACGAATCACGTCCCCGTGCCCCGCAAAACAGATCTTCCCCTTCCGCCGCTTCGCTCCCTCGTGATTCGGATGGGTCTTGTTCAACTCATCGAGATTCGCGTCGAGAATGCACACCCCGTTCAACTCCACCGAGACCCGCGGCCCGCGCACCGTGACCCGCTGCTGATTCCACTCCCCGATCGGTTTCATGTGCCCCCGCAGGGCCGGGGCCAGCGTGTAGAGCGAGCCGTGATGCTGATAGTCCTTCAACTTCCCGCCATACTTCTCATTCTCCCCATCCAGAATCTGCAACTCCATCCCCTTGTAGGCGGCATCACCGGACCCCGGATAGTGAATCCCCAATCCATTGTTCGCTCCCGGCGTCAGCTGAAACTCGAACTCCATGATGTAGTCCTCGTATTCCTTGTCCGTCACCAGGTTGCTGCATGGCGGCGCGGTCACGATCATCTCCCCTTCCACCACATAGCCGTTCTTCTCCGTCTTCCCCGGCGCGCCCCATCCCGTGAAATCCTTCCCATTGAACATGGGCACAAACTCCGCCTGAACCGAAATGGCTCCGACCATCAACAATAGCACCACTTTCATTTTCATTGTTTCAATTGTTACTTATCAAAGCTCCACCGTCTTCCCCGTCCGGAACGATTGATCCGCCGCCTCCACGATCCGCATCGAGTTCAGCGCATCCTCCATGTGATCGCCCAAATCCATGTCCTCCCGGATCGCCTTCAGCAAATACTCCTGCTCCCGGTGGCACAACTCGTCGTGATCCGGTTCATCGTCCATGTCGATCCAGTCGTCCGCCCGCACAAACTTGTTGTTGGCATCCAGCTCACTGTGGTGCACCCGCAGCGCCTCGGTCTTCGTGTGCGCGTCCACCTCCGCCGAGGCCCCTTCCCCACCCGCCGTCTTCGCGGCAATGGTCACGCAGCCCTTCGGCCCCACCACATCTTTCACGAAAAACGCCGTCTCGCTCATCATCGGACCCCAACCCGCTTCATACCAGCCCACGCTGCCGTCCTCAAAGGCCACCTGCAGGTGCCCGTAGTTGATTCTCCCCTCCGGCAACTCATCCGTGAGCCGCGCCCCGAGACCCGAAACACGGACCGGCTTGGAACGCGTCATCTGGCACATCACATCCACATAGTGCACCCCGCAGTCCACGATCGGCGAAATCGAGGACATCAGGTTCTTGTGCGTCACCCAGTTGTCGCCGCTCGATTGCTGGTTCAGGTTCATCCGCATCACCAACGGCTTGCCGAGCGTCTGCGCCACCTCGATGAATTTGATCCAGCTCGGATGGTGGCGCAGGATGTAACCGATCACCAGCTTGCGCCCAAGTTCCCGCGCCTTCGCCACGATCTTCTCCGCCTCCGCCACCGACTCGGCCAGAGGCTTCTCGATGAACACATCCGCCCCCGCCTCGAATGCCGCCAGCGCATACGAGGCATGCGTGTCCGGATAGGTCGAAATGCTCACCACGTCCGGCTTCGTCGCCGCCAGGGCCCCGGCATAGTCGCCGAACTCCGCATAGCCTCCGCCCAGTTCCGCATTCAGCTTCCCTCGCGATTCCGACGACCGCGTCACGATCCCCACAATCTCGAAATCCTCAATCCGATGATAGGCCAGCGCATGGGATCTCCCCATGTGCCCCGCACCAACACACAACACTCTCAGTTTCTTACTCATCCTTCTTCTTGTTGCTGCTGTTCTTGATGTAGTTCTTCACGATCCTCGAAACCACCCGATCCGACATCAGGAGAAGAGCGATTATCACCGCCGACACGGCCAGTTCCGGTGCTCCGATGGGTCCCCGCATGCCCACCCACACAGCCGTCTCGTTCATGACGGCAACTTCCACTGCTCCCGCTGCGGCTGATTGATCAGCTTGTTCGCCTCCGGCTCATCAATCGTGAAATTCTTCCCGTCGAACTTGAAGCTCTTGTTCGAACGATGCGCGATCGTTCCCAGGTTCACCACCGTCGCCGACCGGAACCCGTTCTCCTCGTTCAACGCGAACTTCTTCCGCTCCCGCACCGCCTGATGGAAATCCGTCAACTGCGGTTCCGGATCCGGCAACGCCTTCAGCTTCTCCTCAAACCCTTCGATGTCCGACTTGAAGCCGCGGAAGAGATTCCCCTCCGGCCCCTTGATGTAAGGCATGTCCTTCTCCCGGCCATCCCCATCGAGGACGATCTTCGTCCCGTCCGCATAGGTGTATTCGATCCGCCGCCACTTCCCGACCGCATCCTGATCCTGCGGATCCGCATCGATCATTACCTCCACCGGCGACTCGTCGTCCTTGCCGAGGATATACTGGACCGGATCCAGATAGTGCTGCCCCATGTCCCCGAGCCCACCGCCATCGTAGTCCCAGTAACCCCGGAACGACCCGTGGGTGCGGTGCGGGTGATAGGGCTTCACCGGGGCCGACCCCAACCAGAAATCGTAATCAAAATGCTTCGGCACCGGCTGCTCCTCCAGGTCGGTCTTCCCCACCCACTGAAATTTCCAGTTGAAGCCCTGGTGCGCGCCCACCGTCACGGTCAGCGGCCCGCCGAACATCCCGTTCATCACCGCCTTGCGAATCGGCGCGACCGTCGTGCCCATCCCGTAAAACCCATCCTTGAACCGGAACCACGTGTTCAAGCGGAAGATCCGCTTGTTCTCCTGCACCGCCTTCACCATCGCCACCCCCTCGCCGATCGTCCGGCTCATCGGCTTCTCACACCAGATGTCCTTGCCCGCCTTCGCCGCGGCAATGGCCATGTAGGCATGCCAATGTGGCGGGGTGCAGATGTGCGCGATGTCGATGTCCTCCCGTGCCAACACCTCGCGGAAATCGTGGTAGCCCTTCACGTCCTTGTTGCCGCTCTTCTGCACCTGCCCCATGCGCTGGTCGAGATGCTGGCTGTCCACATCGCACATCGCCAGGATCCGTCCCGGCATCCCCAGGTGAGAGGCCGAAATCCCCCCGCAACCAATGATGCACCGCGTCAATTCCTCACTCGGCGGGGTCACCCCCTGCCCGATCACGTTGCGGGGCACGATCTGAATGGTGGCGAGGGCAGCCAACCCCTTGAGGGCCGACCGGCGGGAATGGGAGAATTTCGTGGTCATGGTGGCAGAGGAATACGGGAACGGCGCGGAGGATCTTCCGCTTCAATCATCAGGATCTCAGCGGAACTTCAGGGCATCTCCTCGGGTGCCTCCGCCGCCTCGGCCAGCACCTCCTCGTCCGTCTCGTTGACCCTGGTTTTGTCCACAAAAAGCAGGAAGAAGAGCACCGCAATCCCCCCCGCCATCATCGCCGGCAAAATCCAGAACTCCTTCCAATCATCCATGACGTTCCCCAAAAGGGTCCTGTCTACCGCAGCCGGCATGTCCACCGCAAACATCCCGGCCAACTTGTCCCAGAAACTCAGCTCCTGCACCCCCCGCGCGGCCGCGATTGCCTCACCCAGTCCGGCCGAATCCGGCACCGTCGATCCAACCTTCGAAAACGCCACCTTGTAGCCCACCCACATCCCCAGACCCTGGGTAAAGAACACCAGCATGCTCTGCACCTGCCCGCGGATGGCCTTGGAAGCGGCCCGGTCAGCGTACATAAAGCCCGTCACAAAGAAGAAGTCGTAACAAATCCCGTGCAGGGCCACACCCAGAAAGATCATCCACACCAACTGATCCGGCGCACCAAAGGCGAAGAGCAAATACCGCGCCACCCAGGCCAGCATCCCGATCACGATCATCCACTTCACGCCCAGTTTCCGGAAGAAGAAGGGGATCAGCAACATGAAGAAGATCTCCGACATCTGACCGATGGTCATGAACGACGCCGCCTGTTCAAAACCGGCATTGGTCAGGTAATTCCCGGTCAACCCGAAGTAGTAGGCCAGGGGCACACAGATCAACATGGAACAAAGCATGAATATCATGAAGGAGGGCACCGCCAGCATCTTGAAGGCATCCACCATGAACAAAGCCCGCATGTTGATTGGCTCCCCCTTCGCCGGAGCGGGAGTGTGGGGCAGGAAAAACGAATAAACCCCAAGCAACAACGAACAGCCTCCCGCCAGATAGAACATGTTCAGACTCGAAGTCCATCCCAAGGCCCCCACCGTCAACCCCGCCGCAATCCAGCCGATCGTTCCCCACACCCGCACTTTCGGGAAGGAGTTGCGATCAAGATTGCTGAAGGCAACCGTGTTGCCCAGACCGAGGGTCGGCATATAGGCCAACATGATGCCCAACATCAACAGCGTCATCGTCTTCCCTTCGCCCGCCCCAGCCACCCCGGGAATCAGCATCAACAACGCTCCACTGATCAGGAACAACACTCCCATCACCTTCTGGGAGGGAAAGAAGCGGTCCGCAATCAGTCCGAGAAAGAGCGGCGCGAAAATGGCCCCGAGGGGCGCACTGCCATACGCGTCACCCGCAAAGTCCAACAGGTTGTTCGTCGCCAAACACTGCCCCAGCGTCGCAAACCAGGCCCCCCACGTGAAGAACTGCAGAAACATCATCACCGACAGCTTCATCGCTGTCCCGGGCCGTGCGCTTTGGTCGCTCATTATATGGTTCTATCCGGTTTCGGCGGACAGGGCCATCCACCTTTCCGCAAGAAGAGCCGATCCAGCCTTCGTTGCAAAGTCTTTTACGCCAACCCGAAATTAATCTTGTCAATAATGACGATCAGCCTCCCGCGGCAGGGGTCCGTCGCTCCGCGCCGTCCGGCTGTTCCACCCCCGCAAACACCTCAACGAACACTTAACCCCAACCCTTACCCGGATCCCCTTAACCGCTCAACTTAAACGTACGATCATCGTCCCTGACCCACAGATTTTGAGGAAGACCCCAAAAAAACAGCCGGGAGGAGCCACTCCTCCCCCTATCCCCGCCCCTTCTTGATCCGCGAGGTCTTCCGATACTCAGAGGGACTCATCCCATAAACCTGCGAAAAGGCCCGCGAGAAGGTCGTGAACGATCCGAACCCGCACTCCATCGCGATCTCCCCCACCCCCTGCGTCCCCTCCCGCAACAAATGCGTGGCCCGCACCAATCGCACCGAGCGCACAAAGTGGCCCAGCGAAATTCCCGACTCCTCCCGAAAGCGTTCCCGCAAATAGCTTCCCGAACACCCCATCTCATTGGCGATGGCATCCACCGAGAGATCCGCCCCCAGGTGACCAAAAACGAACTCCCGCACTTTGGAAACCGTCCCCGCCCCCGCTCCCACCGCCTTCAGCACACTCCCTTTGGCAAACTCCTCCAGGACATGCCCGAGATCCACGCTGGCCCGCAAGGCATTCTCCGCACCGCCTCCCCCCTCATAGGTCCGCAAAAATTTCGTCAACTGCTCCTGACAGGCCGCCGACACCGTCCGCGGCCGATCCCGCAGGTCCCCCAGGACGTCACGACCCTCTCCATCCATCTCAAAGGTCACATACAGCCAGCAAAACCTCTCCGGCAGATCCATGTAGTAATGGACCTGGTGCGGAAACATCAAAATCCCCTCCCCACGCTCAAACCGCCAGACCTCCGTCTCCACCCCCACCCGGCCCGCTCCATCCAACCCCACCAACAACACAAAGCGCGAATGCTGGTCGTATCGTCCGGACTGCGCGGAAATCCCGCTCCAGCCCTCGGTCTCATGCGCCTGATGCTGCCGCGAAAAACAAAGAATATTCCGCGGAAGGCATAGGCCGCCCCAGTCGATCCCGGTAAAGTAGTCGTCCGGCTCGTCCAGGCTTCCTACCGCCTTCAGTAAGTCTCCTTCGTTGTGTGACATGTCGGCTTCTTCTACACTCAGGTGACGCCCCGGCGACCACGACTTGTTAGTCAGATTTGAGTCCCATGGCCAGAACTTCCACTTTTCCCGGAAGACTGCCGTTCCGATGAAAGAGCGGCAAGGCGAAATCGTATTTAGCTGCTCCTATATCACATTTTCGATTGATTCTCCCCCTAGCCACTGCTTCCTTTCCGCCTGAAATCTGAAAGACTCACTGAAATTCATCGCATCCAGACTCCAGTAAACTTATGAACACAACCGAATCGCCCACCCGGCGCACATTTCTGAAGACCAGCAGCCTCGTCGGAGCCACCACCATCCTCGCCCCGCACATCGCCAGGGCGGGTGCCCCCAACAACGAAACCCTCAAGATCGGCCTCATCGGCTGTGGAGGACGCGGCACCGGTGCCGCCAACCAGGCCCTCCGCGCCGATGACAACGTCGTCCTCTGGGCCCTCGCCGACGCCTTCGAAAACAAAGTGGAGCGGACCCTCAACGGCCTCAAGGCCGGCTTCGGCGACAAGGTCAACGTGCCCGCCGAACGCCAGTTCGTCGGACTCGACGCCTACGAAAAACTCGTCGCCTCCGGGGTCGACGTCGTCCTCATCGCCGGCCCTCCAGGATTCCGACCCCAACACCTCCGCGCCTGCATCGAGGCCGGCAAGCACGTCTTCGCCGAGAAACCCGTCGCCGTGGACATTGCCGGCATCAAGTCCGTCCTCGAAACGGCCAAGATGGCCCAAGCCAAAAACGTCTCCGTCCAACAGGGCTTCTGCTGGCGCACCTCCCCCGCCTGCCGCGAGGGCTTCGCCAAGGTCCTCGGCGGTGAGTTCGGCCGCATCACCAGCTTCTACGGCAGCTACCTCGCCAGCCCCGTCCGCCCCCTCGCCCCCGACGCGAAGAAGCCCGACGGCATGGGCGATGTCGAGTGGCAGATCCGCGCATGGATCAACTTCGAATGGCTCTCCGGCGGCCCCCTCATCGAGCAGTGCATCCACGCCATCGACAAGCTCGCCTGGACCATGGGCGACAAACCTCCCGTCGCCGCCATCGCCAACGGTGGCCGGGCCCAACTCACCGGCATCAGCGATCAATACGATCACTACTCCATCGCCTACGAATACCCCAACGGCATGTTCGGCCACATCAACCAACGCTGGCTCAACAAGTGCCACAGCGAAAACATCTCCCGCGTGGTCTGCGAAGGCGGCACCTTCTTCGGCCCCTGGAACTGCTACATCGACGATCCCGACGGCAAACGCGTCTGGACCTATGCCGCCAAGGACGGCGAGGAACAGGACATGTACCAGGTCGAGCACAACGAATTCTTCGCCGGCCTCCGCAGCGGCAAGCACGTCGAAAAACTCGAGCAGATGGCCAACTCCACCGCTCTCGGCCTCCTCGGTCGTGAGGCCGCCCACACCGGCAAACGCCTCACCTGGGAAGCCTTCTTCAAATCCACTGAGGACAAGGCTCCCGACGACCTGAAGTTCGGCGACGACTTCCCCGTCCCCCTGCCCCCCATCCCCGGCATGGACAAACTGGTCTAAGCCGAACCCCGGAATGATCTCTCAGATGGCGGGACTCCGGTCCCGCCATCTTTCTCGTTGCCCCTCCCCACCTCCAAGCAAACACTCCTCCCATGCATCACCGCCCCTCCCTTCTCCTCGCTACCGCGGCGACCCTCCTCCTCGCCCCCCCGACTTCCGCCGAAACTCCGGCCACCGAAACTCCGGCCACCGGGATCAAGGACGCCGCCACTCCCCTCGCCGCACGTCCCGGCACCGGCGTCACCCTCTTCCCCGCCGACTACCAGTTCCCCTGCGAGGAGATCTTTCCAGTCACCGAAAAAATCCACCAACTCATCACCAAAACCGGCGGCCCCGCCGCCGCTGCGGAGATGAAACCCTACGATCTCAAAATCCCCGCCGCCCCCGATCACAGCCTCAAGATGCTCCCCCTCCTCGGCGGCGAGGTCACCCTCGGCTCCCCCGACGATGAGGAAGGCCGCGACGCCGGCGAAGGCCCCCAACGCACCGTGAAGATCGATCCTTTCTGGATCGCCAGCACCGAAACCACCTGGGCCCTCTACATCAACTTCATGGACAACGGGAAGGCCCGCAACAAGAACGGCACCCTCGACCTCGACTCCAACCGCGACACCCAGGAAGCCCCCGTCGTCGATGGCGACACCCCCCTCGTCGATGTCGTCAGCCAACCCACCCCGCCCTACACCGGCATGCACTTCAACATGGGCGAGGGTGGCTACGACGAAAACTACCCCGCCATCAGCATGACCCAGCACGCCGCCTCCAAGTTCTGCGAATGGCTCACCGCCCAGACCGGCCAGTTCTACCGCCTCCCCACCGAAGCCGAGTGGGAATACGCCGCCCGCGCCGGCACCAAGACGGCCTACTCCTTCGGCGACGGGGAGATCGACGACTACGCCTGGCACCTCGACAACAGCGACGACACCTACCACCCCGTCGGCGAGAAAAAACCAAACCCCTGGGGCCTCTTCGACATGCATGGCAACGCCGCCGAATGGGTCCTCGACGGCGGCGATCCCACCTTCCGCGCCAACCTCAAGGACGGCGTCCTCAACCCCTGGCGCATCGCCATCGACCGCTACCCGCGGATCACCAAGGGCGGCAGCTGGCGCCAAACCACCGACCGCCTCCGCAGCGCAGCCCGCACCGAGTCCTCCAAACGCTGGAAGATCATCGACCCCCAATTCCCCAAGAGCGTCTGGTACCACACCAACACCGACGAAGTCCAACCCAAGGGCCAGGCCGTCGGCTTCCGCATCGTCCGCCCCCTCGCCGTCCCCCCCGCCAAGGAAATGCACCTCTACTGGAACACCGACTGGTGGGACCCCAAACGCAACATGCAAGATTTCTAATCCGCGGCGGCGGCTTCCACCCACCCGGGTTCCTCCCGCTCCGAATGGCTCTCGGTTAAGTCCGGCGACCGCACCGTCCCCACTCACTCCTCTTCCGTCTGCGGCTCAATCTGTGGCCGCAACTCCTGCAGCGACCCCAAACCCTCCAGCACCGAGCGGAATCCCGAAGTCATCTTCTTCGCGCCGGTCACCGCCTCGTCCAGCGTGTCCAATTCCATGGTCGGAAGGTTGCTGATGTTCCCATTGTTCGCCGGATTCGCCGCAGCCTCCTCCGTCCGTTCATCCCGGTAGGTGTTGAACGCCGCGCTCTGATCCTCGTCCAGGATCGCCTCAAATCCACTCACGAACTCCTCGTCCTCCAACGGCCGTCCCCCTCGGAAATTGTTCCGGTCCAGCGGATTGATCACATCGCCCAAATCTCCCACCGCGCCATCGCGAATCGCCGCCCACTCGTCCTCGTCGATCTCGCCCCGCTCCTTCGCATCCCCCGCCAGAAACAACTCCATCAGCGCCGTGGAATCCTTCCGCAGCCCGTCCACCGCAGTGCGCGACTTCTCCAACTGCTTCTTCTGATACGCCGCGAACAATTCTGTGGCCTTCTCCTGCTGCTCCTCGGTCAACTCCACCCCGGTCCGTCCCAGCGCCCCGCGCATCAGCCCGCGACGGCCCCCGAAATTTTCTCCCGCTCCGTTGGCCATCATGTCGCCCATCGCGATGGCATCATCCAGCAGCGACACCACGTTCTCGGACACCTTCCGCGCCAGCGCCGTCCGCACCCCGCCATACTGGGCCATCAGATCGGCGTCCCGCCGCTCCCGATCCAGACGATCGGAATCCTTCTTCCCTTCCGCCCGCTCCGCCGAACCACTGCCCGGTGCCACCCGCGTGGAACCCGGAGCATTCGTCCCGCCGCCACCGGCCGTCCCGTCCCCCTTTTCCTTCCTGGAATTCATGATGGCAATGGCGGCTGCTCCGGCCAAGAGGAGCACGATAACAAATGCGGTGATCTTGCGATTCATAATAGCGATGGTGATTCCCCGCGTACTACGCTCAAAACCCGGCCCCGGTTACAACTTAATTTAGCGGGTCCTCCCCGTAACTTTTCCCCCATCCCCGGCGTACCTCCCCCTGAACACCGCCCTCCGGGGCACCAACCATGAAACCAACCAGACTTCTCATTCCCTTCCTCCTCCTCGGAGCCCTCGGCGCCCAGGCCACCCCCAATCCGACCCGCCCCACATCGACGCGTTGCAGAGTTCCGATCAAAAAAACGCGCCCATAATCGGGGGGATCTCATAAATAGCTATGGGGGTGAACAACCCGCTTCGCTGCATAATAGCGCCCTCCCGATCAACGGGAAGAATTAACTTAATTCTTCTTAATATTCAGGAAATCTTAAATAAATCGGCAACCTCCCCTTGGGACCGCAGTCTTCAGTCCGCCCCCCGCCCCAACGGGAAGGGAGCTCAGGCGCCGCCTGCGTCATCAACCCCCGCCCCCCTGCGGGGCCAAAGTCCGTGCCCCAACCCACATTCCCTCTTCCCCTGAATTCTCAATCCGCCATTCTCCACCCATCAACCCCTCCCTTCAAGCCACTCTCGAGAACCACTTCGGCCACTCCCAATTCCGCGACGGCCAGCAACCGGTCATCGAGACCCTCCTCGCCGACCGCCCCGCCCTCGCCATCTTTCCCACCGGCGGCGGCAAGTCCCTCTGCTACCAACTTCCCGCCCTCCTCCTCGACGGCGTCACCCTCGTCGTCTCCCCCCTCATCGCCCTCATGAAGGACCAGGTCGATGCCCTTCAGCAAAGAGGCATCGCCGCCGCCCGCCTCGACTCCTCCCTCAGCACCGAGGAAGCCTTCGCCATCTATGACCAGATCCGCGCCGGCTCCCTCAAACTCCTCTACGTCGCCCCCGAGCGCCTCGCCAACGAGAAGTTCCGCGCCCGCCTCGACGAGATGTCCATCTCCCTCCTCGCCATCGACGAAGCCCACTGCATCTCCGAGTGGGGCCACAACTTCCGCCCCGACTACCTCAAGCTGGCCCGCTTCGCCAAAGACCTCGGCATCACCCGTGTCCTCGCCCTCACCGCCACCGCCACCCCCGAAGTCGCCGACGACATCCGCCGCAACTTCGACATCGCCGCAACCGACCAGGTCCAACTCTCCTTCCACCGCCCCAACCTCACCCTTCGTGTCTCCCCCTCTTTGGAAAAGGACAAACGGACCACTCTCCTCGATCGCCTCCGCAAAGACCCCACCGCCCCCACCATCATCTACGGCACCCGCCAGGAAACCGCCGAATCCCTCGCCGCCTTCCTCAAACGCGAAGGCCTCCCCGCCCGCCCCTACCACGCCGGCCTCCGCCCCGAAACCCGCTCCGCCTGCCAGGAAGCCTTCATGTCAGGCGAAGCCCCCATCATCACCGCCACCATCGCCTTCGGCATGGGCATCGACAAGGCCGACATCCGCCGCGTCATCCACTACAACCTCCCCAAGTCCCTCGAAAACTACACCCAGGAAATCGGCCGTGCCGGCCGCGACGGCCAACCCGCCACCTGCGAACTCCTCGCCTGCGCCGACGACCTCCGCATCCTCGAAAACTTCATCTACGGCGACACCCCCTCCCCCAACGCCGTCCGCCGCGTCCTCGACCAAATCCTCAAGGCCGGCGACACCTTCGACATTTCCCTCTACGAACTCTCCACCACCAACGACATCCGCCCCCTCGTCATCAACACCCTCCTCACCTACCTCGAACTCGACGGCCACATCGCCGCCACCTCCCCCTTCTACACCACCTACAAGCTCAAGTTCCTCCGCCTCCCCGACCAGGTCCTCCTCGGCTACGACGAAGATCGTAGAAAATTCCTCCGCGCCCTCTTCACCACCGGCAGCGAGGCCCGCCTCTGGACCACCATCAATATCGACGAGGCCGCCGAAAAACTCGACTGCGACCGCCAGCGCATCGTCAAGGCCCTCACCCACCTCGAAACCCACGGCGACCTCGTCCTCCAACCCTCCGGCGTCCGCCAGGGCTACCGCCTCCTCAAACACCCCGACGACTTCGACGCCCTCACCGAACGCCTCCAACAACTCTTCCTCCGCCGCGAACAACAGGACCTCGACCGACTCCAACAAGTCCTCGCCTATGCGGAAACGCAGGAGTGTTTGAACCAACATCTGTTAGATCACTTCGGCGAAACGATGAAGGACCCCTGCGGCCATTGTGCGAACTGCGTTGCGGCACAGGAGTCAGGGGACAGGAGTCAGGAGTCAGTTTCTCCCCATTCGGCATTGGACGTTCGACGTTCGGCGTTCGGCGTTCTCCCCTCCCACTCTTCCGCATTCGACCTCACCGAGGAGGACATCAACCTCATTCAAACGCTCTTAAAACAGAAGCACGCCCCCCTCCGCACCCCCC
>JAQCFL010000074.1 GCA_027619375.1 Verrucomicrobiota bacterium | reverse complement strand
CGTGGTGGTGGGGCATGGGGCGTCCGGCATGAGGCGTCCCGATGGGACGCGGTTGTGCGAGGGGGGTGGGTTCCCCGGACTTGGTCCGGGGCTGGTATGAGCTGTCCCGTTGGGACAGGAGCGGGGAGTTGAGGAGGGCGGAGGCCTACGTCTGCCCGAGGAGTTGGGCTCGGGGATTGTTGCGTCAGGTGAGGGGGAGTTGGGCGGTGTGGCGGGGGACGCCGTTGAGGGCGTTGTCGAGGCGGAGGCGGCGGTGCATTTCGAGGACGGCGCGGCCGAGGATGTCGACATCGCCCCGGGCGTCGTGGCGGCGGAGGCTGGTGTCGTGGAGGGCGAGGCGGGATTTGACGTGATCGAGGGAGTGGCCGGTGCCGCGGACGCGGCCGAAGAGCATTTTGGAGATGTGGATGGAGTCGATGCATTCGACTTCGCGGGAGGGGAGGCCGTTCTTGCGGCAGGTGGCGTCGAGGAATTTGGAATCGAAGCGTTTGCCGTTGTGGGCGATGAGGGTGGCGTGGCCGGCCCAGGCGGCGAAGTTGGTGAGGACTTCGGCGGGGCGGGGGGCATCGCGGACGTCGTGGTTGCTGATGCCGGTGTAACTTTGGATGAAGGAGGAGATGGTGCGGGAGGGGCGGGCGAAGCTGAAGAAGGTTTCCTCCGGGCAGAGGCAGCCGGCGTGGTAGCGGACGGCGGCGATCTGGATGAAGTCGTCGGCGTCGGGGCTGAGGCCGGTGGTTTCCAGGTCATAGACAATGAAGGTTTCGCCGGAGCGGAAGCAATCGGTCCAGATGAAGGAGTGGTCGCAGGAGGGACAGGAGGTGCGGTGGCCGATGAGGGATTTGGGGCCGCGGATGGTGTGTTGGCAGTGGGGGCAGGCGAGGTGCATGGTGGGAGTGGGGAATTTTAACCGCGAATGGACGCGAATGGACGAGAATGTGGGAGTTTGGAATGCGGAATGCGGAATGCGGAATGGGGAGTGCGGAAGTCGGAAGTCGGAAGTCGGAAGTCGGAAGTCGGAAGTCGGAATGCGGAATGCGGAATGCGGAAGGGGAGGAACGCCGAACATCGAACGCCGAATATTGAATATTGAATGGGAGGGGAGTCGGGGTTGGGCGGACGACGTGGGCGTCGTTGGTCGGCTGGGGGGAGGGGGAGTCAGAAGATGGGGTTGGAGAGGAAGGTGAGTTCCTGGTCGGTGCCGGGGTGGAGGAAGGTGAGTTGGGAGGCGTGGAGTTTGAGTTGGCCGGGGCCGGTGCCGGAGCCGTAGAAGGGATCGCCGACGATGGGGAGGCCGAGGCCTTTGTGGTGCGCGGCGTGGAGGCGGAGCTGGTGGGTGCGGCCGGTGACGGGGATAAAGGCGACGCGGGTGTGGTGGCCTTCGATGGCGATTTTTTCCCAATGGGTGGTGCCCATCTTGCCGTGGACTTCGTCGTAAATTTGGATGGGGCGGTTGTCGATATCGAGGCGGAAGGGGAGTTCGATGGTGCCACGTTCGCCGTGAAGGATGCCGTCGAGGAGGGCGATGTAGCGTTTGCGGGTTTGGCGGTCTTGGAATTGTTTGGAGAGGAGGCGGTGGGCCTGGGTGGTGCGGGCGAGGACGAGGAGGCCGGAGGTGTCCATGTCGAGGCGATGGACGGAGGGTTGGTCGATGCAGCCGGGGAACATCTGGCGGACGCGGGTGGCGACGCTGTCGATCTTCCCGGGTCCGCGGCCGGGGACGGAGAGCATGCCGCTGACTTTGTTGACGACCACGAATTCGGGATCTTCGTGGACGATGTGGAGGAGGGGTGGCAAGGGGTGGTTGGTTAGGGGGTGGTGAGGGTGCCGCGTTCGGCGGCGTATTTTTGGTGGAGGAAGTCGAGGCGGGAGGCGAGTTGTTTTTCGCTGCCGACGACGAGCCAGTAACGGTAGGTGTAGGTGGATTTAGGGGCGAGTTTGACGCGGGAGACGGGGGCGACGTGGACGCAGGGGCCGGCCGCAGGATCGGTGCTTGGTTTGTTCTGGTGGGGTCCGAAGTTCCAGGTGTCGCCGGAGGTGGGGCTGAAGATGGCGACGCCCTGGCCCTCGGCGTTGAAGCAGGCCATGGCGAGGAGGGGTGGTTTGGCGTGGCCCCAGGGAGGGCCGGCGGGTTGGTGTTCGTCGCGCCAGCGGCCCCCGCCGAGGTAGCTCCTTATCTGGTCAAAGTTGCGGGTGAAGTAGCAGGCGGGGACTTCCTGGGAGTTCAGGGTGGCGGGGCCCCAGCGATCGTCAGCGGTGCGACGGGAGGTGAACTTGCAGCGGACCGCGATGACATCGGGCGCGCCTGGTTCGAAGGTGGTCCATTGTTTCATGACGGCGGAGGCCTCCTCGTTGGGCATGTCCCAGAGTTTGGGGATGGTGAGGGAGAAGAGGGTCTGGTCGATGCGTTTGAACTCCGTGACGCGGGCCCAGGATTCGACGCCGCCACCCTGGATGGGATTCCATGGCCAGGGGCTCCAGGCTTTCCACTGACCGTCGGCGGTGCGGTCGAGAGAACGGCCGGCGTAGTAGGATTGCTGGATGAGGCGGCCGGGATCGGCGCTATTGATCATGTTCTGCGGGTAGGCCGCCCAGGAGAGCCAGGTGATGGAGGCACCTTTGCCGCGGTCGATGCCGACTTTCGCGGTGCCGTTGTCGAGGGTGAGGAGGGTCTCTGCAGACGGTTCAGCTGAGCTGAGCGGATTTGAGCTGAGAACAAGGGAAAGGAGAAGGAGGCTGAGACGACGACGTTTCATGAGTGAAGGGGTGCGGGAGTTGTGATTTTATTCCGTCCTCTCCGTCGAGCGAAATGGAGATGTTTTTTACGTGAGTGAGCGGTGTGTCTGTCGAGGATGGGATGCCTTCTCCGCTGTTCCGGCCCTTCTCACCGGCTCTGCCGTCCATGCGCTACTATTCATCGATTTTTTCCGACTGAAATTCAGCTAAACTGTTGCGATCGGTCCTTCCGGCTGGCACCTTCCCCGCCTTGAGACCAAGGTCTTCCGCCATTCCGCCCTTGATTCCGAGAGCCGGGCCGGCGAGGAGGAGGCGGGCTTCGGCCTGTTGGTTTCCAATATTAGCGACAAATCACTGATCCTCATGGAGTATCAGAAATTCAGGGCCGATCCGCGGGATTGGGAAATTCTGGAAGCGAACACATCAAAAACCGAGTCGAAATGAGAATCCAACAGGCAATCACAATGGGGCTGGTCATGCTGGCCTCCGCGGCAGCATGGGCCGGAAAGACCAAGGTCCTCTATGTGACTCACGAGCCGGGCACCTTTCACAAGTACACGCCGCAGATGGCCATCTTCAAGGAGATCGGTGAGAAGGCCGGTTGGGAGGTGACCGTCATGACCGGGGAGCACGAGGCCCAGATCGAGAAGCTGCGCACCAAGGATTTCGCCAAGGGCTACGACGCGGTTGTTTACAACTTCTGCTTCGCCGGCAGTCGCGATCTCGAGGCCGCCGCCAACATCATGGAGCAGACCCGCGTCAACGGCGTGCCCGCCCTGCTCATTCATTGTGCCATGCACTGCTGGTGGGACACCTACAGGAACGGCGCGGCCGGGGCGATCGGTGCCGACTACAAGGGCGAGGCCAAGGCGAAGCCGGAACTCGTGGAAGAGTGGAACAAAACGCACCCCGACAAGGGGTTTCCGGCATGGGGGGATTTCACCGGCGTGGCCAGCGCGCGACACGGCGCCAAGAAGCCGATCACGATGAGCATCATCACCAAGGACCACCCGATCACCAAGCGTTTCCCGGACGGCTTCACGACCGGCAACACCGAACTCTACAACAACATCTACATGGTGGAGGGCGTCGTCCCGCTCATCAAGGGGGTGCAGGGGGAAGACGAGGCCGTCGTGGTCTGGACCTGCCCGCAGGGAAAATCACAGGTCATGGGCTTGAGCACCGGACACGATGTCGGTGATTGGAAGGCGGAGCCGTTTCAGAATCTGATCATCGACGGGATCAACCATCTCACCGGAACGAAGTAACAATTCGGCTCCCGGCCGGTGCGGTCCGGATGCAGCCACCAAGCCACCCAATCCCTGTGAATACCAATTCAGTGAATCCCAATATGATTTTGCGCATTGTTCTCCTCCTCGCGACGGCCGGCGGCCTTGGCGCGGCTCCGCTGGTGATGGACGAAGGCCCCTTCAAGGGGCTGGACGGCCTGGTGGCGGAGCAACTCATGGCTCCGAAATTTCTCACCAACAACGTCCTGGGCGTGGGGGTGGGGGCGGACGGGACGGTTTACGTCACGACGACGGCCCGCTACAACGTGGAGGAGATCAGCATTCTGAAGTCCCCCTTTCTGCACGAGATCGACATGGGTTTCACCTCGGTTGCGCAGAAGAAGAAGTGGATTGAGGAGAATTACTCCGAGCGCATCGTCAAGTCGCAGCGCCTCGGGGATTTCAACGGGGATGGGAAGATCGATGCCGCGGACCTGAAGGTCCGCAGCGAGCAGGTGCTCACCCTGCAGGACACCGACGGCGACGGGGACTTTGATTCCTCGACTGTTTTTGCGGAGGGGTTCAAGGACACCGTGACGGGGGTGGCGCACAGTGTGACGCCGATCGGCGGGTCGGTCTATGCGACGATCATCCCGGACGTGTGGAAGCTGACCGACACCACCGGGGACGGCAAGGCGGACCGGAAGGAGATTCTCGTGCATGGATTTGCCAACCACATCGGGTATGGGAATCACGACCTGCACTGTCTGGTGCAGGGGGTGGACGGGAAGATTTACTGGAGCATGGGCGACCGCGGGGTGGATGTGATGACGAAGGAGGGCCAGCACGTCTCCTACCCGCACACCGGCACGATCCTGCGGTGTGAGCCGGATGGCAGCGGGTTCGAGGTGTTCGCGAGCGGGTTGCGGAACTGCCAGGCCTTCGATTTCGACAACTATGGGAACCTGTTTACGGTGGATCACGACGCGGATTTCCAGGGGGAGCGGGAGCGCCTTGTTTACATTCCGGAGGGATCGGATTCGGGCTGGCGGTGCTACTATCAATACCGTCGGCTGACCGGCTATTATCGCTCCGCCCCCGACGGACTCTACAGTCCCTGGTTGTCGGAGCGGATGTGGGTTCCGCTGCACGAGGGCCAGCCGTCCCATATTTTGCCGCCAATCGAGAACAGTTGGAACGCCCCCGCCGCGTTCTGTTTCCAGCCGGGAACGGCGCTGGGAGGCAAGTACCGGGACCATTTCCTGATCGGCGGGCAGGGTGAGATCCGGGCCATCCGGATGGTGCCGGATGGGGCGAGCTTCAAGCGCGAGGGGGACGATCTTCTGGTGCAGGGACTGAACCAGCAGGTGCTCTCCTCCACCGTCGCGCCGGACGGGGATGTGTATTTCACGCTCTGGCAACCGCGCGGCGGATTGGACAGTCTGTGGCGGTTGAAGGACCCGGGACCCGCCACGGCGGAGGCGGTGGTCGTGAAGACAGTCCTGAGCGAGGGACTCGCCTCGCGGAGCCTGCCGGAATGCCTCGCGTTTCTCGATCATCCTGATCGCCGGGTCCGCATGGCCGCGCAGTTCGAGCTGGTGGCGCGGAAGGAAACGAAGGCGCTGCAGGCCGTGGCCCTCGACGAGAAGGCGCAGCTTCTGCCGCGGCTGCACAGCCTGTGGGGACTCGCCCAGCTGAAGCACAAGGACAAGGATTTGCTGGCGGCATTGTGCGCGAGTCCCGACGCGGAGATGCGTGCGCAGGCGGCACGATGGGCCGGTGATCTCGTCTTTGATCCCGACAATATCATCCCCGGGCTGCTCGATGATTCCTCTCCCCGGGTGCAACTGTTCGCGGGGATCACCTGCGGGAAACTCAAGAGCCGGGGCGCGCTCGGGGCGCTCACCTCCCTGCTGGTTTCCGCGGACAACAAGATTCCGGTGTTGCGGCACGCCGGCGTGTCGGGACTGGTCGGCGTGGCGACGGAGGACGAACTGCGGGGCTTCTCAACCCACCCTTCCGAGGCGATGCGCGTCGCGGCGGTGGTGGCCCTCCGGAGGTTGGGATCCACCGGCGGCATGATGGCCTTCCTGAACGATTCGTCCGCCTTGGTGCGGGCGGATGCGGTGCGCGGGATCTATGATGACGGTGATGCGGACCGATTTTCGAAACACCCCGAGGCTCTCGAGGCGGTCGCCGCCAGGCTGGAGTCCCCTCATGCCGAGGCGATCACGATCCGGGCCCTCGCTGCGAACCGGCGCCTGGGGACTGCGGTCGCGGTGGGGCGGATGGTCGCCTTTGTGACGGACCCGAAACAGGATTCGGAGCTGCGGGTGGCGGGTCTCGACATGCTGAAATCCTGGGCGGAACCGCTCCTGATCGATCCGGTCGATGGTCGTGGGTTTCCCGTGCCCGCGCACGACCGCGGGATCCTCGACGAGGGGTTCCGGGCGGAAACCGTGAGTCGCCTCACCGGGGACAAGGATCTGCGGGTGGCGAAGCGGGCCATCGTCATCTTCTCGGCCATGCCGCTTTCCGGGGACAGCTGGGAGCACGCGGTGCGACTGGTTCGGGATGAAACCCTCGACGAGACGGTCCGCGAGGAATGGATGGGATGGCTGCAGCGGATGGATCCTGAGAAGTTCGTTGCGGTGGCGGTTGATGGTCTGTCAGCGGAGTCCGTCCTGGTCCGCCAAACCGCGGCCAGGGAGTTGTTGAAACTGCGGCAGGGCATCCCGGAGGTGCGGGAGTATCTGATGCGGACGCTGGGGAGGCCGCCGAGCCCGGGGGAATTCCAGAATGCCATGAAGCTCCTGTCCGGTGTGCCGTCGCCCGAGCCGGTCCTGCGCGGCTTGGTGAAGGATCTGATCGCGGGGAAGGTCGCGCGCCCCGTGCAGTTGGACGTCCTCGAGGCCGCCCAACGCCTGGCGAACAAGGACGAGGCCTTGCGGGACCTGCTGAAGGACTACAACGAGCAGATGAGCAAGGAAGGGCCTCTCGCGGAATTCAATGTGGCGCTGGAGGGCGGAAACGAGCGGGGCGGCCGGAATTTGTTCACCAACCACGACCAGCTGGCCTGTTCGAAATGCCACGCCCTGGCGAGCACCGACAAGCAGATCGGGCCGTCGCTCGAGGGGATCGGCAAACGGCAGTCGGCAGCCTACCTCCTGGAGTCGCTGATCGATCCGCAGGCCAAGATTGTGCCGGGATACGGGCTGGTGGTCCTGACCCTCAAGGACGGTCGCAGCGTGACCGGAACCCTGATGGGGGAGACTGATGCGGAGGTGACCGTGAAGCTGACCGACGGCAGCGAGGAGACCCACGCCTTGTCCGCGATCGATTCCCGGACCAAGCCGGTCGGGGCGATGCCCGACGTGAAGGCCCTCCTCAACAAGCGGCAGTTGCGGGATCTCGTCGCCTATCTCTCCACCCTTTAGGCCGCGGCCGGTCCACGGCAAAAACACGATGACAACAACCGAGGCACCCATGAATACCAGAACCAATGAACCTTCTTCGATCCTGTTCCGTCGGCGCTTGCCGCTGTGCGGGATCCCAGTGCTCGTCGCCCTTTTGATCATGTCCTCCGGGGCCCTGCGCGGCGCGGAGCAGGCGCAGGCCACACCGAACGTGGTGATCATGATTGCCGACCAGCTGCGCTACCAATCGTGCGGGTTCAGTGATCCGAGGGCGATCACTCCGAACATCGACCGGCTCGCGGGAGAGGGGATGCTCTTCAGAAATTTCGTGGCCTCGACGCCGGTGTGCTCGGCGTTCCGGGGCTCGCTGTTGACCGGGAAGTATGCCAGTTCGACCGGGGTGGTGGTCAATGAACTGCGTCTGAACCCGAACCACGACACCTTTGCCCACGTTTTGAAGGCGGCCGGTTACCGGACCGACCTCATCGGCAAGTGGCACCTTTGGGCCCACCAGGCCGGGGGGCATGGCGGGGCCGGGAACAACTTTGTTCCGCCGGGCCCCTATCGGATGGGATTCGACGATTTCTGGGCGGCTTACAATTTCGGGCACAACAACTTCCGCTATTCCTACTGGACCGACAGTCCGGAGGAGCTGCACGGCAAGGAGTTCAAGCCGGTGCATTTCACGAACATGGCCATCGAGCAGATCCGGAGCCATGCGAAGGCGGAGGAGCCGTTTGCGATGGTGGTGGCCTACAGTCCGCCGCACGATCCGTGGGGGGAGAAGAATGTCCCGAAGGAATGGTATGAGAAGTTCAAGGACGTGGAGTTTCCGCTGCCCGAAACATGGGAGGACGAGCCGGATCCCTACATGGACCGCAACACCGACAAGGAGGCATGGCTCAAGAACTGGAAGCCCAAGCTGCCCGAGATGATGCGGGGTTACTATGCGATGACCGCCGCGCTCGACGAGCAGGTGGGGCGGGTTCTGCAGACGCTGCAGGAGACCGGTTTGGACAAGAACACGATCGTCATCTTCGTGTCCGATCACGGCGAGATGTTCGGGGCTCAGGGGCGCGTCTTCAAGATGACCTTCTATGAGGAATCGGCGCGGGTGCCCTTCATCATCCGGTGGCCGGAACATGTTCCGGCCGGTGCCGTCTCCGATGCCTGCATGGCCACCCCGGACATCATGCCGACGCTCCTCGGGCTGTGTGGGCGGAAGTCCCCCGCGGCGGTGGAGGGGATGGACCTGTCGGCGTTGACGCTCGGACGCCCGGGGCCGGAGCCGGAGTTCGCCCTGCTGCAGGGGATGGGCCACACCTACCTGTGGAACGACGGCTTCGAGTGGCGGGCCCTGCGGGACAAACAATACACCTACGCCCGTTACCTGTGGGACGGGAAGGAGCTGTTGTTCGACAACGTGAACGACCCGCTGCAGAAGAAGGACCTCGCCTCCGTGCCCGGGCACGCGGCCAAGTTGGCCGAACTGCGGGACAAAATGAACGGCAAGATGGTCTCGATCCACGACGAGTTCAAACCGTGCTCGTGGTATCGCGACCACTGGACCGAGGACCGGGTCATCATGCGCGCCGGCCCCGGGGAGTTCAAAAGGGAACTGGGGGAAACGATCAAGGTGGACACCAAGTACGGCCACATCCCGAAGGATGCGGAGCGCGCGAAGTAGGCGTCAGTTTCGGATGGAGAGCGGCCTCGTCCCGGATTCGACCCAAGGACCCGCACTTCCTCTCACGCGGAATTGACCGCTTCCGCTGGGGTGGGATAACCGCACAGACCTTCATCATGAGGGTTTGCGCGGTTCGCTAGGTCTCGCCTCGCCTGATCGGGTGCCACGCCCTCCATTTGGGGTGCGTCACTTTACGAAGTTCCTCTCCCCTCTCTCTTCGTGCCAACCGGAGGAAAGACTCTGAGTGACTCCGAGAGGCGAAAGACGGATACGAAAGAGGAGCCGTTTCGTGAGGGGTGCGCGAGGGGAGGGGATGGCTCACTGGGCCCTGATTGTGCTGGAGGGCGGCCCCGGTCCTATTGTATTCCTCACGCCCGCTATGAAATACGCCACCCTGCTCCTCTTTTTTTTCAGCACGGTCCTGCACGGGCAGGACAAGATTCGCGTCCTCGTCTGGGACGAACAACAGCCCGTGGGCAAGAAAGTCTATGAGAGCTTTCCCGGGAACTTCATTGCGGATCACCTGAGAAAGAATCCCAAGCTGGAGGTCACCACCGCCAAACAGGACGATCCCGAATTTGGCCTCACCAGCGAGGTGCTCAAGAGGACCGATGTGCTCCTGTATTGGGCGCACGTTCGGCAGCGCGACATCCCGGAAGGGAAGGGTCAGGAAATTGCGGATCTGGTGAAAGCCGGCAAGCTCGCCTTCGTCCCTCTCCACTCCGCGCACTGGTCGGTGCCCTTCATGGTGTGCATGCAGGAGAAGGCCGCGCAGGACGCCCTGGCAGCCTTGGCCGAAGACAAGCGGGCCAACGCCAAGGTCGTTTACGAAGGAAAGATCCAGTGGCAGAAGGCCGGGGAGTTTGATCGCAATGTCGCTCCGCCGCGCTACGAATTCGACGAGCAGGGCAAGGTTACCGTGCGGGTGACCCGTCCCAACTGCGTCTTCCCGCGTTGCTGTGGGCCGGGCCAGCCCTCCGAGGTGCGCGTTGTCCACCAGAGGCATCCCATCTGCCAAGGGGTGCCCTCTCGCTTCACCCTCGAGGTGACCGAAATGTATGACGAGCCCTTCGGCGTGCCGGAGCCCGACACCGTCCTCTTCACGGAAGGCTGGAAGGGCGGAGAATTTTTCCGCTCGGGTTGCCTGTGGAACCTCGGGCAAGGGAAGATTTTCTATGTGCGCCCCGGTGATCAGGCCTATCCCATCTATGCCAATCCGCACCTGTTGACCCTCCTGGAGAACGCCTGCGTGTGGATGGGGCAGTGAGTTCAACGCCCTTCAACCCCGGTCTCCGGGCCGGAGGTTGGTGGAAAGGGGATTGATCTCATCCGCTTTCCGCGGTTCTTGGTTTTCAGGGGGAACTACTTCGGGTCTCAGCGTGGTGTGCAAGAGCACCCCGGAGGGGCGCGGTAGATCCTGGCTACGGGTTGAACCAATCTCGTCTTATTTAAGCGCCATTCGACCTCAGGGTGCTGCTTCGACCCGCGGAAAGAGCCGGGCATCGCCCGTGACACAACGATGAAGGCGACGCTGCCGCGGCCGTCCCTGACCAACGGACCGGGCGTGGTGATTTTGGTGGGCGGCTCTCCAAGGTAGTTTGACGGGCCAGGCCAGGATGGCGCTCACCGCTTGATGCGGGGAATCTCCTGCTCCTCACCTGGCTTTCCCGGGACCGGAGGAGTGGTGCCCGGCAGCTTGGCCTCTTTCAGGTAAGCCACCAGATCGGCGATTTCTTCAGGTTGCAGGAGGCCGGCGGCAAGCTCGGGCATGAGAGAGAGATTCGAGTATTTTGCCTCGGTGATCTCTCGAATCGGAATGGGCAGCTCCACTCCCGGCGCCGGCGAGAGGATCAATTGATCGACCGTGTCACGAAGGATCAGGCCGGCCGCTTCACCTTCCTTTTTCCGAACAATCACCAGCTCGTAGTAGCGGGCAATCGATGAACTGGGAAAGACGATGGCCTCCAAGAGGTCCTGCTCACTGCGGATCGAGCCGATGCCGGTGAGATCCGGGCCGAACTTGACCCCCTGATCCCCCATGACATGGCAGGTGATGCACAAGGATCTGGTGGCATTGTGGAAAAGCTTCTCGCCGCGCCGGGAATCGCCCTTGGGCAGCAGGGCGGAAAGCTCTTCGAGGCGCTTGCGTTGACGGGCCACCTTGTCCGGATCGGCCGTTGCGGGGTCGGCCAGTTGGATCTCCGGCAGGGCATGGAGCGCCGGATTCCGTTCGTCAACCTGTTGCATGAGCCGAACTTGTCCGGCCAGCGGATGATCTTCCGGAAGGCTCTGGGGGTCCCCGATTTCGTAGAGGGCATAGATGAGGGCATGCCTCAAAAACGCATCCACTTCCCCCGAGCCGGCGTCGAGCAGTGGCTTCACGGCCCGGCGGTCCCCGATTCTACCCAGCGCCATGGCTGCCAGGCGGCGTTCCTGCCTGTCACTGGAGGCTAGCAATCCGATCAATGGTTCCACTGCGGCGGGATCGCGCCACAGACCGGCACTGTGGATGGCCGCGGCGCGCACCTCCGGACGAGTGTCGCCGAGAAAACTCCGCCCCGCCTGGCGCGCTTCCTTCCCTGGAATGCGATGGAGCGCCCAGAGGGCCGGGATGCGGGCTTTGGCCGAGCGGAGATCACCGATCATGTTCTCCTTCGCGAGGGATTCGATGGCCCGGGTGACCACCGCGGGTCGCGCATCGGACAGCCAGCTGATGGCAGGCGCTTTCCAATCCAGTTCGAGGCCGCGCGGATCGTTGACCGCGGGGGAGTCCACTTTTTGGAGTCGGTAAATGGCGCCCAGGATATGGGGCTTGGCGACCTTGGAGGTGGGACAACAGATCATGTACCAACTGCCCGTGTCCGCGACGAGCAGGCTGCCATCGGCATCTTCGATCACATCGGTTGGATGAAAATCGCTTTGATCGCTTTCGAGAAAGGTGCTCGTCTCCGCACGGTAGGTTGATTCGTCCCTGGTCAGCCGGTGTCTTGAGATGCGCCGCAGGTTGAAGTTGGCGCACAGCAAATCGCCTTTCATGCCGAGGGCCTCATTCCTGGGCATCACGATGCCCGAAGGGGCGGCAGGTCCCATCTGGGTCAGGATGGGGAGGAGGCTTCCGGAACTGGGGTGCGGAGCGAGAACCCGCTCATTCTTCTTGCCGTACATTCCGCCGTAAACGGCATGCAGGATACCGTCACGTTTTCCGGGTCCGGAAAGATCAAAGAAGGTGCCGCTCAGAAAATGCTCTCCGGTCTCGCTGAATGCCAGTCCGACCGGGTTGTTCATTCCGCCCGTGATGACCACTTCCAGTTGGCTTCCATCCGGCCTCGCGCGATAGACATGGGCGGCGCTCGAGTTGAGCGTCTTGCCATTGCTCAAGCGGTGGCTCTGCGGGGCAAAAGCCCCCTTGCACCAGTAGAAGAATCCGTCCGGCCCGAGATAAGGACCGTGCAGGTCGTTACCGCAGCCTTCGATGGACCCGCCGTCAAACCAGACCGTGCGCTCATCGGCGACGTGATCGCCATTGGTATCGCGGAGTTTCCAAATGTGGGGCGGTGCTCCGACGTAGACGGCCCCCTCGTGAACGAGGATGCCTTCCGGGAAAGGCAGGCGATCGGCGAAGACGGTCGACTCATCGAAAATGCCATCGCCGTCGCGGTCGACCAACCTCAAGACCCGATGGGTTGGATTCTTGAGTTGGGCCGGAGCATTGTCCGTGTTCCCCGAGCTATCCGTGACATAAAGCACGCCCTGCTCATCGAAGCACAGGTGAATGGGTCTTTGCACCAGCGGCGGTGCGGCGACCCGCTGCAGGCTGTAGCCCTCTGGAATCGTGAACGTGTGCGGCGCGAGGGTGACATTCTCCGCCCCGAGCACCTGCGAAGTGAGGATGAAGACCTGCAGGGCGAAGCCGGTCGAGGTGAGAAATGGGAACGCTTTCATGAGACCGGACGAGCTTGTGTCTTGATCCCATGTTCTTATCAAGCCACTCCGGGAGGACAAGTCCAGAGCATGAGCCGGGGTGGCAACCCCCGGGAGGCTCGGAGAGATACAGAGCGATTAACCGGTGGTTGAGGAGCAACGCGACGACACCACCAGTCAACCGGCCCACCTGCTCCCGACCCTGGCAAGGGACGCCGCCGCCGCGTGAGGTTAAGGGCGGATCGTCCGCTGCTGGCACCCCTGACCGGGGTGCACTCTTCCGTTGAATCGCCTGTTCCCGGGGTGTTCGTCGCGATGCTCCTCGACCCCGCGCTCATGGCTGTGATCCCTCCGGGATCGTGAATCGAAGCTGCGCTCTCCCTCCAGTTCAGCATTGGTGCAATGTGTATAAAGATCAGGGCTGAAGCCCACGGTTAAGATCCGCAGTCCCGCTGGGATCGGGGAGGAGGGCGGGGAGAAAGGGGGCTGACGCGAATGGCACTGTTTTAAGCGGAGTCTTGGATTTTTCTTAAGCCGCACCTCACCCCGGCCTGACCTGTCCCGGCGTAGCTCGAAGAGCGTAGACGGAAGGGTCGAAACAACAAAGCCCAGGT
>JAQCFL010000073.1 GCA_027619375.1 Verrucomicrobiota bacterium | reverse complement strand
TCTCCTATCGAATGTCCATCAGCCAGCCCGCTGAGATTCTAACGGATTAACGGAAAGAAAAATTTCCCCCCGCAGTTTCGGTCGAGGGTTTGTCCGTGGCTATTTTGATGAGCATCGATGCTGTGGGATCAGCGCGTCCGGCGGACTTGGTGGTTGAGAAACTGTTCTTGCCGCAAACGGCGCAGAGGCAAGGCTTACACTGCGCCAGCGGGGGCGGTCCCGCCATGGGGTAATACCCTACCGTTGTCCGATCACTGATCGCTCGCTTCCTGACGCTCGGAGCGGGCGATCTTGATGGAGGTCTCGTCGAGGTCGAGGCTTTGGAACTGTTGTTTGATTTTGGCAGTGCCTTCGGCGAGGACGGTGCCTTCGCGGAGGAAGAGGGTGCGATCGCAGACTTCCTCGATGTCCCCCAAAATGTGCAAAGAGTGCAGAATTTACAAAGTGATGGTGAGTGGATATGCCAAGCGGGGAGGGGGGTATCCGGTAGAGTCGAAAACGCTTGGGGACCGGATCAGGGTAAGCCGACTGGATCGGGGCCTGTTGCAGCGAGAAGTGGCAGAGGTGATCGGCGTGAAGCGGAGGACGATCAACAAGTGGGAATGCAACAGGGGAAGGCCACGGGTTTGCGACGTGCCTGCTATTCTCAAGTTCCTCAGGTAGGGGTCGTGACCGCTTTGGGTAGGAGTGGACGTTGGATCGGTTTGAGGGCGGCGGACGGACTGGGTGTTCGGAGCGAGGGTTGGCGCATTTTTTCAGCGCGGCCCCCACGAGCCAGAGTTGCCCCGGGCTGGTAGGGCTCCGCAGCAATGCGAGTTGCGCAATGCTGCCAACCAGGCACAAGGCGTCTTTACGGAGCAGGATGCAGGTGCTAGGGTTCCGCCATGGAGGCATCGGTCACCTTGGAGGAGATTCTGGCCCGGAAGGAAGCCGGGATCAGGGAACTCAGGGAACGACGGCAGAGGCGGGGTGAGAGGCTTGCCCGTTGGGTGGAAGGCACCCCCGACTCCTTGGAGCAGGGGATGGCAGTCCTCCGGAGCGGGCTGGAAAGAACGTATTGTCATGCCAGGGAGTTGCAGCTTCGATGGGTGGACGTTCTTCGGACGTCTTCGCGGGAAGAGGTGGCAACCCTGTTGCGCGATCCCTCCGAAGAGACCGAACAACTCCGCGCTTGTGCGCCGTTTGCCCCTCCCGATACTCACCGGTGATCCCACCCCGGTCCTCGCATGACAAGCCCACGTGAACTCTTCGAGGCCGACCTGCATCGCGCCTTGCAGGCCGCCGCAAAGGCTTATGGAAGAGATCGGTTTGTCGTGGTGGGTTCTGCGGCGATCCTCGCCACCCATCCGGATGCCCCGGATTACATTCGCCGCTCCGCCGACATCGACATGTTCCCACTGCCCGCGGTGGTGGGTACGGACATGGAGAATGGGGATCACTTGGTCGGCCAAGGCAGTAAGTTTGAGAGAGAACATCATTTCTATGTAGAGCGGCTGGGTGACTGGACGATGCTGACTCAGCCCGCAGGATGGCTGGAGCGTTGTGTGGTGGTTTCCACGAAGGGCGTCACGGGCTACTGTCTCCATCCGCTCGATTTGGCCTACAACAAGACGGAAGCCGGTCGAGCAAAGGACATCCTCTATGTGGCAGGCTTGATTCACGAAGGATATCTAACAGCAGCAGATCTTGAGAATTTCATCCGCTCTCATTGCCCGCACGAGGAGTTAAAGCCGGCGGTGTTGGAGAATTTTGGAAGAGCCGTTGAGGCGTTGCACCATCAGGACGGGGATGCGACGTCATGATTGACCGGAGACCGTCGAGGCAGGATTCTCCGGACCGCCGAAGCACTCGCGATTACGACACCCCATGAAGTCCTTCCATCACTAGATCGTCTAAAATGAAACGAACCTTCCCAATGTTGCTGGCGATGATTGCAATAATGCCTCTTTCCGGACGCGGTCAGGAGGAGCCGGATATTGATGCGGATCTGGACAAGATCGAGAGACTAATTCATGACCATCACTATCCGATCAAACTCACGGTTAAGGCTGTCGGCCCGGAAGGCGATGCAATAGGGAACGCCAATGTTCGGATCGGTATCGACAGTCTCGTCCATGCGGATGGATTCAATCACTTCACTGGGGCGGGAGGAGTGGGGGGGCTCTGCTCCGCCGCGGCTGTCAAGCCAGCCCCCTCCCGGGCGGTGTCCCGTCGTCGCCTACGGCTATGCCGGGGCACGGCGAGCGACCGCACTCCGGGGGGAGGGCGAGGCTGGGCGGGGGTGCGGCGCTTTGGCGCTGCGTCCCGGATGGGCGGGATGGTCGCGCCACGGTGTGGAGGACTCGGCCGGGCGGTTGGGAAGCCGCCGCCACGGGAAACCGCCGCCACGGTTAGTGGGCTTCGAGCCAGTTGTTGCCGGTGCCGGTGTCGACTTTGACGGGGACGTGGTTGGGGAGAAGGAGGGCGGTTTGCATGGCCTCGACGAGGAGCGGTTGCAGTTCTGTGGCCTCGTCCTGGTGGAGGTCGAAGACGAGTTCGTCGTGGACCTGGAGGAGCATGCGGGTTTTGGCAGAGCGTTCGGTGAGGAGGCGGTCGATGTTGATCATGGCGAGCTTGATCATGTCGGCGGCGCTGCCCTGGATGGGGGTGTTGATGGCGGCGCGTTCGGCGTTGCCGCGGATGTTTTGGTTGGAGGAGGTGATGTCGCGGAGGTAGCGGCGGCGTTGGGTGAGGGTTTCGACGTAGCCGTTGGCGGCGGCGTCCCGGACGGTCTTGTCCATGAACTCCTTCACGCCGGGGTATTTTTCGAAGTAGGTATCGATGATCTCGGCGGCTTCGGTGCGGGGGATGCCGAGGCGTTGGGAGAGGCCGAAGGCGGAGATGCCGAAGATGATGCCGAAGTTGACCATTTTGGCGGCGCGGCGTTGGTCGGAGTCGACGTCGGCGAGGGTGACTCCGTAAACGCGGGAGGCGGTGGCGGTGTGGATGTCGAGATCCTGTTGGAAGGCCTCGATCATGCCGGGGTCGCCGGACATGGCGGCCATGACGCGGAGTTCGACCTGGGAGTAGTCGGCGGCGAGGAGGGTGAAGTCCTTGCCGCGGGGGACGAAGGCCTTGCGGATTTCGCGGCCGGTTTCGGAGCGGACGGGGATGTTCTGGAGGTTGGGATCGGAGGAGGCGAGGCGGCCGGTGGCGGCGACGAGTTGGTGGAAGTGGGTGTGGACGCGGCCGGTTTTGGGAACGACGTGGTTGGGGAGGGCGTCGATGTAGGTGGATTTCAGTTTGGAAGCCTCGCGGTATTCGAGGATCTCGGCAACGATGGGGTGTTTCGGAGCGAGGGAGGCGAGGGTTTGCTCGTCTGTTTTGAACTGGCCGGTTTTCGTCTTCTTGGGTTTCTCGACCAGTTGCATGTCGCCGAAGAGGATCTCGCCGAGTTGTTTGGGGGAGTTGAGGTTGAAGTCGCGTCCGGCGAGTTGGAGGATGGAGGCGCTGAGGGTGGTGATGCGTTGCTCGAGTTCGTTGCCGGATTCCCTGAGGATGTCGAGGTCGAGGGTGATGCCCTCGTTCTCCATGGCGACGAGGACGGGGAGGAGGGGGGATTCGATCTCGTGGAAGACGCGGTGTTGTCCGGCGGTCTCGAGTTCGGGGCGGAGGAGTGCGGCGAGCTTGAAGGTGACGTCGGCATCCTCGGCGGCGTATTCGGCGAGTTGCTCGAGGGGGATGGCGGCCATGTCGAGGTCCTTGGACTTTGCGGCGGCGTGGGCGAAGAGGTCGTCGGGATCGGCCTCGCCCTCCTTGTTGGTGGTGAGGTCGGTGAGTTTGACGGGGGAGTAGCCGAGGAGGGACTCCGCGAGGTAGTCCATGGTGTGGCGTTGGTCGGCGTAGAGGATGATGTGGGCGAGGAGGGTGTCGAAGAAGGGGCCGGTGACCTGGAGGCCCTGGTTGAGGAGGACGGCGAGGTCGTATTTGAGGTTGTGGCCGATCTTTTCGGCGGAGCCGGTGAGGGCGGGGCGGAAGAGGTTGAGGGCGGCGGGGTCGGGGATGGTGGCATACCAAGCTTCGTCGGCCTTCCAGGAGAAGGCGATGCCGAGGAGTTTCGCCTCGAAGCGGTCGAGGGAGGTCGTTTCGATGTCGAAGCAGAAGCAGTCCTGCTGGGCGAGGAGGGCGGCGAGTTTCTTGCGGTCGGCGGGGGAATCGGCGAGGTGGTAGGTGTGGGGGACGTCGGCGATTTTTTTGAGTTGGGACTCGAGGACGGTTCCTTCGCCGGCTGCGGATTTCACTTCGCTGACATTTTTGCCGCGGCCGGCGATGAAGTCCCCGCCGAGGAGTTTTTTGCCGAGGGCGTTGAATTCGAACTCCGTGAAGAGGGACCGCACCGCGTCGCGGTCGAAGGACTGCACGGCGAGGTCGTCGAGGGATTGCGGGACGGGGACGTCGAGGATGATGGTGGCGAGCTGTTTGGAGAGGAGGGCCTGCGCCTTGTTCTCCTCGACGCGTTCCTTGAGTTTGCCCTTCAGCTTGTCGGTATTGGCGAGGAGGTTCTCCATGGAATCAAATTCGCCGAGGAGTTTCTTGGCGGTCTTTTCGCCGACTCCGGGGACGCCGGGGATGTTGTCGGAGGCGTCGCCCATGAGGCCGAGGATATCGATGACCTGCGCGGGTCGTTCCACGCTCCAGATTTCGCGCATGCGGGGGAGGTCGATGACATCGTGTTCGGATCCCTTGCGGCCGGGTTTCCACATGTAGGTGCGCTCGTTGATGAGTTGGGCGAAGTCCTTGTCGGGAGTGACCATGAACGTTTCGATGTCGCCGCGTGCCTCGGCCTGGGTGGCGAGGGTGCCGATGATGTCGTCGGCCTCGAACCCGTCGAGCTCAATTTTTCGTATGTGGAAGGCCTGGCAGAGGCGTTTGAGGTTGGGGAGGGCGGCGGCGAGATCCTCGGGCATGGCGTCGCGCTGGGCCTTGTATTCCGGATAGAGGGTATGTCGGGGGGTGGGGGCGGAGGTGTCGAAGGCGACGGCCAGGTGGGTGGGTTGCTCGTTCTCCAGAATGGTGAGGATGGTGTTGGTGAATCCGAAGAGGGCGGAGGTGTTCACTCCGCCGGAGCTGTAGATGGGGCTGCGGATGAGGGCGAAGTGGGCGCGGTAGGCGAGGGCCATTCCGTCCAAGAGATAGAGCCGGTGGGCAGACATGGCTAAGATTTGAAGGCTGGAGCCATTTGGTCAATGGTTTCCGGTGGCTGACAAAACGCTGGAAGGATCCCAGTATTGAGGCTTACATTCCCGGGTCCCATGAAATATATCGTCAGCGCCGTCCTGGTCCTTCTCTGTTTCCCCTTTGGGTGGCTTGCTCACAGATTCATCCTTCACGACATGTTTAAAGGTCGGTTTGCCCAGGAGGACAAAGCCCTTTTGGCGAAATATGTGGTGGACGTGGAGGTGCCCGGACCGGGGGGGAAGGTGATTCTGCCGGTGGATTTGCGGGAGCTGAAGGCCAGTGAGCTGCCGGAGAAGGTGACCCTGAAGAAGCGGGTGAAGGTGAGCTCGAAGGATGGGACCTCGCTGTCGCTGGAGACCGGGACGACGGTGATCGTGAAGGGGATGGAAGGGACGGAGTTGCTGTTCGCGGCGATGTCCGGTCCGCTGGAGGGGCGGACGCAGATTGTGGAAACAGATTTGCCGCAGCAGGTGGCCAGCAAGCGGGCTGCGGAGTTGTTTGGGATTGCGCAGGCGCAACCGACGCCTGCGCCGACGCCGACCCCGGAGCCGACCCCGACGCCGGCTCCGACCCCGACGCCTCCCTCGGTGGTGGGAACGCCTGCGCCGACCCCCGCGCCGACCCCCGCGCCAGCCCCGGAGCCGACCCCTGCCCCGACGCCCACACCCGCGCCCGCACCGACCCCGGAGCCGACCCCGAGCGCGGCGTTGACGGGCGCGCAGATCGAAGCGGCGATGCAGGCGAGCATCAAGGACGGTGCCGTGAAAGAGTTCAAGTTTGAGGACGTGAAGGCCTGGAAGGCCGGCGAGGACGAGGACGTGGACGGGGTGACCTATCAGACGGGGATGGCGGCGTATCAGGCCGAGACGATTTTCGGGCCGAAGCCCGTGCAGGCGAAGGCCTTGATCAAGGACGGGAAGGTCGTGAAGTGGGTGTACGCGAAGACCGGGATGGAGATCCGGTAGGGAGGGCGGGGAGAGGGGCCGCAGATTGTGTTGAGATCCCGCGGCTAGCTCAACTGAGAACCGTTTAAGTTGGTCGGTTAAGGGTAGCCGAGTAAGGGTAGCCGAGTAAGGGTATCCGAGTAAGGGTTGCGGTTAAGTGTCCGCTGAAGTTTCGCTCGTGGGTGACACTTGGGAACCTAGTTGGCTTGGATACAGGGTTGAATTTCCACTGGCCAATTTCCAGATAAATTCCAATCACCAGGTTCCACATCGACCAAAGTTTGTCTGGTGTGGCGAATCCGGTTTTGACGAGGCACCGGGGGGCGTGAAAACGAGGTGGGCCGGGACGCCGACAGACACGGGTGAGGGGGAGCACTTAGGGTGTGGAGTGGGTGCTGATGGTTTGGTGAGCGTTAGCTCGCGGCGGGACGCCACGGTGACGGCCTGCGGCGGGACGCCGACAGCCACGGGTGAGGGGGACGCCGATGTGGTGTAAGGCGCCGCAGCCACCGGTGAAAGGGGGAGCGAAGGGGGCGGGGTGTTCGGGCCTTCTGGGTTTGGTTCTTGGGATTTGGATTTGAAATTTATTTGGAAATTGTCGGTTGGAAATTTTCAGCAGGTCGCCTCGGCGAGAAATGGCCCCGCTTTCATTGAGGGTCATTGGTCAGGAAGCGTTGGCGGAGGTGGGCGAGGTGGTATTGGGGGTTGGTGGGTTCGCCGGTGGCCTGGCGCATGAGGTCCTGGGGGAAGAGGGTGGAGCCGGCGGCGTGGATGTTGTCCTGCATCCATTTGAGGAGGGGGGCGACATCGGCCTTGGCAAAGGAGGCGGCGATCCGCAGATCCTGCTGGGCGGTGTGGAAGAGTTGGGCGGCGTTGAGGTTGCCGAGGGTGTAGGTGGAGAAGTAGCCGAGGCCGCCCATGGACCAGTGGATGTCCTGCAGGCAGCCGTGGGCATCGTCGGGGGGGAGGAAGCCGAAGAGGGCTTCGAAGGCCTCGTTCCAGGCGGCGGGGATGTCCTTGACGGCGAGTTCGCCGCGGAGCATGCGGCGTTCGAGGTCGAAGCGGAGGAGGATGTGGAGGTCGTAGGTGGCCTCATCGGCCTCGACGCGGATGGGGGAGTAGGTGGCGCGGTTGATGGTGCGGAGGAAGTCGTGGAGGGAGACCTTTTGGAGGTTGGGAAAGAGATCCACGGCGCGGGGATACCAGCGTTCCCAGAAGGGACGGGAGCGGCCGACGTGGTTTTCCCAGAGGCGGGATTGTGATTCGTGGATGCCGAGGGAGACGGCGTTGCCGGAGGGGAGGCCGTGTTCGGATTCCGGGAGGCCCTGATCGTACATGCCGTGACCGGCTTCGTGGAGGACGCCGAAGAGGGAGGAGGTGAAGTCTGTCAGGTGGTAGCGGGTGGTGAGGCGGGTGTCGCGGGGGCCGAGGTGGGTGCAGAAGGGATGGGCGACCGTGTCGATGCGGCCGGCGCGGAGATCAAAGCCGATGGACTCCGCAATTTCGGCATTGAGGGTTTGTTGTGCAATGATGGGGTAGTAGCCGTGGAGGAGGTCGGGCGGGGTGGATGCGGAGCGGGTGACGGCCTCGCGGGAGAGGGTGGTGAGATCCTCCTGAAAGGAATCGAAGATGCGGACCACGTCGCTGGTGCGGGCACCACGTTCGTAGTTTTCGAGGAGGGCGTCGTAGGGTTCCTCTTCGTAGCCCCAGAGGTCGGCCTTGCGCCGGGCGAGGTCGAGGAGGGTTTCGAGGTGGGGGGCGAAGAGGGAGAAGTCGGATTTGGAGCGGGCTTCGCCCCAGGCGGCCTTGGCGAGGGAGGAGGTTTTGGCGGTCTGCTCGACCAAGTCGCGGGGGAGGCAGGTGGCGCGGTCGAAATGGTGGCGGAATTCGCGGAGGTTGGCGGAGGTGGTGGGGCTATCCGGGGTTTCCGCCTCGGCGGCCTCGAGGGCCTTGCGCCAGGGGTCGGAGGTGGAGAGTTGGTGGATTTGTCCCGAGAGATAGGCGAGTTGGGCGGCGCGGTAGGGGACGGCGGCGGGGGGGAGGCCGGTTTCCTGATCCCAGCCGAGGACGGCGGAGGTGGTGCTGAGAAGGGCCCGTTCCCGGGCCAGGGTGCAAAGGTCGAGGTAGGCGCTCACGGCGGATACTGCGGTGCTGGGGCTGATTTTTGCAAGGATGGGTGGATTTTTGGGATTCGATTTGAGATTGAGCGTAACGTTTTCCACCTTGGTGGCATCAATAAGGGAAGCAGGGCCTTGAGCTCTGCGGGAACATCACATTTAGAGAATGCTAAGAATGGCTGTCCGTCGGGCGTTTTGAGATCAATAAACCATGAGCATTGTGAGCAGTTATACCTCCGACACGGCGGAGGCGGCCTTGAAGCGGCAGCGGAGAACGGCGACCGTCTCCAGCCTGATTATTTCCGTTCTGGTGGTGGTGCTGCTGGGGTTGATTCTGGCGCTGATCCTCTTGCCGAGTTTGTTCACCGAGTCGGCGACCATCGTGAGCTACAACGGGAGGGAGATCGTGGAGGAGGAGATCACGAAGCCGGAGATGACGCCGCAGGTGCAGCGGAAGCCGTCGGCACCGAGTTCGTCGATGGCGAAGGTGATTGCCTCGGTGACGCCGAGTCCGACCGCCATTCCGGTGCCGGATGTGAATGTGCCGGATCCCTCGGTTGATTTCGGGTCCGGGGATGATTTCGGGGATGGATGGGGTGACGGCAGCGGCAGTGGAGGAGGAGGGGGCGGGACGACCTTTTTCGGACAGCGGTCCAACGCGGAGCGGATCGCCTACGTGATCGACTATTCGGCATCGATGAAGGGAGCGCGGGAGGCGTTGATGCGCAAGGAACTGACCACCTCGTTGAAGAAGGTGCCGTATGACTCGAAGTATCAGCTCATCTTTTTTGCCGGGCCGGCGTGGGTGGGTGGCTTCAATGTGCAGATGGCGAAGGGGAACAAGGGTGCGGATGTGAAGGGGGCGAAGGGGCACACCTTTGAGTGGAAGTGCAATGGAGGGGCGCACGATTGGAAGACGGTGGGCAAGGAGCAGGTGCCGGAGTGGTTGGTGGCGACGGACCCGCAGCTGAGCAAATCGCAGAAGGTGGCGAATGAGACGAAGTTGGTGTGGGGGACGATCTGGGAGCCGGCCTTGGAGATGGCGTTGAGAATGGATCCGCAGCCGCAGGTGATTTATTTCATGACGGACGGATCGGCGGGGCCGGAATCCGGGAAGACCGCAGAGCGGATCGGGGCGAAGGCGAAGAGCAAGGGGATCGTGATCCACACCGTGGCGTTGATGGAGCCGAAGGCGCACAAGGCGATGGACGAATTGGCGAAGCGGACCGGAGGGAGCTTCACGGTGGTGGAGCAGGGCGGGAAAGTGAAGAAGATGCGGTAGACCGCGGCTACTGGTCGGACTGCATTTGGCGGAGGAGGTCGGGGTAGGCTTCCTCGGCGAGGCTTTGGCAGAGGGCGATGACCTCGCGTGTTTCGGAGACGCGGAGGCAGGAGTGGGCGAGGGCCTGGCAGTCCTTGTAGCTGAGGTGGCGGACGGCTTGTTTGACGATGGGGACCTGCTGGGTGCCGACGGAGAGCTCGTCGATGCCGAGGCCGACGAGGAGGGGCAGGTAGAGGAGGTCGCCGGCCAGTTCGCCGCAGACGCCGGTCCAGATGCCGGCCTTGTCGGCGCCGGCCACGGTGGACTTGATGAGGCGGACCACGGCGGGGTGTCCGGGTTTGTAGAGATCGGAGACGCGGGGGTTGATGCGGTCGACAGCGAGGGTGTATTGGATGAGATCGTTGGTGCCGATGGAGAGGAAATCGACCTCCGCGGCGATTTGTTCGGCCATGATGGCGGCGGAGGGGACCTCGATCATCGCGCCGATGTCGATCTTTGGATTGAAGGGGACACCCCGGGCGGTGAGTTCCTCGATGCATTCGGCGAGGAGGGCCTTGGCTTCGCGGATTTCGCGGAGGCCGGAGATGAGGGGGAACATGATGCTGACCGCGCCCTCCGCGCCGGCGCGGAGGATGGCGCGGAGTTGTTCCTTGAAGAGGTCGCGACGGGCGAGGGAGAAGCGGATGCCGCGCCAGCCGAGGAAGGGATTGGGTTCCGGTTCGGTGAGCGGTTCTCCGGGGACCTTGTCGCCGCCGGCATCGAGGGTGCGGATGATGATGGGGTGGGGGCGGACGCTTTGGGCGAGGCGGGTGTAGAGTTCGGTTTGTTCGTCCTCGCTGGGGCATTCCTCGCGTTCGAGGAGAAAGAATTCGGTGCGGAAGAGGCCGATGCCTTCGGCGCCCGAGGCGGCGACGAGGGGGAGTTCCTGTTCGAACTCGATGTTGGCGGAGAGGGTGATGTGGCGTCCGTCGGTGGTGACCGTCTTGGTGTCGCGAAGTTTCTGGAGGGCCTTTTGAAGGCGGCGTTTCTCCTTTTGGAGGACGGCGTAGCGGGCCCGGGTTTCATCGCTGGGATTGATGATGAGTTTGCCGGTGTACCCATCGAGGATGGCGGGGGTGAGGGCGTGGAGGTTGAAGATGGCGTTTTGCAGGCCGACGATGGCGGGGATGCCGAGGGAGCGGGCGAGGATGGCGGTGTGGGAGTTGATGCTGCCGACCTCGGTGGCGAAGCCGAGGACGTGGTTGCGATCCATGGCCGCGGTGTCGGAGGGATTGAGATCGTAGGCCACCAGGATGTGCTGGTGTTCGGGTTGATCCGGCATGGACGCCTCGGGCTCTGCGGAGAAGTTGCGGAGGACGCGTTTGCAGACATCCTCGATATCGACGGTGCGTTCGCGGAGATAGGGATCGGGGATGCGGCGCATGGCTTCCAGAAAGGTCTGGATGACGGCGTAGAAGCTGTACTCGGCGTTTTGATGGCGATCGTTGATAGCCTCGAAGACGCGATTGAGGATGGTGCGGTCCTCGAGGACCATGAGGTGGGCTTCGAAGATGCGACCTTCCTCCTCCCCGGAGATTTCCTCGATCTGGGTGCGGAGGCTGCGGAGTTGTTCCTTGGTGCGTTCGAGAGCGGCGAGGAAGCGTTCCTGTTCGCGGGAAACGTGGGAGGGGGGGATGGTATAGATTTCCGGCGCGGCGAATCCGCGGGCCACGATGTGGAGGGGTCCGGAGGCAATGCCGCGCGAGACCGGGGTCCCTTGATAAATGATTTCCTTCCTTTCCCTCGGCATCCTGTGTGGGCAGTTTGCGCCGGGGGGGAAGAACGGTCAATGACTCCTCGCGGGGAGGAGAGGAAACCTCTTGGTCAGTCTTCCTCGAAATTTCGCTTGATCAAATCTTCAAGCGCGGTGAGGGCGTCCTCGGCGTCGGGGCCTTCGGCGCTGATGATGAGGACGGATCCGTGGCCGGCGGCGAGCATCATGAGGCCCATAATGCTCTTTCCGTCGACCTGTTCGTCGTCTTTTTCGACACGGATGTCGCAGGAGTAGCGGCTGGCGAGTTTGACGAATTGGGCGGCAGGGCGGGCGTGGATGCCCAGCTTGTTCCCAATCGTCAATTCCCGGCGGGATATTTGTGTCTCTGACAAGGTGGGGCAACTTTAAGTGGTGGAGCCAGCAATGGAAAAGGAAAAAGCGGGAGGGGGACCTAAATCTGGGGTTTGGCGGCGGCCATGCGGGCCAGAAGTTTTTGATTAAATTCGTCAGCCATGTCGTAGCCGAGGCGGCGCAATTGGAGGTCGAGGGCGGCTACGGCGACCAAACGGGCCGTATCGCGGCCTGCGGCGACGGGGATTTCGACGTGGGGGATGCCCACGCCGAGGACTTTATAGGCTTTTCGGCGGATGCCGAGGCGGTCGACGTTGTTGAGGTCGGTTTCGCTCCTGAGGGTGACGACGAGGTCGAGGCGTTTTTCGGGACGGATGGCGGAGAGTCCGAAGAGGTTGGCGGCGTTGATGATGCCGATGCCGCGCATTTCGATGTATCCCCGGGCGAGGTCTGGGGCGGCGGTGTTGAGTTCGCCGCCGATATTGCGGACGCGGACGAGGTCGTCGGCGACGAGGGCGGCGCCGCGTTCGAGGAGGCCGATGGCAGTTTCGCTTTTGCCGGAGCCGCTCTTGCCCATGATGAGGACGCCGACTCCGCGGTAGTCGACCATGCAGCCGTGGAGGGAGGTGGACTCGGCGAATTCCCCCTCCAGGCGGATGGTGGCGAGGTTGAGGAATTTCATGGTGACCATGGGGGAGCGGAAGACGGCGATGCGCTCGCGTTCGGCGACGGAGGCGAGTTCGGGAGCGAGGGTCTGGTCGCGGGCGACGACGAGGCAGGGGATGTTCTGTTGGCAGAGTTTCTCGAAGCGTTTGGCCGATTGGGTTGGGCCGAGTTTTTTCAGGTAGGAGAGTTCGGAGTTGCCGAGGACCTGGACGCGTTTTTTGGCGAAATAGACGAAGAAGTCGGCGAGGGCGAGACCGGGACGGTTGAGGGCGGGTTCGCTGATGTTCTTGTCGAAACCCACTTCGGAACCGGCGAGTTTGAGGCCGAGGATCTTGCGGTGGCGTTTGTAGAAATCGCCGACGGTGATGGAGGAGACCTTGATGACTTTTGGTGTCATGGGAGTGATGGTATCGGGGATGGGTGGGAAAGGGAAGGGGGGTGGGGCTGGGATATTCTTAATCGTCCTGTTCCTCGCGACGATGTCCGACGTAGCTGCAGTGGCAGGAGTCGCGGCAGCTGCAGGAGCGGTGGGGGAGGAAGGGGGCGTGGTCGATGGGGAAGGCCAGTCCGAGGTCGGATTGGCAGGCGGGGCAGAGGCCGTTTTCCTGGCTGGAGCGGATTTCCACTTCCTGAATGCCCATTTCGCGCAGGCGGAGGAGGCGGTGTTGTTCGAGTCCGGCGGTGTAGAGGAGGTGGGTGACGGTCTCGGGGGTGTGCTGGTATTTCCAGGAGCCGGTGACATCGGCGATGTCCTTGATGTCGACCTCGCCCCAGAGTTCCATGGCGGCGGCGACGATGCGGAGGGGGCCGAGGACGCCTGGTTTGATGGTGGGATCGGGGGTGTAGTCGTGGTCGAGGATGAAGCGGACGATGTTGACCGACTCGTTTTCGTAGAGGGAGCCGGCGCCGCCGTGATAGGAGCTCGCGATGGAGGCGGCCAGCTCCACGTCGTCATTGAGGAGGGCGGTGACGGTTTTGGCTACGGCTTCGGAGCGGGTCATCGGGGGGCGTGGAAGAAGGATGGACCGGGGGGGGGGGGATGGCAACGAAACAAGGTGGGGGCTCAGGTGAGGTCAGGCATGCCTTTTTCGCGGAGGCAGAGGATGAAGTCCTCGAGGGTGCCGCCCTGTTTCATCCGGATGCGGGATTCGTCGGGGCCGTTTTGGCAGGTGGCGGTCATGGGAGTGGTTGAGGATGGGCTGCGGTTGGAAACCGCCGCCACGATGGGGGCTTGCGACCGGGACGGTCACGCCACGGTTTGGGAGGTATGCTGTCGCGGTGACACAGGCGGAGGACGCGGGCGTGGTTGGTCCGATGGGGGGAGGTGGGGGCGCAAA
>JAQCFL010000072.1 GCA_027619375.1 Verrucomicrobiota bacterium | reverse complement strand
CCCCATCCCCCCCGCCCCCAAACTTCCTCCTTGCCCCCTCCCACCCACCATCCGACCTTCCCCAAATGCCAAACCGCTGGATCACCCTGGCCCTCCTCTTCGCCGGCCTCTCCTCCGCCTCCGCCGACTGGCCGCGCTTCCGCGGCCCCACCGGCGACGGCCTCTACCCCCCCCGGGCCGATGGCAAACCGCACGGCTTTCCCACCACCTGGAGCGAGGACGAAAACATCGTCTGGAAAACCCCCGTCGTCGGCCGCGCCTGGTCCTCGCCCGTCATCATGGGCGACCAGATCTGGATGACCAACGCCACCGAGGACGGCCTGAAGATGTTCGCGGTCTGTCTCGACAAGGCCACTGGCAAAAAGATCCACGACCTCCTCCTCTTTGAGAACAAGAACCCCGAAGCCCTCAGCAACAACGTCAATGGCTACGGCTCCTGCACGCCGACCGTCGACGGGGAACGGGCTTACGTGCACTTCGGCAGCTATGGCACCGCCGCCCTCGACCGGACCACCGGCAAGGTCGTCTGGGAACGCCGCGATCTCCCCTGCCAACACTTCCGCGGTCCCGGTTCCTCCGTGGTCCTCTACAAGGACACCCTCATCCTCTCCATGGACGGCATCGACGTCCAATACCTCACCGCCCTCAACAAGAAAACCGGCGAGACGGTCTGGAAAACCGACCGCACCACCGACTTCGGCGATGTCGAAGCCGGTGGAAAAATCCGCGGCGGCGGCGATTTTCGGAAAGCTTACAGCACCCCCAACTTCGTGACGGTCGAGGGACGCGTCCACCTCGTCAGCGCGGGTGCCAAGGCCGCCTACGGCTACGACCCCGACACCGGCAAGGAGCTTTGGAAAATCACTTACAAGGAGTACTCCACTGCCGCGAGTCCCATCTTCGTCGGCAACAACATGGCCATCATCAACACCGGCTTCGGCAAGTCCCACCTCCTCGGCGTCCGCCTCGACGGAAATCTCAAAGGCGACGTGACCGGCTCCCACATCGAATGGGACATCTTCAAGCGCATCCCGCCGCTGTCCTCACCCGTGGTGGCCGATGGAAAAATCTACACCACCTCCGACCTCGGCATTCTCAGCCGCATCGATGCCGCCAGCGGCGAAATCGAGGACCACCTCGCCCTCAACGCCCGTTTCGCCTCCTCCGGCATCCTTGCCGACGGCCTCCTCTATTTTACCAGCGAGGAAGGCGACACCAAGGTCGTCAAACCCGGCGCGGAGATGGAGGTCATCGCCACCAACACCCTCGACGACGGCTTCATGGCCTCCCCCGCCCTCGACGGCAACTCCCTCTACCTCCGCACCCGCTCCCACGTCTACCGGATCGGAAAGTGAGCGATCTGGAGCAGCGAAAAGGTCAATTCAGCATCAGAATCAACCAGCAATGGAGAATCTGTTTCGAATGGAACGCAGGCGCTCCAAAAAATGTCGAAATCGTCGACTATCACCAACCAACCAGATGAAAAAGAAATTGGAACCAGTTCACCCCGGCCACGTGCTCCTCGAGGATTTCATGAAGCCGCTCGAACTCAGTCAGTACCGGGTGGCATCCGACATCGGTGTTCCACCCTTGCGAATCAGTGAAATCGTCCGGGCCAAACGAGCCGTCACTGCCGATACGGCCATGCGCTTGGCAAGATACTTTGGCACAAGCGCCGGCATCTGGATGCGCCTGCAAGCGCAATACGACCTTGAGGTTGCCGAACGAAAATTCGGCAAGGAAATCGATAAAAGGGTCGCGGAATTGACGACGGATCGCTGAGGGGAATGAAGCTAACCTTTGGCTGATCAAGTGCCCTGCGCTCACCGCAGGTCGGCCCCACAACATGTGGCCACCACGGGATGGAGCGGGCCCGAGCACGACCAGGCGCCACGCAATCTCAGCTACTCCAACTTGCTGGCCCGCTGCATCTGCAACGCTGACTACACAGCGACAATCACCTCGTGACCATTGAAATCTTAAGGGTGATGTTTGATTCCTCAAAACTCACTTCGCCCCCTCCGTCAAGGTCGCCGAATCACCCCACCCGTCCCCCACTCCTCCTGCAAATCCCGCCCCGTCCGCAGCCGGATCCCCAGCACGATTGCCAAACAGCACAGCGAGCCGACCATCGCCATGTAGATGTCCTTGTGCGCATCCCACACATCTCCCTGCGTCCCCAGGAAGGCGGCTCCGAGCTCATTGCCAAACACCTCCGCCGCCGCCCACTCGATCAGCTCATAGATCGCCGAGGTGGCGAGCACGAAGGACACCGGCGCAAGGTAACCCAGCACCACGTTTCGCGGCACGACGAGGTGAAAGTAGAGTTCCCGGTAGGGCCAGGTGATGAGGAAGCCGTAGAGAAAGTGAATGATGCGATCAAACTGATTGCGCTCCCAGCCAAAGACCTCCTCCGTGGAAGTGCCGGTGACCGATTTGAACCACGCATCCATCGGCACCTCCGAGTAGGTGTAATGCGCCCCCAATGTGTGCAGGCAGAGAAAGAAAAAGGCCAGGAAGTAGGAGGTGCGGGAGAAGACGAACCAACGGGCGGTGATGAACAGGAGCGGCAACCCGATCCCCACCAGGATGTTTTCCAACCACCAATCGTCGGGATGGAGGGGGGCGATGGCCCAGCCAATCCACCACACAACGAACAGAACCCCAAGCACGGGCAGGAAGCGGCGATGAGTGGCGGGCAAAACGGACACGGTTGACTTCGTTGCCGGGACACCCCGACCCCAAGCATCCTGCCGCGCCCTCCCCGCCCTGTCGAGCCTCCCCGCCGAGCGGAACGCCCTCCCGCACCCTCCCCATCCGACTCCCCAGAGCGAAGGATCTTTCACCCGAGATGCCGGCGCAGGAACGCCAGCCCCTCGGTCAGGACCCGCCATAGATACTCGTTGCCTAGTGATTCCCCCTGCATTAGTAGATGAGCTGTCCGTCTGGGAGGTCCCTGCCTCTCACTTGATGAAAACCATCGTTCCACTCGTCGGGCTCCTGCTGGCAAATTTGCTCAGCCCCTCCCTTCTCGGTGCCGTCCCCGTGCCCCTCACCGGAAAACTAATCCCCGGACCCGGCGGCACACCGGCCTCCATTCTGGTCGTGGACGGTAATTTCGCCGCAGAGTCCAGCGGGAGCACCGACTTCGGTGCAAATACCACCGCCGGCGCAGCCGTCCTGCTCCACGACAAGGCCCTCGGTGCCACCTGGCCGGTGCGAAGGGTCATCACCCCGCCCGCCGCCCTCGTCGATGTGGCGGACTACGGAAAATCCCTCGCGCTCAGCGGCGACACCCTCGCCGTGAATGCCGCAAAATACATCTTCATCTACCAACAGAACCAGGGGGGCGCGAACCAATGGGGTCTCGTCAAAACGATCACGCGAACCAACCCGGGCCTCGGCCTCGACCTCCAGGCCGACGCGATGGCCGCACAGGTGCTCACCACCTCCAGTGCAACGATCGTCATTTACCGCCGTAACCTCGGCGGCGCCAACCAATGGGGCGTGGAGAGCACCGTCACCGACCCCCGCGCCGTGCCCTGCGAGATCTGTCCCGTGGAGCGCGATGAGAGGGCGGCTTTCGGCGGGGAACTCGCCCTGTTCGGCGACATCTTCGCGACCCGCGGCTCGCTGGGCGGCGGCCCCTCCGTCCCCGAAGTGGTCATCGATCTCTTCCGCCGCGGCGAGGCCGGCGGCACGGCGTGGGGACTCTACCGAACCCTCGACCGCACCAAGATCGCCGGCCCCGTCGAGGCCATCGGCAAGGCCTTCGACTGGGCCGACGGACAGCTTTGCGTCAGCACCCTGCGCCTCACCCCCACGCCGGGCGCCTGGTTCCACATCCTCACTCCACCCGTGGTGGCAGGAGGCCTTTGGACACAACTCACGGCAGGAAGCCTGTCGGGCGGTTCGGAGGTGCCGATGAGTTTCGGGTTCCAGGTGAGCACCGGGGCCGACTGGGCCGCTGTTGCGCTCCTGAGGCAAACCGGCACCACCATCGACCGCGACGTGGTCATCTACCGCAACAGCGGCGGCGGCTGGGCCTCGGAACGCACCGTGGGCATCGGCCCGGTCGGGCTGTCCTCCGCCTTCGAAAGCCTCCTCAACTTCTTCGATCCGGCCGAGTTCCCGGACACCCCGGAGAACCGCTGGTATCTCCTGCACGCCTTTCCCTTCTCCGGCGCTCCGCGACTGGCCTGCGACGGAGTCTCCCTGCTCACCTCCGTTGCAAAGGTCCCGGACAGCCTCACCGGACCCGTCGGCTGCGCCACCATGCACGAGCGCGGAGCCTCCTCGACCTGGCCGCTCACCGCGACCTTCAACCCCGTCACCCCCTTTGCGGGAGACTTCGGCCGATCCATTTCCATCGGTGGAAACATGATGGCGGTGGGCGACCCCGAGGACAGCGAACTGCAATCGCAGTCCGGCGCGGTGGACCTCTGGACCCGCGACAGCAGGCTCACCCACGATTGGAGAAAGTTCGGGCGCGTGAAGGCGGACCTCCCCGAAACCGGCGCAAGGTTTGGCCGCAGTGTCGCCACCGACGGCAATCTCCTCGTGGTCGGAGCCCCCGGCGAAAACAGCAACCGCGGCGCGGTCTTCCTCTACACCCGCGGCCCGGCGGATCCGGACACTGGCATCTACACCTGGCGTCTGCGCTACGCGATCCGCCGGCCCAGCGACCCCACCAACACGCAGTTCGGCTACTCTGTGGCCCTCGGCAACGGCCAAATCGCCATCGGCGCGCCCGGCTACCCGATCACCACCGCCCCCGGCGCGGATGTCACCGGGCGTGTCTTTCGCTTCCGCCCCACCGTGGCCGGCACCTACACCGCCTGGACCCTCTCCGGCACCCTCGCCGGCAGCGACTCCGCGCACAACTCCCAGTTTGGCTCCACCGTGGCCCTCGAGGGCGACACCATCGCCGTGGGGGCCTGGCTGCAGACTGGCAGCGGCGCCGTGTATGTCTTCCGGGAGAATCCTCCCACCACCTGGACCCAGGTGAAAAAGCTCACTCCCAGCGACACGAGCCGCGGCCTCTTCGGCGGCTCGGTGAGTCTCTCCGGCAACACCCTCGCGGTCGGCACCCTGCCGCCCGTCATCTTCCCCAACTCCGGCGGCGCTTTCGTCTTCGAACGCGATCAAGGCGGCACAAACCAATGGGGCGAAACGCGCAAGCTGACCCCGCCGGCCAGCCAGAGCGGCTGGGGCGGCAGCGTCGCCGTGAAGGGCGACACCCTCATCATCGGATCCAGCGTCCAGAATTATATCGGGACGGCCAGCGGCGCGGCTTTCGTGCACCGCCGGCTGGAGGGAGGCACCAACGCCTGGGGACTGGTCCGGCAATTGGTCCCCACCGATGCGGCCTCCGGCGACCACTTCGGGGCGGCCGTGGCCATCGATGATTCCGCCATCGCTGTTTCCGCCACCGGCTCGGATGCCGGCGCCACCGATGCCGGCGCGGTCTACACCTGGCGCCTCGGCTCCTACGAAATCTGGGCCGGAGCCTACGGCGGACCGGTGAGCCTCACCGACCCCAACGGCGACGCGGATGGCGACGGGCAGTGCAACCTCGAGGAATTCATCCTCGGCTCCCATCCGCTCAAAGCCGAAAGCCAGGGCCGCTTCGCCTACCAACTCACCACCGTCGGCATGAACCGCTATCTGGAAACGGTGTGGACCAAGCCCGGCTACTCGACGGCCGGCGCGGCGGTGGTCTTCCGCTCCGGCCCCCAACTGAGTAATCTAGGCGAGTACCTCCAGATCAAGAGCGACACCACCTCGCAAAAGGTCTTCCGCGCCTTCCAACCCGTGAGTGTGACGCCAAAATATTTCACCCGGATGGAGATCACCTATCCGTCCACCTTTCCCTGAGGCCCTGTCGAGCCTCCCGGCATTTAGGAATGGCCTCCCGACCGGGACCACGTCAACCTCCACCCTGTGATCTCCCTACCCAAGTTCGGTCCCTGCCTCGCCGCCTTCCTGCTGTCCGCCCCAATTCTGCCAGCCGCGGAACCTGCCACCGCGCCCCTCCTGCACTTGACCGCTCCCGCCGACTACCAAGTCTATCAGCGCGGCACGCGAACGGAGGGCCGAATCCTCCTGGCCGGCACCTGGGACGGTCAGGGCGCGGCAACAGGCACGCTGGAGGCCCGGCTTCTCGGCGAAGGCCTGCCGGACACTTGGCGGGCAATCACCTCAATCGAGGGGGCCGACGCGAATTTCCGCGCCTCCCTTCCCGCCCCGGCCGGCGGATGGTATCGTCTGGAACTCCGCGTCACCACCAATGGCACCACCCACGGAGAGGCCGCCGTTGATCACGTGGGCGTCGGCGAGGTTTTCCTGATCACCGGTCAGTCGAACTCCGCGAATCACGGCGAGGAGAAACAGCAACCCAAATCCGATCTCGTTGCCGCGGGCCACAACGGCACCTGGCAACCCGCCCACGATCCGCAACCCGGTTCCAGTGGCGGGGGCGGCAGCTTCATCCCCGCCTTCGGCGACGCCATGGTGGAACGCTTCAAGGTGCCGGTGGGCATCATCGCCACGGGCGTGGGCGCGACCAGTGTCCGCGAATGGCTGCCCTCCGAAATCCCCTTCCCCAACCCACCGACCCTGACTGGAAACGTCACGAAACTCCCGGATGGCACCTGGCAAAGCAACGGCGCCCTCTTCAACCGCCTCACTGATCAGATGAAACAAGCGGGCCCCCACGGCTTCCGCGCCGTCCTCTGGCATCAGGGAGAATCAGACGCCAACCAGAGCGACTCCACCCGCACCCTGCCCGGTGCGCTCTACGAAAAGATGCTCGGACTGATCATCCACCAAGCGGACCGTGAGGTCGGCCGAAAGATCCCTTGGTTCGTGGCCCAGGCCAGCTACCACACGCCGGACGACACCGGCTCACCCGACATCCGCGCCGCACAGGCCGCCCTGTGGAAATCGGGACTCGCCTTGCAGGGGCCCGACACCGACGCGATGACCGGCCCCCTCCGGGAACGCGACGGCAAGGGAGTCCATTTCAGCGCCGCCGGACTCCAAGCCCACGGCATCGCCTGGGCGGACAGGGTCTCGCCGTGGCTGGAGGGGCAGCTGAACAAGCCTCAACCCCTCCGCGTCTTCATCCTCGCCGGGCAATCCAACATGGAAGGCCAGGGCGTCGTCTCCCTCAACGACCCGAAAAATTACAACGGCGGCAAGGGAAACCTGGAGTGGTCCATGCAGAACTCCGCAAGCAAGGAGCGCATGCGGCACCTCCAGGACGCCAACCGCAACTGGATCGTGCGGGACGATGTGGAAATCTCCTTCAAGGCCCACGATCAGGTCCGCAAGGGCGGCATGACCATCGGCTACACCGGCTACGGCGGCAGCAGCCACATCGGCCCGGAACTCCAGTTCGGTCACGTCGTGGGAGACTTCTTCAGCGAGCCAGTCCTCCTCATCAAGACCGCCTGGGGCGGCAAAAGCCTGCAAACAGACTTCCGCCCACCCTCCGCCGACGGCGAAACCGGCCCCTACTACACCCAAATGCTCTCCGAAGTCCGGGAGGCCCTCGCCGCGATCGGCGACCACGAATTTGTGCTCGGCGGGTTCGTCTGGATGCAGGGCTGGAACGACATGATCTCCCCCGCCGCCACCGCGGAATACGAGGCCAACCTCATCCACCTCGCCGCCGACATCCGTGCCGAGTTCGACGCCCCAACCCTGCCCATCGTGATCGGCGAACTCGGCAACGGCGGTCCCGCGAAGGAAGGCGACAACATGGCGATCTTCCGCGCCGCCCAGGAACACGCCGCGGCGAAAATCCCCGGAGCGCGCTTCGTCCGCACCCACCAATTCGCCCGTCCCGCAGAACTCTCCCCAAACCCCAGCCACGGCCATCATTGGTTCGGCAACGCCGAAAGCTACTTCCTCATCGGGGACGCCCTCGGACAGGCCATGATCGACCTGCAGAGCGAGTGAAGCGCCCTCTCCATTGAAATTTGCTCCGGGCCGCTCTTGCTGCTAGGCTCCGGCAATGTCCGGCCCATCAAGACTCCGCCCCGAATGCAAAGTCACCCGGGACGAGGTCTCGGAAGATCTCCAGTTCGTCACCGAAGCCACCGACCGTGAATTGCTCGGCGGACCAAACCGCCGCTGGCGGGATCTCTGCCTCCTCTTCGGCGTCATGCGCGACTTCCTCCGGGGCTTCCGCAGACTGCACTTCGTCGGCCCCTGCATCACGGTCTTCGGCTCGGCCCGCTTCGATGAAAATCACCGCTACTACCAGATGGCGCGGGAACTCGGCGCAAAGATCAGCCGCCGCGGATTCACGGTCATGACCGGCGGCGGACCGGGCATCATGGAGGCCGCCAACCGCGGCGCAAAAGACGCCCACGGCCGCAGCGTCGGCTGCAACATCGAACTACCCAACGAACAGGGCCACAATCCCTTCCTCGACCGCTGGGTCACCATGAAGCACTTCTTCGTCCGCAAGGTCCTCCTCATGAAATACAGCTACGGCTTCGTCATCATGCCCGGCGGCTTCGGGACCATGGACGAAATGTTCGAAACCCTCACCCTCATCCAAACCCGAAAAATCCGCAACTTCCCCATCGTCGTGATGGGGCAGGACTTCTGGCAGGAAATGCGCGGACTGATGGAGCGCATGATCAGTGGCGGCACCATCAGCCCCGGCGATCTCGACCTCATTCTCTGGACCGATTCGGTCGATGAAGCGGTGGCCCATCTCGCCAATCGCGCAGAACATCAGTTCGGCGTGCGCTCTTCAAAGATCCCCAAAGGCAACATCCTCCTCGGGGAGCGCGAACTGGTCAATTGACGCATCCCAGCCTCCTCCCGGAAAAGTATCGATTGAGCTCCCCCCCATCCGGCCCTCTATTGTCGGTGTCATGATTACTTCCCGACTCACCGATACCGGAATCCTCATCGTCCAGCCCTCCGGAGCCCTCACCCGGGAGGACTTCCTCGCCCTCACCGAAAAGGCCGACTCTTGGATCGAGGAAAGCGGTCCCCTCAAGGGCCTCCTCATCGACGCCCCCTCCTTTCCCGGATGGAAGAATTTCGCGGCCTTGCAGACTCATTTGAAATTCGTGCGCGATCACCATCGCAAGGTCTCCCGCATCGCCGTCGCCTCCGACAGCGGATTCCTCGCCGCAATGCCGACCCTGGCCCGTCACTTTGTCAGCGCGGACATCCGTCGCTTCGAGGCGGATGAAACCGCCGAAGCCCTCGCATGGATCGAACGCCCCCCCGAGAAGCCAGCCCACGCCATTCGCCATGCCTGGTTTCCGAAGGAGAAGCTGATGTGGATGGCCGTCGACGGCAAAATCACCACCGCCGAATACAGAACGTTCCTCACCTCCCTCGAAACCATCCTCGCCGACTGCTCGCCGATCTCCCTCCTGGTCGATCTGGACGATCTGGAGGGCGTGCAGCTCGGTGCCATGATGGCCGACCTCAAGTTCGGCCTCACCCACCTGAAGAGCTTCCGACGCATGGCCTTGATCGGCGACAACAAATGGATCCACCGCATCGCCGGCCTCCCCAATCCCTTTCCCATCGAGATCAAGGCCTTCCCCGAAGGCGAGGAATCCGACGCCTGGGAGTGGTTGACCGCGTGAATCGCCACGAGCGCCCCCGGCGCTGGCCAAGGGCGGACCTAAAGTCTATTCCCGGCATTCCCGAATGCATCAGACCGCCCTCACCCCCCTCTCCGCCCCCGTATGGCAGGAGCGCATGGCCGCCCATCGGGCCCGGGCCATGGCATGGACCCAGCCGATGCGCGATCGCCGGGCCCGCCGCGAATCCCATCCCGTCCTCGATTTCCTCCACACCTACTACAGCTTCTCCTTCGGAAAACTCGAGCAATGGCATCCGGGACTCGGCGTCACCCTTCAGGAAGCCCCCGACCTGCCGCGCATCTTCAAACGGCCCCCTTACCAACGCAGCGACAATGGCCTCCACCTCGACACCACCCACCTCCCGGACAAAAAGCGCAAGCAACTGACCTGGATCCACCACCTCCTCGTCGGCACTCAACACCGGCCTCCCAACTTCGCCTGCCACGGCCTCCACGAATGGGCCATGGTTTACAGCGGCGCCGAAATCCGCCATCGCGAAACGGTCCCCCTCCGCCTGCCGCAGGAAGCGATCGATGCGCTGGTCGATTCCCATCCCCTCTGCTGCACCCACTACGACGCCTTCCGTTTCTTCGCCCCCTCCACCCGCCCCCGCAACAAGTTCTTCCCCGACCTCTCCGACCGCGGCGACAACGAGCAACCGGGCTGCATCCACGCCAACATGGATCTCTACAAGTGGTCCTTCAAGGCGATGCCCTGGATCGGCAGCGACCTGCTCTGGGACTGCTTCCAGTTCGCCACCCGCTGCCGCGAAATCGACATGCGGGCCAGCCCCTACGATCTCCGCTCCCTCGGCTACGCACCGATCCCCATCGAAACCGAAGCGGGCCGCCGCGAGTATGAACGCGAGCAACTCGCCCTCATGAACGCCGGTCGCCCGCTGCGGGAGCGACTCATCGCCGCGCTGGAGAATGTCCTCGCCGCTCCGCCTTCCTCCATCTCATAGTCCTCCCCGTCATGCTTCCGCGCCTCGCCTCCTTCCTCACCGCCCTCCTCCTCGTCGCCTGCGCCTCCACGCCCGCCAAGCCCGCCGCCTCCACCAACCACGGCCACCTGCTCTCCCACGAGGTGGTCATCGACCAACGCAGCGGCTTTCTCTTCTCCGGCAACGCGAACATGAGCGGCCCCTTCCCCACCGGCAACACCACCCACCTCCTCCTGCAGGTCAGCTCGGACGGCGAACCCGCCGCCAACCCCGCCGCAACCCGTCTGCTGGCCGCCTTCCCCAAGGCACTCCCCCACACCGCCACCTTCCTCCCCGACGGTGAAAGCAAAGGCATGATCCGCACCGCCGGTGATCGCTTCGAGGCCTTTGGCAAACTCAACAACGAGCGCACCGAGTTCACCGGCACCTGGTTCTTCGACGACCTCGAGGGCGGCAACATCCACATTGCCCCCCGCGGCACCATCTTCCCGTAGGCCCCACCGTGGCGTGACCGTCCCGGTCGCAGGCCCGCCCCTCCGCGGCGTAGCGGCGCCTCTGCGAGGCGTCGGCAGTTTCACCCCCTTCCCCACCCAAGGCCCCTCCCGCACCCACGCCCTCCACTCTCCACCGCGACGCAACCGTCCCGGTCACGCCACCTTCCGGAATAATCCACGGGTTTCCCCTACCCACCCGCAGAAGATTTGTCTACAGAGCGGCATGGCATCACTCCCCAACGTCCTCGCCGAACGCTACGCCTCCGCCGCGATGTGCGACATCTGGTCCCCCGAGGGCCGCATCGTCCTCGAACGCGAATTCTGGATCGCCGTCCTCAAGGCCCAGAAAGACCTCGGCCTCCCCATCAGCGACGACGCCATCGCCGCCTACGAAAAGGTCAAGCATCAGGTCAACCTCGAGGCCATCGCCGAACGGGAGCGGATCACCCGCCACGACGTGAAGTCCCGCATCGAGGAGTTCAATGAGCTCGCCGGCCACGAGGAGATTCACAAGGGCATGACCTCGCGCGACCTCACCGAAAACGTCGAGCAACTCCAGGTCTTCTCCTCCCTCAAGATCATCCGCACCAAGGCCGTGGCCACCCTCGCCGGACTCTCCCGTCGTTCCAAAGAGTGGCAGGACCTCTTCCTCACCGCCCGCACCCACAACGTCGCCGCCCAACCGACCACCTACGGCAAACGCCTCGCCATGTTCGGGGAGGAACTCCTCGGCGCCTTCCAGCGCTTCGAAAACCTCATCGGCAGCTATGCGGTGCGCGGATTGAAGGGCGCCGTCGGCACCCAGATGGATCAACTCTCCCTCTTCGGCGGCGACGCGAAAAAGGTCGCCGATCTCGAACAAAAAATCTGCCGGCACCTCGGCCTCCCCGCCGAGTGGACCAACGTCGGCCAGGTCTATCCGCGCTCCCTCGATTTCGCCGCAGTCTCCGCGCTGCTCGAACTCACCTCCGGCCCCTCCTCCTTCTGCACCACCCTGCGCCTCATGTCCGGCCACGAACTCGCTTCGGAAGGCTTCGCCAAGGGCCAGACCGGCTCCAGCGCCATGCCGCACAAAATGAACGCCCGGTCCTGCGAACGGGTCAACGGCTTCCACGTCATCCTCAAAGGCTACCTCACCATGGCCTCCGGCCTCAGCGGAGTGCAGTGGAATGAAGGCGACGTTTCCTGCTCGGTCGTCCGCCGCGTCATGCTGCCCGACGCCTTCTTCGCCGCGGACGGCCTCTTCGAAACCTTCCTCACCATCCTCAACCAGATGGATGCCTACCCCGGCGTCATCGACAGCGAGAACAACCGCTACCTGCCCTTCCTCATGAGCACCACCATCCTCATGGCCGCCGTCACCGCCGGGGTGGGTCGCGAAACCGCCCACTCCGCCATCAAGGAACACGCCGTGGCCACCGTCAACGACCTCCGCGACGGCCTCATCGCCGAAAACAATCTCCTCGACCGCCTCGCCGCGGACGAACGCATCCCCCTCAGCCGTCAAGGCCTCACCGCACTGCTCGAAGCAGGCCGCGAAAACGTCGGCCGGGCCCGCGAACAGGTCGCCAGCTTCTGCGCGGCGGTCTCCAAGGTCGCCTCGAAGTTTCCCGAGGACGCCGCCTACCAACCCGGCGACATCTTGTAACCAATGAGCCATCACGAGGACCACGAGGCCGATCACACCCCGGAGGCCATCCGCAAGCGCCTCAGCGAGGACAACGCCCAGGGCTTCCTCAAGGACTCCATCTACGGCGCCATCGATGGCGCCGTCACCACCTTCGCGGTGGTCTCCTCCGTGGCCGGGGCCGGACTCAACAGCGGCATCGTCATCATCCTCGGCCTCGCCAACCTCCTCGCCGACGGCTTCTCCATGGCTTCCGGAAATTTTCTCGGCACCCGCGCCGAAAACCAGGCCGCCCGCAAGGCCCGGCGCGAGGAGGCGGAGGAGATCGACAAGCATCCCGAAGGCGAACGCGAGGAGATCCGCCAGATCTACGCCGCCAAAGGATTCGAAGGCGAGACCCTCGAAAAGATCGTCGAAACCATCACCGCCGACAATTCCCGCTGGCTCGACACCATGCTCCAGGAAGAGCACGGCCTCTCCGGCCCGCAGCCTTCACCCCTCAAAGCCGCCCTCGCCACCTTCTTCGCCTTCCTTGTCATCGGCGCCATCCCCCTCTCCGCCTACATCGTCGACCTCGCCGATCCCGACATCCTCGGATCCCCCTTCCTCCCCGCCTGCATTCTCACCGGCATCGCCTTCTTCGCGGTCGGCGCGATGAAAGGCCGCGCCGTCGATCAACACTGGCTCCTCGGCGGCCTCGAAACCCTCGGCATCGGCGCCTTCGCCGCCAGCATGGCCTACGCCATCGGTGTCCTGCTGCGCCCCCTGGCCGAAGGCTTGTAGGCTCGTGGCTTTGGTGCTTTGAGATTTTGAATTTGGGGACTGACGCTTATTTGGAAATTGGCTCGTGGAAATTCGAAGGGACGAACCCGATGATCCGGGCAAAATTTCCAACCCCCAAGCTCCAAATAAATTTCAAATCCACATCCCAATAACCAAATAACCAATAACCTCACCCCCCCTCCTCATCCCGCGCCATCAGCCAAAGCACATCCGAAACCCGGTTCAAAAACACCGCGACGTTCCCATTCGCCACCCCCTCCCC
>JAQCFL010000071.1 GCA_027619375.1 Verrucomicrobiota bacterium | reverse complement strand
GATGGTGTCGGACTCGGGGGAGAGGAGGGAGGGGGCTTCGTCCTCGTCGAGGATGAGGCCGGAGCGGAGGTCGCCGAGGGCGCGTTCGGAGCTGGCCATGGATTCGGCGATGCCGTCGATCTGCACGGAGAGGTCGCTGGGCGCGCGGTTGGTCATGCCGACTTCGTTGATGTGCTCAATCTTCTGTTCGGTCTTGTCGAGTTCGGCGAGGACGAGTTCGCGGCTTTCCTCGGCGGAGGAGTAGTTCTCGAGGCGTTCCCGGATGGCTTCGCGTTTCTCGGCGAGTGATTTCTGGAGTTGGGCGCTGCGGCCGCTCTGGGTGGCGTCGGCGATGTCGCTGTCGGCCTTGGCGAGTTGGGCGATGAGTTTGTCCTGGTCGGTGTGGTCGAGGAAGTGGTCGAGGCCAGCCTTGTGGTGGAGGAGACGGAGGAAGAGCCAGAGCATTTTTTCCAGGGAGGAATGGCGCATGCCGGCGAAGGCGGGGGAGTTGTCGGTGCTGTTGAGGCGGTCGCGGAGGTCGCTGAACTCGACGCAGCGGGCCCGGAGCCGGGCGAAGCGTTCGGCGTCCTGGGGGGAGAGGAAGTTGATGAGTTCGCGGAGTTTGTTGCGTTGCTGTTCGGCGGGGTCTGGCTTGTTTGCGAGGAGTTCCTTGCCGCGGAGTATGTTCTGGAAGCGGTCGGTGATGCCGATGAAGCCGAGGTAGGCGAGTTCACCGGCGGCGAGGACGGGGAGGGCCATGTCGGCGTGCCCGGAGAGGAGGGCGAGTCCGGCCCCGACCCCGAGGGCGAGGAGGTGCCAGTGCCACTTGAAGGCCCGGGAAATTCTGGTGCCGAAGGAGTCCGCCATGAGGTGTCAGGGATGCGACTGGGACAAGAGAAGGGAGAGGGGTGGGGTGAGGCAATGAAAACCGCTGATTGCGCTGATTTCACTGATTGGCTCGGGAGGGTTGGTTGCCATTGGCGGGATCATTGAATCCGTGAAATCAGTGTGATCAGCGGTTTGATCATCAGGAGTGTTGGGCGGCTTCTTCGAGTTTCTCGAGGAGGGAGCTGATTTCGAAGACGCGGTTGACGAAGTCGGGTTCGCGGCGCATTTCGCGGGAGGGGCGGTTGGGCGGGGGGACGGCTTCCTCGGTGAGGATGGTGCCGGGGGAGTTGCTGAGGATGAGGACGCGGTCGCCGAGATAGACGGCCTCGCTGACGTCGTGGGTGACGAAGAAGACGGTGGCTTCGAGTTCGCGCCAAAGGCCGACGAGGAGGTCCTGCATTTGCTGGCGGGTGACGGGGTCGAGGGCGCCGAAGGGTTCATCCATGAGGATGATGCGCGGTTTGAGGATGAGGGTGCGGGCGATGGCGACGCGTTGGCGCATGCCCCCGGAGAGTTCGTGGGGGTATTTGTGGAGGTCCTTGACGGGATCGAGTCCGACGCGGCCGATCCAGTCGCGGGCGAGGTCGTAGCGTTCCATTTTGGGCATGCCGTCGCATTCGAGGCCGAAGGCGACGTTGTCGAGGACGCTGCGGTTGGTGAAGGAGGAGTAGTCCTGGAAGACCATGCCGCGGTCGGGGCCGGGATGGGTGACGGGTTTGCCGCGCATGAGGACCTCGCCGGAGGTGGGAGGGTGTTGGGGGAGGAGTCCGGCGATGAGGCGGAGGATGGTGGACTTGCCGCAGCCGCTGGGGCCGAGGATGCTGACGAACTCGCCGTGTCCGGGAATATCATCGACGCGGAAGCTGACCTCCTTGATGGCGGTGAAGGCGCGGCGGGTGCCGGCGGCGTAGGTTTTGGTGACGGAGCGAAACTCCACCACGGGCGGGGTGGTGGGATCAGTGGCCATGGGAGACGTAAGGGAAGGCGCGCCGTTGGATGATGAGGATGAGGCGATCGATGGCGAAGGCGATGAGGGCGATGACCATGAGGCAGAGGTAGATGTGTTCGCGGGGGCCGATGCGCTGGCTCATGATGATGATCTTGCCGAGTCCGAACTCGGCGTTGATGACCTCGGCGAGCATGATGTAGCCGAAGGCGAGGCCGAAAAGGAGGCGGAGGGAGTTGACGATGTTGGGGAGGGCGAGGGGGAAGAGGACCTTGGAGATGGCCTGGTGGCTTTGGACGGGGAGCCAGAGGAGGGTGCCGACGAGGAGGCCGAGGAGGGCGTGGATCCAGAAGGCGCCCTGGGTGAGGAAGCTGGGTTGTTCGGGGACTTTTCCGTCGACGGCTTCGGCGATGATCGTTTGGGGAGCCTCGCTGAGCCAGTGGAGGCCGAAAGCGGCGAGGAGGGCGTAGGCGAGGCCGAAGTAGAGGGCGCGACGGAGGCCATTTTTCCAGGAGGAGCGGGCCCCGAGGGTGTAGGCGGTGTCGAGGTAGTTTCCGGGGACGGAGCGCACCGACATGGTGGTGTCGAAGAAGATGAAGGCCACCGCGGCGAGGAAGATGAACATCACCTTTTGGACCTCCCCGAGGCCGAACCAGATGAGGGTGAGGGGGATGAGGGCGGCGATGGGGGTGTTGCGGCCGAAGATGCTGAGGGGGCGGAGGAAGGCGTGGAAGCGTGGGAAGCACCCGGCGATGACGCCGATGGGGATGGCGATGGCGGCGGCGAGGAGGAAGCCGGCGAGGACGCGGGTGAGGCTGGCGATGGCGCCGCGCATGAGGGCGCGGTCGAACCAGAGTTCGTGGAAGGAACCGAAGGCTTTCTTGAGGCTGGGGAGGGTGTAGGGATCGACGATGCGGGCCTCGCCCTCGCCTCGCGTGAGGATGTGCCAGATGAGGAGGACGAGGAGGATGCAGGCGATGCCGAAGAGGAAGCGCTCGAGGCCGCCCGGTTCGTCGCGGATGGTGAACCACCGGGCCAGGCGTCCGCGGTCGGTGCGCATGCCCCTGTGGGGGAGGTTCCCCTCGGTGTCCTGTCCCAGCGCACCACTCAGGGAGGGGTCGGTGGGTTCGGCGCTCTTCGGTTTGCTTTCCGGAGGGTCTGGTGTCGGCGACACGGGAGTGGATTACTCGGGGTTCTCGAGGGCAATGACCTTGATTTCGACGCGGCGGTTCTTGGCGTGGTTGTTGGCGTCGTTCTCGTCGGCGGGGCGCTCCCAGCCGACGCCGTCGGCGGTGAACTGGTTGGGGTCGAGGTCGGGGAACTTCGTGACGAGGGCCTCCTTCACGGCATTGGCGCGGTTGCCGGAGAGCTCCTTGACGAGTTGGGCGCTGACGCGGCCTTTCATGGAGGAGTCGGTGTGGCCTTCGACAATGATGTTGGCGGCACCGTATTGGCTGGCGAGTTTGGCGACCTCATCGAGGACGAAGTCGACATTGGGATCGTATAGTTCCTCGACATCCTTGCCGTTGACCTTGCGGGTGACCGTCTTGCCGAGGTCCCAGCTGTTGGGGAAGAAGTGGATGGTGACGACCTTGGTGAGGATCTCGGAGCCTTCCGCCTTGAGGGTCTGGACGGACTGGGGGGCGAAGCGGATCTGGTATTCGTTCTTGCTGCTCTTGTAGGGTTCTTCGTTGCCGAGCTTTTGAATGATGGAGAAGTCCATGACCTTGTCGAAGGGGACGGGGGTGCCGACCTTGCCCATCTTGCGGTAGAGGAGGTAGGCCGTGTTCCAGGTCCGCTCGAAGTTGGCGGGGTTGTTCTGGTTCATGAAGAACTCGCGGTTCTCGGCGTAATTGGTGGAGTGGGCGTCGCCCATCATGGCGAGGCATTCGTCGGCGGGGATGCCGTAGATGGCGGCCATGAGCTCGGAGGCCTGTTTGCGGCCGGCTTCCTCCTTGAGGGAGGCCATGCCGTCGAAGATGCCGCGGACGAGGCCCTCGCAGATGTCGGGATGGTCCCGGGCAAAGTCGGCGCGGGCGAACCAGACGTCGGCGATGAGCTTGTTGGCGGTGGCGGTGGAGACGAGGAGGTGGTTGGACTCCACCTCGCTGAGGTTGTAGATGTCCGGAGCCCAGCTGACACAGGCGGCGATGGACTTGTCGGCATTGAAGGCGGCGGCGGCCTGGAAGGCGTCCTGGGTGTAGATGAACTGGACTTCGGAAGGTTGCAGTCCGCCATTAACAAGTGCGTTGAGGACGAAGTATTCGGAGGGGGAGTTCTGGGCGAGGACGATCTTCTTGCCCTTCAGGTCGGAAATGGTCGGGTGGGCGGGGTCCTTGGCATGGGAGCGGCGGACGACGATGCCGTCACCGCCGTTGGACCAGTCGACCTGTTGGAAGACGCGGGGGTGGAAGCGGGCGTCCTTGCTGAGTTCGCCCATGAAGAGGGGGAGCATGTCGAGGGTGGCCCAGCCGATGTGGGTGCGGCCCGCAGCGTAGGTGTCGCGCATGGAGACGGGGTCATCGATGAGGATGAGTTCGACCTTGAACGGTTCGCCGTCGGGGGTGGTCCAGAGTTTGCCGGGAGCGGCGCCGCCGTTTTGCAGGATGATGGGCGCCCAGCCGGCCCAGACGTTGAGGGCGAATTTCACGGTGCGGGCCTGGAGGGGCTCGTAGTCGCTCTTCTCCTTGACGGGAGGCAGCTTCTCCCGGGCGACGTAGGTGTATTCCGAGACCGTGGTGGGGACGTTGGCGTCGTCGGCCTCGACGCTGCCGGGGTTGAGTTCGTCCTTGGTGATGGTGACGTCGCCGGGGTTGTCGGGATCGCCTTTGGGGAAGAGGGTCCCGCGGAAGCCGTAGGCCAGGAGACCGATGACGGCGATGGTGAGGACGATGAAGAAGAGCGGTTTTGGTTTGGATTCGGACATGGCAGTCGGTGGTTGTGCGGAGACAGGCCGGGGCCGGAATCGCGTTCAATGGCCGCGACGCTAACAAAATGGGGCCGCTTGCCAATTATAAGTGATGGCGGGCCGTGTAATGGGGGGTGGGGAATGGGGAGAGCGGCTTTGTAAGCCGCTGGGTTTGGGTGGTTGGGGGTCGTCTGGTGAGTTGGTTGGGCTCTTGCCGGGGTTGGGCCAGCGGCTTACAAAGCCGCTCTCCTTATTGGGCTCTCCATTTTACTCCTTCTTCTTGAGGAGGGGGAAGAGGACGACGTCGCGGATGGTGGGGGCGCCGGTGAGCATCATGATGAGGCGGTCGATGCCGATGCCGATGCCGCCGGCGGGGGGCATGCCGTGTTCGAGGGTTTCGATGAAGTCGTAGTCGACGAGTTGTTCCTCCTCGCCGCCGGCCTGATGTTCGAGGCGTTGGCGTTGGACGTCGGGGTCGTTGAGTTCGGAATAGCCGGGGGAGATTTCCTGGCCGTTGATGATGAGTTCGTAGACCTCCACCGTTTTGCCGCCGGGGGTGACTTTGGCGAGGGGGACGAGTTCGCTGGGGACGCGGGTCACGAAGCAGGGGTCGAAGGTGTGCTCCTCGACCTTCTTTTCGAAGACCTGCTGGATGACTTCGTAGTCCTCCATGCCTTCCGAAATGTGCACCTCGAGTTCCCCGCACTTGGCGCGGCGGGCTTCGGGGGTGAGGTCGAAGAAGTCGTCGTCGGCGACCTCCTTGACGAGGTCGTGGTAGTTGGCGCGTTTCCAGGGGCGGGCGAGGTTGATGGTGCGGATGGTGTTGCCCTCCTCGTCCTTGTGTTCGATCTGCAGGCCGCCGCAGAACTGTTCGGCGAGGTGGCAGGTCATTTCCTCGACGAGGTTGGCCATGATCTCGAAGTCGGCGAAGGCCTGGTAGGCCTCGAGCATGGTGAACTCGGGATTGTGGCGACGGGAGATGCCTTCGTTGCGGAAGTTGCGGTTGAGTTCGAAGAGTTTGGTGAAGCCGCCGACGAGAAGGCGCTTGAGGAAGAGTTCGGGGGCGATGCGCAGGGTGAGGGGCATGCTGAGGGCGTTGTGGTGGGTCTCGAAGGGTCGGGCTGCGGCACCGCCGGCGACGCTTTGCAGCATGGGGGTTTCGACCTCGAGGTATCCGCGCTGGTGAAAGAAGTTCCGGATCTCGGCGACCATGCGGGAGCGGTTGATGAAGATGTTGGCGCTGTCCTCGTTGGACATGAGGTCGAGGTGGCGCTTGCGGTATTTGATTTCGCGGTCGGCGACGCCGTGCCACTTGTCGGGCATGGGGCGAAGGGCCTTTGAAAGGACGGTGAGCGTCTCGACCTTCACGGAGGGCTCGCCTTTGCCGGTGGTGAAGGTGGTGCCGGCGACGCCGATCCAATCGCCCATGTCGAGGAGCTTCCAGGCGGCCCAGTCCTGTTCGGAGACCTCCTTCATGTTGAGGTAGATCTGAATGCGGCCGTGGACGTCGGCGAGGGTGGCGAAGACGGACTTGCCCATGTCGCGGATGGCGACGAGGCGGCCGGCAAGGCGGACGGGGAGGTCGTTTTCGAAGGAGGCCCTGAGGGTGCCGGGGTCGGTGTCGGTGGCGAAGGCCGCGCCGTAGGGATCGATCCCGAGATCGCGGAGCTTGCCGAGTTTCTCGCGGCGGACGGCGATGAGGTCTGCTTCGCTGGAGCCGGTGGCTTCGGGAGTGGGGTGATCGGCGGGGTCGCTCATGGAGGGCGGACTTTAGGAAGGTGGTCCTGATTGAACAGGCGAAATGCGGGGAAAATCCCGTTTCGGACGGGAAGTGGATTGGCGCTGGTCGGAGCTAGCGCGGAGGTGCGGGGGCGAGGATTCTCGCGGCGAGGTCGGGGTGGCCGAGTTGGTTCATCCACTGGGCGGCGACGGAGCGATCCTGGGCGAGTCGGTCGGCGTTCCAGAGTTCGGGGTCGGCGGAGATGAATCGGGCGAGGGAGAGTTCGCAGAGGAATCGTTGTCGGGTGTGGTTGTCGGCGTTGCGCGGAAGGCGGGCGAGGGAAACGGGGGTGAGGGGATGCCAGGGGGCGAGTTGGTGGAACTGGTCGGCATCGGCGAGATCGGCGAGGGGGAGGCCTTCGGAGACGTGGGTGGCGATGGGGACGGGCGAGAAGGGGGAGCGGGTTTGACGGGCGGGATGGGAGAGGCGCCAGGCGAGGATGGTTTGGATGTGGTCCGGCGCGGCGCGATGGCGACGGGTGATGGTGGGCACGAGTTCGTGGACGCGGGTGGCGGCATTTTCCACCAGATGGGAGGAGAGGGTGCCGCGTTCGTCGGTGAGGGTCTTGAAGAGGTGGGAGCAGTCGAGAGTGAACAGGTGGTCCCGGGTGGTGCAGCGGAGGAGGTGGGGTTGGTCGGGGAGGAAGGTGATCGTCTCGACGCAGTTGTCGGTGAGGGTGGACCAGACGGTCTTTCCGGTGGCGGCATCGAAGATGCGGAAGGTGAAGTCGTCGGAGGCGGCGGCGATGAAGATGTCGTTCTGGGAGAGGGAGATTTGATTCACGAAGCCCTTGAAGTTTTGTCTCCAGCGTTCGGCTGTGGTGGTGGTGTCGTAGGCGACGAGGCTGCAATCCTGGGAGGCGACGAAGTAGGTGGCGCTGTCGCGGGAGATGGCGATGTCGGTGATCTTGCCGCCGCGGGTGGTGGTTGCGGAGCCGCTGAGGAGGCTGGAGTTGGTGAGTTGTCCGTCGTTGGTTCCGGCGATGAGGTAGCGGTGGTTGGGGGCGATGCGGAGGATGTGGGGAGGCACGGGGAGGAGGAAGGGATCCTTGAAGGCGGTGCCATCACCGAGGTCGTCGATGTACAGCCGTCCGTCCTCGAAGTGGAACTGGATCGGAGATTCCGGTGGTGCTTCGGGGTGCGGGGGGCGGGTGGTTTTGGTGAGGACGGGGGAGGCGCCGGTGTTGAAGACGCGGAGGTGGCCATTTTTCGAGGCGGCGAGGAGGAAGAATCCGTCGGGGGTGTAGTCGAGGTGCTCGACGTTGTGGGCGAAGATGACGGAGTCGAGGAGGCGGCCGGTGTGGGCATCGACGAGGCTGAGGCTGCTGTCCCAGTCGGCGACGGCGATGGTTTGGCCGCAGGTGGAAAGGGCGAGGTGGGTGATGTTGTTTTTGCGCTGTTTGGGGAGGGCGCTCCATTGGTCGGTGCGGGTATCGGGGTCGAAGCGGTGGATGCGGCCACTACTGTCGGCCGCAAAGAGAGTGGTGCCGTCGGGAGAGAGGGCGGCGCTGCTGAGGTCGGGGACTTGTTCGGAGAGCCAGGGATGTTGGGCGAGGATGGAGGCGAGGGGGGGCGGGGTGAGTTGGGTAAATTCGGCGGAGGGCAGGGGACCGATGCTGCGGCCGTCGAGGAGGGACAGGACGTGGATGGCGGAGTCGGTTTTGACGAGGAGTCTGGTCCCGGAGGCGTGGAGGGAGAGCGAGGAGAGGGATTGATCGAACTTTCGGATGAAGCGTTGTTTGGCGAAGAGGGTGTCGGCCAGGATGGTGGAGCTGACGGCGGAGAGGGCGATGGTGTTGTTGTTGGGGCGGATGGAGAGGGACCGGGCGTAGTAGGCGGCGGACTCGCGGTATTGGCCGAGATCGAAGGCCTGGAGGGCGGAGTCGTGGTCGGCGAGGGCGACGTTGTTCAGGAGGACGCGTTGCTCCCTGGTTTTTTGGATGGAGAAGGCGGAGAGTCCAGCGAGGGCGGTGATGATGAGAGCCGCAGTGGTGCCCCAGACGATGCGCCTGGTTCGTTGGGCGCGTTCGTGGCGGCGGTAGAGGGCGTCGAAGTCGAGTTGGGAGATGCCGGCGAGGATTTTCAGGAAGCCGCGTTCCTTGCCATCGCCTTCCTTGCGGAGGTCACCGGCGAGGGGTTCGGCGGGGTGTCGGAGGGCGGGAGGGAGGCATTCGAGGGTGGGGTCGAGTTTGTTTCCGGGGGAGCTGGCGTTGGGGTTGCCGGAGAGGATGAGGGCGAGGATGTTGCGGTCGCCGTGGAGGGCGATGAAGTCCACGATCTCCTTGTTGACCCAGCGGGACTGGGCGGAGTTGGGGGAGCAGAGGACGATGAGGAAGCGGGATTGTTTGAGGCCCTTGAGGATGGCGGGGCCGAGTTCGGCGGATCCGGGGAGTTCGTCGCGGTCGCGGAAGATGGGGCGGAGGTTCTTGCCGAGGACGGCGCCGTCGAAGATTTCGGTGCCGCGAAATTCCTTGGGGATGGGGTAGTTTTCGAGGCGCCGGTGCAGCCATTGACCCCACTTCCGGTCGAGGGAGGAGTAGGAGATGAAGGCCCAGTATTTTTTGTCGGCGGGAGGGTCCATGGCGGGGACTACAGTAACCGGGTGGCGGGGTCGTCGAGGAGGGCAAACTTTAGGAAGGAGGGGGCGGTTGAGCACGGGAAATGCGGAGAACTGTGTTGGTCCGGAGGCTGCGGCAAAGGTGGAGGGAGGTCATTTCTCACTGCGATCCGTAGTGTCTCCGGACACCTTGGTGCCAAAGTCTCAGAATTCGTTCAGAGGTATTCAGGGGGCTCACTGGCACCGATGAGGAGGCGGCGGGCAGTTCGGCCGGTTCCGTTCCCCAGTTGATCTCCGGAATCTCCGGAAGAATGGTGATTGGGCGGAGGGGTGCCTTGCCGAAGACGTGGCGTCCGATGACCAAGCGGGAGTCTCCGTTGGAGAACGGATAAACTCGGGAGGGAATCCTGTCGTACTCGGTCCAGACTCCTGCTTCCTGAAAGTCACTCAGTGAGCCAAGTCGTGTTCCTTCCGGAAAAGTATAGGCTTCCAGCGCGGATGCTTCGCGGGCGATGAGATATGCAATAGTCGAGTCGGAATTCCAAGTGATGAATCGTGCCGAGGAGTCGGGAGAGGGGATCGGCGCTCCGGTGCGCGTGGAAAAGAGCCGGAGGACGTTGAGTTCTTCCTGAAGGTCGGCATTGGCTTGAAAGAAGACGCGGTCGTCCGGACTGAATCCGTAGCTGGAGTCCGGGAATCCGCGGACGAACTTGCATTCCGGAACGGTGCTCACAAGTTGGCCGCTGCGGAAGTCGAAGATTTTTGCAGAGGTCTTGTCCTCTGAGCCGCTCGCTTCGGAGCAGATTGCGACCAAGGTTCCGGAGGTGCTGAATGAGCCTCCAAGATTGGACCTCTCAACTTGAGATCTCTTTAGGGTGCTCAGGCCGGTTTCAATGATCCAATCCTCCTCCGAGTCCGGGATTTCGCGGGGCTTGGGCATTTCCCCGGCTGGGCCTTCGCCAACGATGTGCAGGAGTTGTTGGGAGGTAAGATTCCAAATTTCGGCGGCGGGCGACTGACCGGAAAGGAGGATCAGGCCAAGGGTTCCCGAGGATTCGCGGCGCGTGTCTGCCAGATACCGGAATCCCGGAAGGGATTCTCCCCGGTAGCTTGGCGCAATGGGGACTTTTTGCAGCCACAGGTTGGCGGCAAACACCTGCTCGTCCGGCGATAGCCGATCAAACTTGTGGCGAAAGGTGTCTTTGACCGGGACATTGCCATCGAGGATCACTTTCCTGGCCTGGGCGGAGAGCTTGCTCTCGATCATGGGGGTGGGAACAGCGAAGATGAAGTCCTCAGGAGAGTCGCCCGGGAAAGGTGGGTCGTTTGGGGAATCGAAGGGGAAGATCGGAGGGAGGGAATATCCTCTCATCGAATCGGCTTCGATCAGGAGCGTGCTGGAGTCCGCTGTGAAGGCAGCCCAGGAGATGAGACCATATCTGTGGGTGCGAAAGGAGGCCAGGACACGTGGATCGATGCGGTGCTTCTTGACGGCCCAATCGGAGAATTCGTCGATGTCCAAGGCGAGGAGAGAGTCCGCATCGGTGGTCGCGGTGATGAGGAGGATGGCGCCGTTGAAGACCTGTCCGGGCTCCCAGATGGCGGTGAGTCGGCCATCGGGAGAGGTCTCCGAATGGAGTCCTTGGTAGGGTGTGTCCGCCTTGGGCGATGCTCTGAGTTTCGTCTCTGCCGCGATCAGGGAATTGGCGAGGTCGGCATCGACCTTGAAGGCCGGGTGGTCGGTGAACGACCCTACCCGAATCACGGGGGGCCCGGCGGAGCGGAGCAGGAGATGCCATTCGGGGCCGATTCGGGTTGGCGTGCTGTAGCATTCCGCCAAGACCTCCAGGGCCGCAGTGTTGTTTTTGAGAGAAATGAGCGAGGACGCGGCGACGAGATTGGATTGGTAGGATTTCGATTCCGCGATTTCACGCTGTTGGTCCGCCTCGATTCTTCCAAGGACGGCCAAAGTGGTGAGTAACGCGAAGCCGGCGAGAACCAGTCCGGTGATCGTGCCGAGGACCAACCTTCTTCTGGCTGCGGCGCGTTCATGCCTGCGGTAGAGTTCATCGAAGTCGAGTTGGGCGATGCCGGCAAGAATCTTGATGAAGCCACGCTCCTTGCCGTCGCCATCCTTGCGGAGATCGCCGGCGAGGGGTTCGAGCGGGGAGCGGAGGGCGGGGGGGAAGCATTCGCGGGCGTGGTCGGCCCTGGGGTGGGAGGTGGCGTTGGGTTCGCCGTTGAGGATGAGGGCGAGGATGCGCAGGTGGTTCTTCGGGTGGAGGGCGATGAAGTCCTCGATCTCCTTGTTGACCCACTTGGACTTGGCGGAGTTGGGCGAGCAGAGGACGATGAGGAAGCGGGATTGTTTGAGCCCCTTGAGGATGGCGGGGCCGAGTTGGGCGGAGCCGGCGAGTTCGTCGCGGTCGCGGAAGATGGGGCGGAGGTTTTTGCCCAGGACGGTGCCGTCGAAGAGTTGGGTCTCCTGGAATTCCCTGGGGATGGGGTAGTTCTCGAGCCGGTTGTGGAGCCACTTGCCCCATTTTTTGTCTTTGGAGGAGTAGGAGATGAAGGCCCAATATTTTTTTTCGGATTCTTTCGAGGAGTGGGGCACGATGGGGGCGAGGATAGGGGTCCGATGCATTGGGGGGCAATCCCCGAATCCGGAGGGCGAGGAGGAGGGCGCTACCGTGCATTGCTTGCTGAAGGCTGAGCGAATATTGATGGAGGCTGTGGCGGGAGCCTTCCTTCGCAAGGACTCGGGCGGGGGGCCCGTAGGGAGGTTCACCTGGGAATGATGATGCGTGTCGCTTTGATGATCAGCCTTTTCCTCTCGCCGTTGGCGTGGGGGCAGCGGGATTTTTTTGAGATGGCGCCGACGAACTATTCGGAAGCGGTGGCGACGGATGGGATGGCGCGGTTGGCGGCGGCGTGGAAGGCGGGGGAGAAGCCGTTGCCGGGGGATGACCCGTTGGAGGTGCTGCGGGTGGTGTTGGAGGAGTTGGACATCCCGATGGAATCGCAGGGCTTGGTGTATTCGAAGACGAGCCAGCAGAACAATTTGATCACGCCGCGCAATCCGCGGGCCTTGTATTTCGGGGACGACGCCTATGTGGGCTATGTGCCGGGCGGGGGGATCGAGGTGGCGGCGATCGATCCGGTGCTGGGGCCGGTGTTCTATTTTCTGGAGATGGACAGGTTCGGGCAGGAGGGCTGGGTGGGGCGGGCGAACACCTGTTTGCAGTGCCACGGGACTTCACGAACCGAATTGGTGCCGGGTCTGTTGGTGCGGTCGGTGTTTGTGAACGAGGACGGGCATCCGCTGTTGGGGGCGGGAACATTTTTGACGACGCATGCCAGTCCTCTGAAGGAGCGCTGGGGCGGGTGGTATGTGACGGGGTCGCATGGCGAGGCGCGGCACATGGGGAATACCATCGCGGTCGAGCAGGAGGATGGGGGCGCGGAGTTTGACTACGAGACCGGGGCGAACTGGACGTCGCTGGAGGGGAAGATTGACACGAGCAGGTATCTGCAGGGGACGAGCAACATCGTGGCGCTGATGGTGCTGGAGCATCAGTGCAAGATGGACAATCTGCTGACGAAGGCCTCGATGGAGTATCGGCGCCTGGTGTATTTGCAGAAAGCGATCAATCCGGATGCGGATGTGCGGGAGGAGAGCGGGATGGCGGCGCGGGCTTCGAAGGATTTGGCGGAGCAGGTTTTGCGCTACATGCTGTTTTCGGACGAGGTGGATCTGGGGGAGGGCGTGGAGGGGGACGGGGCGTTTGTGGCGGCGTTCGAGGGGAAAGGGCCCAGGTCCAGCGAGGGGGATTCGCTGCGGGAGTTCCGCTTGTATGGGCGGTTGTTCAAGAACCGCTGTTCCTACATGATTTACTCGAAGGCATTTGAGAATTTGCCGGAGGCGGTGCGGGAGCGGGTCTTGACGCGCTTGTGGGAGGTGATGAGCGGGGAAGATGACTCGGAGGAGTACGACTATCTGGGCAGGTCGGAGAAAAAGCGGATTTTGGAGATCGTGGGGGAGACCGTGAAGGGGTTGCCGGGGTGTTGGGAGTGAGGGGGGGAAGGCATTCAGCGTGAGTGGAGTCGGGCGGTGCTGGGAAAGGATGAGGCTGACATGCGGGACAAATGGTGTTAGGAGTCTTGGTTGATCCACATGCCGTTTCCTTCTGTCAGTGCTCCTCGGCGGGTTCGTCGAGGGGCTCGAAGCTCCACGAGGGTGGGTACGCGGTTATACGGATTCAGCTGACCTTGAGCGTAATGGCATTCGGTCCAATTACTCGATTTCAAGGACTGACCCCTTTCTTGATTGACTCCCACCTGTAGATGTTGCCGTCTTTTTTTCCGATGACCCAGGCTTGAAGGAAGGCGTCGTCGGGGTTCTCGTCGCGGAGTTGGGCGAAGATGTAGGCGTCGCCGTGCTCGATGCCGATCCGGGGTTCGTTGCCACCGAGGAAGGAGGCGTAGGACATGAGGCGGTGGTAGGCGTCGGGGAGGCCGAGGAGGGGGTGTTCGAGGGGATTGTATTGGGCCCCGCGTTGGGCGCGAGGGAGGCCTTGTTTGATGCGTTCGAGGGCGAGTTCCTTGGAGACGGTGACTGGGAGTGGGCTTTTGGGGTAGACCAACCAGTAGGAGGCGGCGTGGTTGGGGAGGGTGTTCTCGGTGGTGCCCTTGGAGGGGTGTCGGTCGAGTTTGGTTGAT
>JAQCFL010000070.1 GCA_027619375.1 Verrucomicrobiota bacterium | reverse complement strand
ACACCACCACCCCCGCCACCCACGCCAGCGCCGCATAGATCCAGTGCGAGACCATCACCTGCGGCAAAAAGTTCGCGCTCACCCGCGTCAACGCCGCCAAGGCCACCATCACCACCAGCCAGACCACCGGCTTCAGCCACCGCTCCATCAGGTCCGAGCGCCCCGCATGCCCTAACAATACCCTGGTCCCTACCACCAGCGCCAGCATCCCGAACCCGCCCACGTAGAGCAGATGATCCAGCGCCACCCGATGCGCCGCCAGGATCCCCGTCGCCAGATACGCCGCCAGCGTGAACAAAATCCCCAGCCGGATCCCCCACGGCAAAATCCCCCCCTTCTTCGGCGTCCGCCACCATCCCGTCTCCGTCGAAAGATACGCCCCGCAGAGTACAAACCGCATCCACGGTCCGGTCCGCTCCCACCCAAACGCCTCCACCACAAACGAGGCCAAGATCAACACCCCCACCCCCGCAGCCATCGCCGCCTTCCCCACCCATCCCGGCGGCGGTGTCCGCGCATCCGGAAAGATGTGCCTGTTCTTCGTCCCAAAGAACCGCGGAAACAAGAACGCCCCGATCCCCAACACCGGCAGCAACAGGAATCCTTGGAACAACAACAGGTTCGCCAGCCGATTCCGCACCAGGTCCACTCCATAGCCCCGCTCTATCAGAAACAGCACCACTCCACCCGCTGCGCACAGCAAGCCACCCGCCACCAACACGAAGCCCGGCGGCGGCAGATCCTTCCGCTCCACAAACCGCCGCGCCAAGCCCGTCCCGAATACCACCAGCAACAACAAAAACAGCCCGTCGCCCCACCCCGAATGCTGCGTCAAATGCCCCGCCAGCATCGCCAGATACAAGCCCAGCATCGCCCCCACCTCCCACCCGCTGAACCGCCGTGTGGTGAGCACATTCGGCAGCGCCGTCCCCAGAAACCCGAAGGCAAACCCACCCACGAACCCCTCCATCAGCAAGCGTCCGTGCATCTCGCGCGGATAGAATCCAATCCACCCCAGGAACATTGCCGGCCACAACAGCACCGCCACCACGCTCACCAACACCGCCAGCGGAAAAAAGATCCGAAACGGCTCCGCCACACAGAGCTTCGGATAGCTCCCCACCTTCGCCAACTGCCGCCGTCGGTGCACACAGATCCCCCTCTTGGATTCCTTCTTGGCAACTTTGTCGCTCATCAGTCCTGCCCCGACGCCACGCTGTCCCTCCGCCCACCACCATTCAAGAGCAATTACTCTTTAAATGCCACCCCATCCTGCTTTGCTCCCCCCATGCCCGTCGCCCAAGACATCGAAGGCCGACCCGAGATCATCCGCCTCGTCGATCATTTCTACCAACGCATCCGCACCGACGATCTCCTCGGCTTCATCTTCAACGACCTCGCCGCCGTCAACTGGGACGCCCACCTCCCCAAAATGTACGACTTCTGGCAGACCGTTCTCTTCCGCGACGGCGGCTACAAGGGCGACCCCATCGCCGCCCACGCCAAACTCCTCGCCAAAACTGACCTTGGCAAGGAACAGTTCGACCGCTGGCTCACCCTCTTCGAGGAAAGCGTCGACGCCCTCTTCCAAGGCCCCAATGCCGACCACATCAAACGCTGCGCCCACGACATGGCCAACGTCATCAACGCCCGCATCAACAAGATCCCCGACCCCCGCTTCGACCCCGCCAACCTCACCCCCGAGCAAAAGGCCCGCTACGCCGCCTACAAGGCCGGGGCCGGAGACAGCGCCTCCTGAGCCCGGCCCGACAGCCTCCGACAATCCCTTCCGCCACGCAACTCGTTCAGGATCAAGATGCTTTCCAAAAAAAACCCCCGGAAAGAAAACTTTGATTCCCCTTTTCCTGAACCTGTGGCAACCCTGCGGGTCCTCACCTCTTTCAAACAAAGAGTCCCAGCCATGCAGTCCCCCGCCCAACTGACAAAAATCCTGAGCGTCGCTCCGGAACTCTCCATCTCCGAACCCGAACCCGGCTTCCCGGTCATCAAGGTCGCCACCAAAAGCTCCACCGCCACCATCGCTTTGCAAGGGGCCCAAGTCCTCACCTGGGTCCCCGATGGACACCTGCCCGTCCTCTACGTCAGCCCCCGTGCAAGGTACGAGGCCGGCGTCCCCTTCCGCGGCGGCATCCCCGTCTGCTGGCCCTGGTTCAGCAGCCACCCCGACGATCCCTCCCTGCCCCAACACGGCTTCGCCCGGACCCGCTTCTGGGATCTCATCCACGCCGAATCCGGTGCCGCCACCGCCCACCTCACCTTCCGCCTCCCCCTCGATGAGGAAACCCGCAAGATGTTCCCCCACGACTGCGAGGTCACCGTCCACATCACCGTCGGCGACAAACTCAGCGTCGCCCTCAAGACCAAGAACACCGGCGATACACCCTTCCAAATCACCAGCGCCCTGCACACCTACCTCACCGTCGGCGACATCGACCGCGTCCAGGTCGAGGGCATCAAGGAATGCCACTACATCGACCAGCTCGACGGCACCTCGAAGTTTCAGGAAACACCCGTGAAAATCGAAGAGGAAACCGACCGCATCTACCGCTCCGTCGCCTCCGTCCTCATGCGCGACCTCGGCAAAAAGCGCTCCGTCTTCGTCGACAAATCCGGCTCCCGCTCCACCGTCCTCTGGAATCCTTGGATCGAGAAATCCAAAACCATCAAGGACCTCCCCGACCGCGACTACAAGGAGTTCGTCTGCATCGAGACCGCCAACGCCGGCACCGACAAACCCACCGTGCGCCCCAACCGCACCCACACCCTCGAAACCGTCATCGGCCTCCGCCCCCTCGCCTAGCGGCCCCCAGGTAGGGGACGGTCACTCCGTGCCGTCCGGCGGCTCCACCCCCGCCCCCTCCCTTCCCCTCTTCGCCCACTCTTCACCCCCGTCCCACCTCTCCTTTCGCCGTCATCTCCCCTTCTGCCGACAAATATCTCTAACAAACAACGCCTCCCGGTGTCTTACCTCAAGTGATGCGCTTGATTTCGTTGCTTCTCCTCGCCCTGCTCCCCACCGCCCGGGCAGACGACCTCGCCAAGGCCGACCTCGCCAAGCTCGCCGACTCCGCCCAGCGCTCCGCCGAGGTCGCCCGCCTCGCGAAATGCCACGACGTCGAGCGCTTCCTCACCGCCTTCGAAGTCCTCACCGCTCCCCAGGCCGACAACAAACCCGATCTCCACGTCGTCACCGCGTCCTACGATTACAGTTTCCAGCGCAACCCCTCCCCCTACGAATACCAACTCGAGCACCCCGAAGAACTCTTCACTGATCCCGACGACCCCGCCCCCGGCGAACGACTCACCGCCACGCTCGACGCCCTCCACGACCGCCTCCTCCTCGTCTTCGACGAAACCGGCCAGGAGATCCGCCCCTTCGGCGGAAACAACTACATCGACGGTGGCTACCTCTTCGACTTCAACCACGACGGCATCCTCGACCGCGCCGACTCCAGCAACCACCGCCTCAAAGAGGCCCCCGACCAGGGCATCGAGGTCTTCGAACTCGAATCGGTCGAAGCAATTCCCCGCACTCTCCTCCGCATCGCCTTCAACTGGCATCCCCGCCAGGCCGACAGCGCCAACAACTGGGGCTACACCTGCTTCGACGAGGACGGCGACGGCTTCGTGGAGATCGCTTTCGGACCGGAGAGCCCGCGCGACGAAGCCGATGCCCGGCGCTTCGTCTTCCGCTGGGATCCCGACAGTAACAGCTACACCGACCCAATGGTTTGTCTGGGAAGCAGTTCCTGCAAAGTGTCAGCTCGGCGGAAAATCCGGACGATCAGGCGAAGGCCCAGCCACCCCTACACCTCACCCCGGAGTGCGGTGGCTCGCCGTGCCCCGGCATAGCCGTAGGCGACGACGGGACACCGCCCGGCGGCACCCGGCTTGACGGGGCGGCGGTGTCCCCGTCCACCCCACCCTCCCAGCCACCCCTTCACCTCCGAGCACCCCGCACCCCGCACCCCAAACAGCCCTCCCCACCCACCAAGCCCGACTCCTCCCCCCCACGGGTCAAGCCCCGCCCTCCCGGGCGGTGTCGAGCCACCGCACTCCGGGTACCCGGTCCTTGTGCCTCCGCGAAAGAAGAACACTGGATGCCGGACGATGTCCCCCCCCAACCCAAACAGCACTATCGCAGCCGGGTGATCAGACACGCCCCAACCCTCAATCGGCCCGGCCACTGCGGCGCAGCGCCTGGTAATCGGCGATGCCTTCCGCGATGCCCCGCGCCAGCTCGTCGCGATAGCCGGCCTCCTTCATGCGCTCCCGCTCCCGGGAGTTGCTCACGAATCCGCACTCCACCAGCACCGCGGGATTCTGCGCATTACGAATCACATAGTATCGGGCATACTTGACGCCACGGTTGAAACAGCGGGCCCGACTAAGCATCCGGGAGTGGATGGCACTGGCCAGGGGCTTGCTCCGCGCACTGTTATAATAGGTCTCCAGTCCACTGACATCGGTCTTCCAGGTGTAGTTGTAGTGGATGCTGACAAAGATCGAATTGGCGTAGCTGTTGCCGATCGCCGCCCGCCGGGGGAGGGAGATGAAGACATCGCTGCGGCGCGTCATCACGGTGCTGTAACCGGAGGCCTTCAGGTAATGCTCAAGGCGCATGGACGTATCGAGAGCCAGGTGCTTCTCATAGACCTTGCCGTAGTGGCCTCCGAGGTCGCCCGCCCCATGGCCGGGGTCGATCACCACGGTGCGAAAGGCTCCCGCCTCGGCCGCCACCGTGCCCGTCAGCATGATGCACAGCCCCAGCAGAGACCGAATCATCCGGGATGGAGTTGAAAGATTCATCATGTTATTTAGTAAGGCTATGCTGAATATTTGGCTGCTTTAACTAAACTCCGCTGGAGTTGCAACGATTTTCCCCTTCTTCTCTTGTTCTGGGAATTCCTGAAGTTCATCGGGCTCAACGATAGGCGAAGGGTGGGCGCTCGGAAATGCGGCGGACCCTGGCCTGCTGAGCCTGTTCCGCCTCGGGGTCGTAGGGCACACCGCCGGCGGTGCGCACTTCGCCGTTGGCAAAGGTGGTGAGTCGCGGTTCACCGGTCTGACCGCGCTTGAAGAGTTCCCGCCCGATCAACTTGCCATCCGGACTGATGCGGGCATGCACAAAGACACTGGGCGTGTTCAGATAGAGGACACTCAGGTTGTTGGCCCCGTCCACGGTGGCCTCCGGCTTGCGGAACATGAGCGACTCACCCAGGGAAAAGGTTCGCAAGATCCGCCCGGTCTTGCCGTCCTCCACCTCCACGTACAACTCGCTCTTGTTGCCGTTGCTAAAGGTCAGGACGCGATACTCGCGGGTCGTGTCGGAGCCAGGAACCCCTATTTTTTGTGCGTACAGCGCCCTCGCGCTGCTCACCGCGAAGCTAATCCGGTTGGAGGAGTAAACGGTCTCCCCGTCGTCAGGCATGCGCACCGAGGCATAACCCCCGTAGCGGCCCAGCGTGGTCACGCGGAAGGATTGGGAGAGGTCCACGGTCCGCGAAACCGAGCGTCCGGCAGGCACGTTGACCGCGTTGAAACCTTCGCTGCCCCTGAAGGTCGAAAGGGGAACGCCCCGGTCATTCTTAATGTTGAAATCCAGCCAGCTCTGCCGGCTGTTGCCGTGCAGAAAGAGGTCCCGGCCGGCCCGGTTGGTGATCGTGATGGTCACCATGACCGGTTCGTTCGCGACGTAATCGCGCTTGCTCATGGTGGCCTTGACTTCGATCTGCGCCGAGAGACTGGACGCCAACGCGGCCATGCCCAGACAGACCGTCGTCACTGTACTCCGTAGGTGTGGAATCATGGTGGGGACAGGTTGGGGACAGGTTGGGGACGCCCATCGAAGGCCAAACACCCCCCTGCCGCAAGGGAAAGAAGCGCAAATCCCGGATTCCGGAAAGTTGCTCACCACTGGTCCCCCGCGCCAAGACCTGTTTCAGGGTGCCGTTTCCCGGAGCACGCGCAGGCCCAGATCGGGCCGTTTGGTCTCCCGCGACGGGTGCCACAACCGCACCAGGGAGCCGTTCTGAGGCTGACGATACGAGGCCCCGCACGACACCGGGTTCATCGGGTAGGCCGGGTCGACAACGCTCTCCCCGATCCACTCCGTCACATTCCCCGCCAGTCCCTGCACGCCCGAAGCCGTGCGATCGACCTCCGACAAATCCACCGGCCCCCAGCCGGAGCCCTCCGGCGATCCGCCCTCCGCCGCCGCAAACCACTCGGCCTGACTCGGCAGACGCCCGCCGCGCCAGTTGGCGTAGGCATACGCATCCCACCAATCGATATTCACTACCGGGCAGTTCGAATCCACCACCACCTGCTGCCAAGTCCCGCCCTCCTCCGCGGCGGCCAGCAAGGCTGCCCAATCCTCCGGAACATGCCCATCCTTCCCTGCTGGCTGCTTGGGATGATCGTAGGCGCCGCGCTGCTCGGGGGCGATGACGGAGAGCGCTTTCAGAAATTCCCCATACTCCGCGATGGTCACCTCGTGGGCGTCGATCCAATACGGGGGCAACAGCTTCACTTCGCCGTCCGGACCAAAGGCCTTCGCTCCGGTGATGGCGACCATTTGATTGAGTGGGCGGGTCGCGGAGGGCCCCCGGCGACCGAGCAGATAGACTCCCCCCACCCCCACAAAGACCACAAGGAGGATGGTGAAGGCAAGACAGAGGACCGGGGCACGCAAGGCGGGCCGCGAGGAACCCGCCACCGGCCCGGTTCCCGCCGCCAACCGCGCATCGTCCGCCAATTCATGGGCCAACTTGCCAGCGGTGTGCGCGACGCTGGCCCAGTTTGGGGAATCCTCTTCCGCGAGAAGCTCCAACAACATCTTGGTCCGCGTCGCCGCAGGCCGATCAAGCGCCACGAGATCGCTCAGGAGGATCGAGACCGTCTGCCGATCCTGCCGACGGGTCGCCTCGTCGAGCAGTCCGGACACCGCCAGATTGTCGATCCGCAGCACATCCGGTTTCTCAAAGAACAAGTCCCCGGGCTGGATCGGCTCGGTCCGCACGGCATGCTCGCCGAGATAGAGAAAGGCTTCCCCGATACGCTCCAGCAGCAACAACACGGTCCGCGGCTCCAGCGTCTCGCCCGCCCCATGCAGTTCCTCCAAGGATCTCCCCGGAGGCTTTTCCCGGGTGTAAAAGACCACCTCCTTGCTGCGCACCGCCTCATAGACCGACGAAACCACCGGAAAATCCAAGGCCGCCTTGGCCCGCACATCCGCCAAAAATGCCTCCACCACTCCCTCCTCCCCCAACTCGTTCGGGCGCACACACTCCAGCAACACCTTCCGGCGCACCGAAATCTGGTCCGCCACATAGGTCACCGTCCACAGCCCCGCCTTCACCTGCGGCCCGAGCAGATAGTCCCCCATCTGGAGGCGGGATTCGGATTCATTGGCGGCGTCAGTCATGCTCAGGCGTCAGGAAGGCACGGCATAGCGGATTTCCGACCCAAGACAACGGCAGAGTGAAAGACCGCCAGATCCCAAAAGGACCTCCGCCCGAAGGGTCATCTTCGATGTCCCTGCAGCCATGCCGCATCCCGGTCTGACCCCAGCCCCTCCCAATCTTCGTTTTCGTGTTTTTCAACAGGCTGCTAGTGTGGTGCGCGATAAGAGCGTTTCATTTGGCGTGAGAGATTTTTGCCAATAGCAAGGCGCGAGGAGGGAGCGAATCGAGATTCGTGACCGACGAGGTCCGGCCGCTCCGGCATTGGCCGGACTGGCCGCAATTGGGAAAAAGATCCACGCCCCTTAATACTCTCCGAGCTCAGCGGGCAATTTTTAAAACTGTCCACAAATTCCAAATTGAGCGAACTTGTCGTTCGCCAGCCTAGCGCTGCGGCAGGGGCGGCAGCAGCGGAAAATCCGGATTGAAGTCCGGCGGCAGGAACTCCTCGGGAAGGATGAGGGGATCCTGGTTCGGCGCATTCACCTTGTGGGCCAGTGTCCGCGGCCAGGCCTGGCTGTCCACCAACTCCCCCTGATAGGTCAGCTCCACCAACTGACCGAAATACACCCGCTGTCCGAATAGATGCTGCTCCTGCAGGTCCCCTTTCGGAATGAAGTAGGTCACCTGCAGCAACTCCTCTCCGTTCGCGCCCTGCCAATCGACCGGCTGGGTGGTCCATTGCACCTCCGGCGCATTGCGCGGCGCGGCGGGAACCACTTCGTCCTGCAGCTTGTCGAAGAAACTCACCGTTACCTCCAACAAGTCGGGATTCAGCTCCTGGTTCGGCGCAGCGAGGACCGGGATGGTCAGGATGATTTGCTCTCCGCCCTCAGCCCGCTTGTCGGGAAACTGCCGCACCCGCCCCAGCGCCATCTTACCCTGCATCTGCTCGGCAAGAAGGAACCCGTGGCTGAGCTTGTGCGCCGCCAACTCATACAGCCCGCCCGCCTTCAAGGTCCCCAGCTCAAAGACCTTCTGATAGTAGTTCTCGGCCTGATCATAGACGCCCATCTCCTCGAAGACCTGCGCAAATTGATAGAGCACATTCGGCTCGTCGGGCACCTGTTTGGAGGCCTCCTCCAATTTCACGATGGCCACCGGCATGTCCCCCGCCACCCGCGCGGTCTGCGCTTCGCGCACCAACCGTTCCACGATGGGATCCGCGATGGCCGGCGTGTTCAGGGGCCGCGGCTGAACCGGCGCCACCTCGGCCGGGGTGTAAACCGGGGCAGGCACCACCGCCGCCGCGGAAACACCCGAGGCCACACCCTCACTCGCTCCGCCGCCAAGATTGAGCGGCACGTATTCCACCCGCTCCACGATCACGGGCCGGGCCGCCTTTTGCTGATCCAATCCCAGCGCCACCCCCACCGCCACCATCTCCGCAAAGGCGATCAATCCGAGCACCCAGCAACCCACATGAAAGGCATGCAGGCGGTAGCTGGAAGCGGAGGCGGTGCTCGACATGGGGCGCGGACCCTAGCGAGACCGCGTGCCCAGGTCAATAGAGGAGGTTGGGGGGCCTCGACGCTTTCTCCGCCCTTGCGCTTTGCCCCCCCAGCCCTTTCATTGCCTCGCCTTGCGCAAGGATCTCCGCCAACCTGCGGCCTTCAGCCCGCTCGATCTCGCCCTCGCCCCCTCCGAGGTGGCGGCCGGCTTGCGGGGTCTCCCCGGCCTCGCCTTCATCGACACCTCCGGCAATCTCCCCTCCTCCTACCCCAGCCCCCTCTCCATCGTCGCGGCCTGCCCCGAAGCCATCCTCCGCGGCTCCCTCCACCACCCCGCCGACCTCGCCCGCCTTCGCGACGAACTCGGGACACGCGCCGTGGCCCGTCCCGACTACGGCCTGCCCACCGGCGCGGCCATCGGCACCATCGACTACGATGGCCGCTTCCACTTCGGCTTCTACGATCAGCTCCTCGTCTACGCCCACCAAAGCAGCCAATGGTTTCAGGCCGGCAACCTCGCCGCGCAACTCCAAGCGCCCACCCCCTCACCCGTCCCCCCCCTCACCGACTGGGAACAGAACTTCACCCGCACCGGCTTCATCGCCGCCATCTCCCGCGCCCAGGAATACATCGCCGCCGGCGACATCTACCAGGTCAACCTCGCCCAACGCTTCCACGCCACCCTCGCCGACGGACACGACCTCTTCGACCTCTACGACCGCCTCCGCCAGTTCTCCCCCGCCCCCATGGCCGCCTACCTCCACACCGACCAGCGCGAGGTCCTGTCCTCCTCCCCGGAAACCTTCCTGCGCATGCACGGCCGCGCCATCGAAACCCGCCCCATCAAGGGCACCCGGCCCCGCTTCAACGATCCAGAAGCCGACAGCCGCTCCGCCTTCGAACTCCAGACCTCCGACAAGGAGATCGCCGAACTCGTCATGATCACCGACCTCCAACGCAACGACCTCGGCCGCGTCTGCGAGTTCGGCAGCGTCAAGGTCACCGAAATGCTCAAGCTCGAGCGCCTCGAACAGGTCTACCACCTCATCTCCACCGTCTCCGGCCAACTCCGCCCCGGCCTCGGCCACCTCGAGGCCCTCGTCGCCTGCTTCCCCGGCGGCAGCATCACCGGCGCACCCAAAAAGCGGGCCACCGAAATCATCGCCGAACTCGAACCCGAACCCCGCGGCCTCTACACCGGCGCGATCGGATACTTCGGCTACAACGGCGAATCCCAGTTCAACATTGCCATCCGCACCCTCGTCCGGGAAAAGGCCCACAACACCCTCTCCTACCACGTCGGCGCAGGCATCGTCGCCGACTCCGATCCAGCCGCCGAGTACGAGGAAACCCTCCAGAAAGCCGAGGGCATCCGCCTCGCCCTCGACTCCCTCGCCCGCATTTAACGCTGCCCCCATCCCCCCCCCGGCTTAGCCTGGCGATCAGAATAGGAAGCCCGCATCTATTGAAGCCGCCAAGGGCAAAAGAAGCCTTTCTTTACCCCCCCAATCAGGGTGCAATCCGAAGCCCCGATTCGGACCTCGGCCCTCCCCTCCACTCCGAAAGTTTGAGGCTCCAATCCCTTGCGGTCGCCAGCAAGGATGGGCAAAAAGTTGCCCTCTATTGAAATTCGTTGCCCGGCGGTCATTCTTCTAACATTTCCTAACAAAAGAATTCGTTCAATCCTACATTTGTCATTGCTCGGGCCGATAGAGAGGCTATGTTATCGGATAATCCACACACCATGAACCACCCGAAAGGACTCAAAAACATCACGAGGAACATCGCCGAAAACTGCGTGGTCCTCCGCTTCCGCCGCCAGCACAAGAACTGGCACTATACCTTTGCGATCTCCAAATACGGCGGATCCTGGGAAAAGGCCGAAGCCGCCGCCAAGCGCAAGCGTGGCGAAGTCATCAAGACCCTCCCCGAAGCCCTCACCCGCAAGGGCGTCATGTCCCACCGCAACAGCTCCGGCGTCGTCGGCGTCCACTTTGCGGAGAAAAAGCACGTCGCCCCCAGCGGCCGCGTCTACTGGTATCCCCACTTCTACGCGAAATGGCCCGGCTGCCCGAAACGCGCCGGCATCGGCTGGTCCGTCAACCAATACGGCTTCGAGGACGCCTTCGTCCTCGCCGTCCTCAGCCGCGAAATGGAGTCCGTCGATCGCAAGAAGATCGTCGCCACCCACAAACGCATCCTAAAACAAGCCCGCTACAAGAAGATCCTCGCCCAGCTCGAACTCGTTTACGAGTAAAGCCGTGGCGGCGGTTTCCACCCGCCAAGCCGATTCCCCCGCCGGAGGCCGCGCCCCCTCCTCCGTGGCCATCGGCGAGGAACGGGTTCCGCCACCGCTCGTAGCCCCGTGAGGACTGGGGATCGCAGACCCCAATTTTAACCACCGTCTCCCACCCCTTCGGGGCCCGGAGGCGGTGTTTTTTTGCCCCCATCCCTCCTCTTCCCCAACGCCCCCCACTTACCGCCTTCTCCCCCGCAGCCGCTCCCGCGGATCATCCGCATCAAATTGCTCATCATCCCGATAGCCCAGAATCCCGTGCCGCCGGAGATTCTTGATGAAGGTCTGCGTATCCGTCTTCACCTCCCGGTCATAGGCCAACGTCCCCAGCAAGCCCTCCCCCGATGTCAGGCTCTCCAGCGTGTCCCCCGCCCTGTCCGCCACCCGCGCGATGCTCCGCACCGCTTCCGGCACTTCCCGCAGCGTCGGCTCCAGATGCTCCAGCTGATCCCCCGCCTTCGCAAAGGTCTGCTCCGCCTCCGCCGCCGCCGACCCCACCCTCTCCAAGGTCCGCTTCGCATCCGCCAAAATCGGTTTCAGATCTCCACTCGCCTCTTTGATGTGCTCCGTCGCCTCCTGAAAATTCACCAGACTCGTCGAAAAACTGTCCACGTTCTCCTCCGAAAGCAGCCCGTTGTTGATCCGCTCCACGCTGTCCCCCAAACGCACCGCCACCGCCAACACCTCGTCGAGGGACGCATCGATTTTCTGCAAACTAATCCGCGCATTCCCCATCAGCACCCGCGCATCCGCCGTGATCGATTCCGCATCACCCTGAATCGCCTCCAGCCCGCTCGGCCCGCCCCCCTGCACAAACGACCCCTCCCCCAACACCGCCGTCGCCGCCGGCTCGGGAATGGTCACCACGATGGCCTTGTCCCCCAACAGACTCAGCGAGGTGATCTGAAAGACGCTGTTCGTCGGCAATTCCAGATCCTCGCGGATCGCCATGACCACCTTCACCTTGCGGTTTGCCCCCAGCACCGGCTTCTCCAAGACCTGCCCGATCTTCGCCCCGCCCAGCCGCACCTCGCTCCCCTTGATCACCCCGGAGGCATCCTTGAACTCCGACGTAATCGTGTAACTCGCCTTCGGCCGGTCGCTGAAACGCCCAAACTGGATGATCAAGGTCCCCAGCAACGCCAGTCCGACGAAGAGAAAAAACCCGACCAGCGTTTCGGTGCGCTTGTCCCCGGAGGCCATGCGACAGTCTCCCCCCACTTTCCGCTCCTGTCAACGCAGGTCCATCAACCCTCCTCCGCCAGCAGCCCGCTACCTCCCCAGCTTTCCTCCGACTTGCCCTCCACGAAGTTCCGCAGCTCCGGATCCCGCGATTCCCGCATCTCCTGCGGCGAGCCCTCCCAATAAACCCGCCCCTCCTTCATGAACACCACATGGTCCGCAATCCGAAAGACACTCCGCATCTCGTGGGTGATGACGATGTTCGTGATCCCCAAATCCGTCTGCAGATGCTTGATGAGGTGGTCGATCGAATCCCCCGTCACCGGGTCCAGCCCCGCATGCGGCTCGTCATAGAGCACGCAACAAGGCCGCTCCACCACCGCCCGCGCCAGAGCCACCCGTTTGCGCATCCCTCCGGAAAGATCCGACGGCATCTTCTCTGACTGTCCCGGCAGTCGCACGATCTCCAGCGCATCCGCCACCCGCTTGGCGATTTCCTTCTCATCCCGCATCCCCCGCTCCCGCAGCGGAAAGGCCACGTTCTCCCCCACTGTCATCGAATCGAAAAGCGCCCCCCCCTGGAACATCATGCTCACCTGCTGCCGCACATGATCCAACTCCCGCTCTCCCATGTGCGTGATCTCCTCCCCGTCCACCACCACCGTCCCCTTGTAGGGTCGCAGCAGCCCCACGAAATGCTTCACCAACACGCTCTTCCCGCCCCCCGATCCTCCCAGCAGCGCCGTCGTCTTCCCCCGCGGGAAATCCACATCCACCCCCTTCAGCACATGATTCTCCCCGAAGCGCTGATGCAAGCCCCGCACTTCGATGAACACCTCCGATTTCTCCTCCTCACTCACTACCCGGAATTCAAGCACGCCCCATCCCTATTGCCATCCCAAACCCCAACGCTCTCCATCCCCCTGTCCCGGCATAGCCCGAGAGGGCGACGCCGGATCCCCCAATCCCATTCCCGCAAATCCGCGTCCATTCGCGGTTCCTCCCCTCTCTTCCCCAATAACCAGTAACCAATAACCACTCACCCTCCGCCCAACAATTTGCCAAACCCGCAAAACCGCTTCGACGCCTCCGGCGGCTCATCCGACAGCTCCTCGTCGTGCTCCAAATACTCCCCACACACCCCGAAAAACTCCGCCTCCTCACTCACCCGCCGGATCTTGTGGTCAAACGCCGGGTCCAGGCCCTGCGTGATGTAGCAGAGATACCGCTTCATCATGTGCACCTGCCGCGCCTCCTCGCTCACCTGCCGCTCCCGCCTCGTTTCCTCCCACAGCGCCCGGATGTAACCCAGCAGATCCCGCCCCGTCGGCCGCGGCGCCTCCGCCAAGGCCCCAAACCCCGCCCGTAACTGATCAAACAACCACGGATTCCGAATCGCCCCCCGCCCCACCATCAGCCC
>JAQCFL010000069.1 GCA_027619375.1 Verrucomicrobiota bacterium | reverse complement strand
CGGGTGGGGGAATGTGAAGGGGGGTGGATAGTATGGGGGGAAGGCAGGGGATTTTTAAAAAGGTATTTTGGGTTGGTGGAGGCTTCGGGGTTGCGGGGAAGGGTGGTGGTTTTTAGGTTGGGTCGTTCATGGGTGATTCGTTTGTACATCTGCATTTGCATACCGAGTATTCCACGCTGGACGGCGCGGTGCGCTGCAAGGAAGTGGTGAAGAGGGCGGCGGAGTTGGGGATGCCGGCGGTGGCGATGACGGACCACGGGAATCTGTTTGGGGCGATCGAGTTCTATGAGAAGGCGAAGGCGGCGGGGGTGAAGCCGATTTTGGGTTGCGAGATCTATCTGGCCCCGGAGTCGCTGGCGGACAAGAAGGAGATCCCGGGGCGGAAGCGGGCCACGCACTTGACGTTGTTGGCGGAGAACAATGTGGGGTGGAAGAATCTGGTGAAGCTGGTGACGGTGGGGCATCTGGACGGTCTCTACTACGGGAAGCCGCGGGTGGATCGGGAAGTGTTGCGGCAGTATGCGGAGGGGATCATTTGCCTGAGCGGGTGCATCAGCGGGCCGGTGAACGAGTGGCTGCGAGCCGGGGATCCGAAGAAGGCGCGGGAGGTGATGGCGGAGCTGCGGGACATTTATGGAGCGGAAAATCTCTACGTGGAGATTCATGATCACGGGTTGGAGGTTCAGCAGGAGGTGAAGCCGCAGCTGTTGGAGATCGCGCGGGAGATGAACCTGAAGACGGTGGTGGCGAATGACGTGCATTTCATGTCGCGGGAGGATCATGAGGCGCACGACGTGATGATCTGCATCGGGACGGGGAAGCTGGTCTTTGACGAGAACCGGATGCGGTATTCGCCGGAGGTGCATTTCAAGACGGCGGAGGAGATGCGGGCCTTGTTTGCGGACATTCCGGAGGCTTGTGATGCGACCTTGGAGATCGCGGAGCGCTGCAATGTGGAGCTGAGCCTGGATGCGACGAGTTCGGAGAAGTATCCGAACTTCGAGTCGCCGGACGGGAGTTGCCGGGAGGAATATCTGCGGCGCCTGTGTTTTGAGGGGCTGGAAATGCGCTACGGGAAGGAGAAGGCGGAGGGGGACGCCGAGCTGAAGGCGCGATTGGAGTATGAGATCAACACGATCAACGAACTGGGCTTTGCGAGTTACTTCCTGATCACTGCGGATTTCATCAAGTGGGCGCGGGATCACGACATTCCGGTGGGTCCGGGGCGGGGATCGGCGGCGGGGTCGTTGGTGGCCTACACGATGGGGATCACGGACATCTGCCCGATGCGTTTCGGGTTGTTGTTCGAGCGGTTCCTGAATCCGGAGCGGGTGAGTCCGCCGGACGTGGACATCGATTTCTGCCAGAGCCGGCGGCCGGAGGTGATCGACTATGTGCGGCAGAAGTATGGGGAGCGTTGTGTGTCGCACATCATCACCTATGGAACGCTGGGCGCGAAGAGTGTGATCCGGGACGTGGCGCGGGTGATGGGGGTTTCCTACGGGGAGGCGGACCGCATTGCGAAGATGATCGAACCGAAGCCGGGGGTGACGCTGAAGAGCGAGTGGGACAGCAAGCCGGATTTGCGGGAGGTGATCGAGGAGAGCAGCACCTACAAGGAACTGTGGGGTTACGCGACGAAGTTGGAGGGGCTGACGCGGAACGTGGGGGTGCATGCGGCGGGGGTGGTGATCGGGGACCGGGCCCTGGACGAGCACGTGCCGCTGACGCGGGGCAACGAGGGGGAGGTGGTGACGCAGTTCGACATGGGGGCGATCACGGAGGTGGGGTTGCTGAAGATGGATTTCCTCGGACTGAAGAACCTCACCGTGATCCAGGAGGCCTCGGAGTTCATTCGCAGGGAGGTGCCGGATTTTGAGATCCGGGATATTTCGCTGGAGGATGCGAAGACGTTTTCGCTGCTCAACGGCGGGGAGACGATGGGGGTGTTCCAGTTGGAGTCGGGGGGGATGACGGACACCTGCAAGCGGTATGGGGTGCGGCGGATCGAGGACATCATCGACTTGCTGGCCTTGTATCGTCCGGGGGCGATGCAGTTCATCGACGAGATGATCGAGGTGAAGGAGGGGCGTCGGAAGGTGCAGTATGAGCATCCCCTGCTGGAGCAGATCTGCGGAGACACCTACGGGGTGATGATCTACCAGGAGCAGGTGCAGAACGCGGCGAAGGTGCTGGCGGGCTACACGTTGGGAGGGGCGGACGTCCTGCGCCGGGCGATGAGCAAGAAGAAGCCGTCGGAGATGGCGAAGCAGCGGGAGTTGTTTGTGGAGGGGGCCAAAACGACGAATGACATCGACGCGAAGCTGGCGAACAAGATTTTCGACAAGATCGCGAGTTTTGCGGGCTATGGATTCAACAAGTCGCACTCGGCGTGCTACGGGCATATTTCCTATTGGACCGGCTACCTGAAGGCTAACTTTCCGGTGGAGTTCATGGCGGCGCTGCTGTCGAACGAGATCAACAACACCGACAAGATCGGGGTGTTTGTCTCGGAGTGTGACCGGATGGGGATCGAGATCCTGCCGCCGAATTTGAACCGGTCGCAGCTGCGGTTTGCGCCGGAGGAGACGGCGACGGGCAAGCCGGGGATCAGGTTCGGGTTGGCGGCGATCAAGAACGTGGGCGGGGCGGCGATGAAGCAGGCCATCGAGGAGCGGGAGGCGAACGGGCCGTTTGAGTCGATGGACGACTTCGCGCATCGACTGGACTCGAAGGTGATCAACAAGCGGATCATGGAGAACCTGGTGAAGGCGGGGGCCTTGGACTGGACGGGAGAGAAGCGGGCGGGGATGTTTGCGCGGTTGGAGATGGTGGCGGCCTCGGCGAGTTCGGCGCAGCGGGACAAGGCCTCGGGGCAGGTGGCGTTGTTTGATGCGATGGAGTTCGGGGCGGAACCGCCGGTGGCGGCGGGGGGCGAGGAGTTGGAGGAGTGGCCGAAGGACGAGCGCCTGGAGCAGGAGAAGGAGTTGCTGGGGTTTTATGTGACGGGGCATCCGCTGGACAAGTTTCGCGGGCTGGTGGATTCGGACCGGTTCAAGCCGCTGGGGTTGATTGATGAGTTGGACATCAGCGACAAGCGGGCGCGGTTTCCCTTTGCGGGGATGATCAAGAGTGTGGAGAGCCGCACGACGAAGGCGGGCAAGCCGTTCGGGATTTTGCGGATCGAGGATTTCACGGGGAGCGTGGAGCTGATGTGTTGGGCGGAGTCGTTCGTGCCGGCGCGGGATGCGGGATTGTTGGTGCCGGGGAAGGTGATTCAGCTGCAGGGGCAGGTGCAGGTGGATGATCGGACCGAGGCGCGGCGGATCACGGGGGCGGGGTTGAAGGAGTTGAAGGTGCGGAGCCTGAAGAACGGGACCGGGCCGGTGGAGATTTCGCTGTGGATGGCGCGGCACGGGGTGGAGGAGTTGCAGGAGATTCACACCGTGTTGACGGCGCATCCGGGGCCGACGCCGGTCTTGTTGCATGTGCAGAGCGGGAACGGACGGCGGGCGACGATCGAGTGCGGGGATCATTTCCACGTGCGGCGCTCGGCGGAGCTGGAGAAGGCGTTGGCGAAGTATGCGGGGTGAGGGCCTGCGGCCCTGGTTATTGGGGGATTGGTTATTGGGTTCAAAAATAATTGAACGGTGGGGGGAGGTGGGGTATAGGGGCGGAATGCACGATGGCGCGGCACAGGAACCGGTAGCGGGTTTGGGCGAAGTGGAGCGCCGGGTGATTTCGTTTTGCTGCGATGGCGTGCGGATTTTGGGGCTGCCGAAGTCGATTGGGGAGATTTACGGTTTGTTGTTCTTGGCCCGGACGCCGCTGGCCTTGGATGATTTCGTGGCGCGGTTGGGGATCAGCAAGGGCTCGGTGAGCCAGGGGTTGAAGCTGTTGCGGACGCTGGGGGCGATTGTGGAGGTGGAGGGGCCGGATCAGCGGCGGACGTATTTCCAGGCGGATTTGAACCTGAAGCGCTTGGTGGGTGGATTCATCCGGGAGCAGGTCCGGCCGCATCTGAAGAGCGGGGACGAGAAGCTGAAGGAGATCGCGGAAGTCATTGAGAAGGAGGAGGATGAGGATGATCGGGCCTTCTACCAGGATCGGTTGGGGAAGCTGGATCGGTGGTCGAAACAGGCGCGGCTGCTCTTGCCGTTGCTGCAACGGGTGCTGGGGGAATGACGGAGGGGTCGGGAGGGTCGGCGTGGTATTGTTTGCGGACGCAGACCAAGCGGGAGCATATCGCGGCGGCGGCGTTGCGGGAGTTGGAGGGGGTGGAGGTGCTCTGCCCGCGCTTGCGGTATCGGAAGACGACGCGGCGGGGGAAGATTTGGTGGGTGGAGCCGCTGTTTCCGGGGTATTTGCTGGCGCGGTTCGAGCTGGAGGGGCAGGAGCGGGCGGTGAGCTACGCGAACGGGGTGAGCCAGATTTTGCGATTTGGGGGCGAGCCGCCGACCATTCCGGAGCGGTTCGTGGAGGATCTCCGGGCGGAGTTGGCGAAAAGCAGTGAGGATGGGGAGATGATCGTGGTGCAGGTATCGGTGGCACCGGGGGACGAGGTGGAGTTGGCGGACGGGCCGCTGCGGGGGATGACCGGGCGGGTGTTTGAAGTTTGCCCGGCGAAGGACCGGGTGCGGATCTTTATTGAGTTTTTGGGACAGGAGCAGCCGGTCGATGTGGATCTCTTTTCGCTGCTTCTGCCGAAGCGCCCGATCGGCGGAAATACCCGGTTGTTCGGGGAATCCTAAAGAGTTCATTTTTTATTGAACTAAACGGGAAACTAAGGTGTCTTATCCCTCCCAAGCGGCCTATGCGCCCCTTCGTGAGTAACTTTCTGAGCAAAACACCGTGGTTTTGTCCCGAAATCGGGCAAACGACCAAGGGCGGCAGCGTGTCGTTAAGTATTAAGAGGCAACAACTTAGGTGGATATGAAGGTTCCATTGATCGATGTGGCGCTGCAGAATGGGCCGTTGAAAGAGGAGTTGGAGGCGGCCTTTGCGAAGGTTCTGGCGTCGGGGTATTTCATTCTGGGGCCGGAGCTGGAGGGGTTGGAGCGGGAGTTGGCGGAGCAATTGGGGGTGAAGCACGCGATCGGGGTGTCCTCCGGGACGGATGCCCTGCTGTTGGCCTTCATGGCACTGGGCCTGGGTCCGGGGGATGAGGTCTTGTGTCCGGGGTTCACTTTCTTTGCGACGGCGGGGTGCATTGCGCGGACCGGGGCGAGGCCGGTCTTCACGGATGTCTGCCCGGTGTGTTTCAACATCGATCTGGACTCGGCGCGGGCGAAGCTGACCGAGCGGACCAAGGCGATCGTGCCGGTGCACTTGTTTGGTCAGGCTGCGGAGATGGACGGGGTGATGGCGCTGGCGAAGGAGCACGGCCTGTTCGTGGTGGAGGACACCGCGCAGGCGATCGGAGCGCGTTATAGGGGGAAGGCGTGCGGGACGATGGGGGAGTATGGGGCGTATAGTTTCTTTCCGACGAAGAATCTGGGTGGTTTCGGGGACGGGGGATTGGTGGTGACGAACGACGATGCCCTGGCGGAGAAGGCGCGGATTTATCGGATGCACGGGATGCAGCCGAAGTATTACCACAAGGAAGTGGGCGGCAATTTCCGGATGGATGCGGTGCAGGCGGCCCTGCTGCGGGTGAAGGTGCCGCATTTGGCGGGCTACAATGCGGCACGGGCCAGGAATGCGGCGCGGTACGTGGAGCAGCTTTCGGGGCTGCCGGGGGTGGCGGTGGCGAGTGAGGCGCATTGCGGGTGTCTGGAGGCACAGAGCGCGGCGCTGCCGGAGGGGACGAAGTTGATTTTGCCGGTGGCCTACGGGCACAACGAGCACACTTGGAACCAGTTCACGGTGCGCGTGCCGGGTGCGGGGAATCGCGATGCCCTGCAGGCACATTTGCAGGCGGCGGGGATTGGTTGTGAGGTGTATTATCCGGTGTCGCTGCACCAGCAGGAGTGCTTCGCGGATTTGCCGGAGCATTCGCGGTCGGGACTGCCGGTTTCGGAGTTGTTGTGCGGTGAAGTGCTGAGTTTGCCGGTCTTTCCGGAGTTGACCCGGGAGCAGCAGGATCATGTGATCGCGGAGATTGGGAAATGGGTGGGGTAGGGTTAGCTGGCTGGAATTTCCACGGGCCAATTTCCAAATAAGTTTCAATTGCCAAATTTCAAAACCCAAAAAAGACAAGTCGAAGCCAACGGCCAATGTCGGGAGAAATCGGAATGAGAGGGAAGACGGAAGTGGGTTTGTGAGCTGGTTTTGGATTTGAAATTTTCTTGGAAATTGGAGGTTGGAAATTCTGGCGATTCGAGTGGGTTAGCGGATTGGAATTTCCACGGGCCAATTTCCAAATAAGTTTCAATCGCCAAATTTCAAAACCCAAAAAAGACAAGTCGAGGTAAAGTGTCCATGTCAGGAGAAGGAGGGCCGCCGAATTTAGAGGAACGCACCTATGAGTTTGCGCGGGATGTGAGAGAGTTGGTGAAGCGGTTGCCCCGGACCGAGGGAAATATTGAAGACATCCCGCAGTTGGTGAGGGCCTCTGGTTCGGTTGCCGCCAACTACATCGAGGGGAATGATTCACTGGGAAAGAAGGACTTCCTTATGCGGCTTCGAATATCCCGGAAAGAGGCAAAGGAAAGTGGGCTGTTTCTCAGATTGATTGATTGCGATGGGGAAGAAATGCTTGAGGCGACTCGGCAACGGCTGGTTCAAGAAGCCACCGAGCTTAAACTGATTTTATCGTCGATCATTCTGAAATCGGAATGAGAGAGACAACCGGAGTGGGGTTTGTGAATTGGTTTTGGATTTGAAATTTTCTTGGAAATTGGAGGTTGGAAATTTTGGTGAGTCGAGTGAGTCGAGTGAGTCGAGTGAGTTTGGTGGGGCGGTGAGGTTGTTGGGGGATGCGTGCGGTGAAGTGCTGAGTTTGCCGGTCTTTCCGGAGTTGACCCGGGAGCAGCAGGATCATGTGATTGGGGAGGTTGGGAAATGGGTGGGGTAGGGTTTGCGGGCTGGAATTTCCACGGGCCAATTTCCAAATAAATTTCAACCGCCAATTTTCAAAACCCAAAAAGAGGCTCTTTCGCAGAACATTTGGGTAAGGAACGATAGTCAGAAAATTTGGAATAGGCGATTCGGCACAGAAATTGTGCGAGATTTCCACCTGACATGGGCTGGAGTATTCCGGATTGGCATTCTTTGGTCAGCCGAGAACGCTTAAGTTGTCCGGCTAAGTGTATCCGGTTAAGGGGCGAGGTTAAGTGTCCGTTGAAGTGTTGGGGACCAAGCGAAGTTTGGCGCTCTTTGTTGGACACTTGCTCGCTTTCTTGAGCGCCACCCCTACCCGGAGACCCTTACCCGACCTGCTCTCATCGGTCATGCCGCGGCAATCATTCCGCTCGTAGGCAACTCTCACCTCGGAGCTTAAACTGATTTTATCGTCGATCATTCTAAAATCGAAATGAGAGGGATGACCGGAGTGGGGTTTGTGAATTGGTTTTGGATTTGAAATTTGCTTGGAAATTGGGAGTTGGAAATTTTTGGGAGTCGAGCGGGTTAGCTGGGGCGGTGAGGTTGTCGGGGGATGGCACGGTGGAAGAGCATGAGGCGTCCCTCCAGGACGCGATGGCAAATGGCTCTCAACCCGGGACGATGTCCCGGGCTGGTATGAAATGTCCCGTTGGGACAGGGAGGATCGGATCAAGGTGCAACCCATGAAAACGGCAGTGGTCACAGGAGGGGCGGGGTTTGTGCCTTCGCATCTGGTGGATCTGCTCCTGGCGGAGGGGTTGCGGGTGGTGGCCTTGGACAATTTTGTAACGGGGCACGCGCGGAACATCGCGCATCTGGCGGAGAACGAGCGGTTTGAGTTTCGGGAAGCGGACGTGGCGGAGCCGTTCGAGGTGGAGGGGGAGGTGGACTACGTGTTTCACCTGGCCTCACCGGCCAGTCCGATTGACTACGTGAGGATTCCGATCGAGACCCTGAAGGCAGGGTCCTATGCGACGCACCACAGCCTGGAGCTGGCGGTGCGGAAGAAGGCGCGGTTTCTGCTGGCTTCGACCTCGGAGGTTTACGGCGACCCGGAAGTGCATCCGCAGGTGGAGAGCTATCAGGGGAACGTCAGCACGACGGGGCCGCGGAGTTGTTATGACGAGGCGAAGCGCTACGCGGAGGCGGCGACGATGGCGTATCACCGGCATCATGGACTGGGGACGCGGATCGTGCGGATTTTCAACACCTATGGACCGCGGATGCGCCTGGATGACGGGCGGGTGGTGCCGGCCTTCATCGGGCAGGCGCTGCAGGGCAAGCCGCTGACCATTTTCGGGGATGGATCGCAGACGCGGAGTTTTTGCCACGTGTCGGATCTGGTGGCGGGGATCTGGCGCCTGATGCAAAGCGATTGCGGGGAGCCGGTGAACATCGGGAATCCGCGCGAGATGAGCATCAAGGAGTTTGCGGAAGCCATCGCGCTGGCCACCGGCACGCAGACGGGGTGGAAGGAGTGCCCGTTGCCGGAGGATGATCCGAAGGTGCGGCGGCCGGACATCAGCCGGGCGCGGGAGGTGCTGGGGTGGGAGCCGGTGGTGGCGTTCGAGGACGGGATTCGGGAGACGATTGAGTATTTTAAGGGAGTGGTGGGCGCTGAGAAGGCGTCGGTCACGGACTGATAGAACAAGGAACCTAGTATTGAGATGAAGGTGTTTATTGGCGGCGGCGGCGGATTCATTGGTGGGCATCTGGCCCGGGTGCATCTGGATCGCGGTGACGAAGTGGTGGTGGCGGACATCAAGGCTGCGGAGCAGTGGTATCAGCATCACACCGACGCGGAGAACCTCGTGCTGAACCTGGAGGAGAAGGAGGCCTGCAGGACGGCCACGAAGGGCTGCGATACGGTTTACAACCTGGCCTGCAACATGGGCGGGATGGGGTTCATCGAGAACAACAAGGCGCTCTGCATGCTGAGTGTGCTGATCAATACGCACATGTTGATGGCGGCGCGGGAGAACGGGGCGGGCAAGTATTTCTACTCCTCGAGCGCGTGTGTGTATCCCGACTATCGCCAGCAGGACACGGATGTGCCGGCCTTGCGGGAATCGAACGCCTATCCGGCGATGCCGGAGGACGGCTACGGTTGGGAGAAGTTGTTTTCGGAGCGGATGTGCAAGCACTACGAGGAGGACTTCGGGCTCAACGTGCGGGTCTTCCGGTTTCACAACGTCTATGGGCCGCACGGCACCTGGGACGGGGGGAGGGAGAAGGCGCCGGCGGCGATGTGCCGGAAGATGATCGAGTGCATTGATGCGGGGCGTTATGAGATGGAGATGTGGGGGGATGGGGAGCAGACGCGGTCGTTCATGTATATCGACGACTGCCTCACGGGGATCGACAAGCTGATGGCCTCGGATCACAGCGATCCGCTCAACCTGGGGCGGAGCGAGTTGGTGACGATCAACCAGTTGCTCGGCATCGTGGAGGAGATCGCGGGGGTGAAGTTGAAGCGGAACTACAACCTGGATGCGCCGCAGGGGGTGCGGGGTCGGAACTCGGACAACACGCTGATCAAGGAAGTGTTGGGCTGGGAGCCGGAAGTGGATTTGCGGGCGGGGATGGAGAAGACCTATCACTGGATCAAGGAGCAGTATGAGCGGCGGAAGACCGGGGAGCGGGTGGTGCTGTAGGGAAGTTTCCAGTGGGAAGTTTCAAGGGTTCAGATTTTCTTTTGGTGCAGGGAAGGGGATGAGCGGAGCGGGGAGGTCATTTTAAAGACTGATGAAACGATACATTGCAGGACACCGGGGAATGGTGGGTTCGGCGCTGGTCCGGGCGAGCGAGGAGCAGGGTGGCGTGGAACTGCTGCTGCGCACACGCGAGGAGCTGGATCTGCTGGATCAGGCGGCGGTCTTCGCGTTTTTGGAGCGGGAGCGACCGGAGGAGGTGGTGATCGCCGCGGCGAAGGTGGGGGGGATTCATGCCAACAACACCTATCCGGCCGAATTCATCTACGAGAACCTGACCATGACCGCGAACCTGGTGCACGGGTCGTATCGGGCCGGGGTGGGGCGGGTGTTGTTTCTGGGGAGTTCGTGCATTTACCCGAAGTTGGCTCCGCAACCGATGCCGGAGTCCTGCCTGTTGACCTCGGAGCTGGAGTCGACCAACGAGGCGTATGCGGTGGCGAAGATTGCGGGGCTCAAACTTTGCCAGTATTACCGCAAGCAGTACGGCATTCTTTTTCATTCGGCGATGCCGACGAATTTGTATGGACCGGGCGACAACTATCATCCGGAAAATTCCCACGTGATTCCCGCGATGATCCGGCGATTTCATGAAGCGAAGGTCTCGGGTCAGGATGAGGTGGTGATCTGGGGGACGGGGACGCCGCGGCGGGAGTTTCTGCATGTTGATGATTTGGCGGCGGCCTGTCTGCATTTGCTGGCGGTGGAGAATCCGCCGGACTGGGTGAATGTGGGGAGCGGGACGGATGTGAGCATTTTGGAACTGGCGGAGACGGTGGCGGCGGTGACCAGATTTGCGGGCAGGATTTCCAAGGACCCCGGCAAGCCGGACGGCACGCCCAGGAAGCTGATGGATGTATCGCTGCTGGATGGCCTGGGTTGGCACGCGAAGACGACGCTCCGGGACGGATTGGAAGAGACTTACGACTGTTTCCTCAAGGAGGAGGAGTCCGGTGGTCTTCGGGCAAAATAACAAAGAAATGAAACGCGCACTCATCACCGGAATCACCGGGCAGGACGGATCGTATCTCGCCGAGTTTCTTCTCGGAAAAGGCTACGAGGTGCATGGCATCAAGCGGCGGGCCTCGTCGTTCAACACGCAGCGGATTGATCACATTTACGAGGATCCGCATGTGGAGAACTCCCGCTTCAGGCTGCACTACGGAGACCTGACCGACACCTCGAACCTGACCCGCATCATCGGGGAGGTGCAGCCGGACGAGGTTTACAATCTGGGCGCGCAGTCGCACGTGGCGGTCTCCTTTGAGTCCCCGGAATACACGGCGGATGTTGATGCGGTGGGGGTCTTGCGGCTCCTGGAGGCGATTCGCTTTCTCGGGTTGGAGAAGAAGACGCGCTTCTACCAGGCCTCGACCTCCGAGCTTTACGGTCTGGTACGGGAGATTCCGCAGAGCGAGACGACGCCCTTCCATCCGCGCTCCCCCTACGCGGTGGCGAAGATGTATGCCTATTGGATCACGGTGAACTACCGGGAGGCTTACGGGATGTATGCGTGCAACGGGATCCTCTTCAATCATGAGTCGCCCCGGCGGGGAGAGACCTTTGTGACGCGGAAGATCACGCGGGCGATCTGCAACATATCGCAGGGCTTGGAGAAGTGCCTGCACCTTGGAAACATGGATGCCTTGCGGGACTGGGGGCACGCCAGGGACTACGTGCGGATGCAGTGGATGATGCTGCAGCAGGAGGAGGCGGAGGACTTTGTCATTGCGACGGGGAAGCAGATATCGGTGCGGGAGTTCGTGCGGATGTCGGCGAGGGAGGCGGGGCTTGAGTTGGAGTTCAGCGGTGCGGGGATGGATGAGATTGCGACCGTTTCGTCGGTGAGCGGCGGGAATGTTCCGGGGGTGAAGGTGGGTGATGTGATCGTGCGGGTGGATCCGCGGTATTTCCGTCCGGCGGAAGTCGAGACGCTGCTGGGGGATCCGCGTAAGGCGAAAGAAAAGCTCGGGTGGGTGCCGGAAATCACGGTGGAGGAGATGTGTGCGGAGATGATTGCGGCGGATCTGGACCAGGCGAAGCGGCACGCGCTGCTGAGAGCGCACGGGCACAATGTGGCGGTGACCCTGGAGTGACGGACGGGGGCTGAGACGGAGGAGAGGAGGTGAAGTGATGGAGGCGACGATGATGCAGATGGCATCCATGGAGAATCCGGTGACGGGGAGGAGGGCTCCCCACGCCGAGATTTCGGATTTGGAGACCGTGGAGGTCATCGGGGTGAAGGTGGCGGTGTTGGATTACGCCCGGGCAGTGCAGGTGATATTGGATTGGGCGGAGAAGGGCGATCGAGCTTATGGGGTTGCGGCAGCCAACACACATGTGGCGGCGCTGGCCCGGCACGATATGGCCTATGGCGCGGCGCTGGGGAGGTTTGATTTGATTTGTCCGGACGGGATGCCCTTGAGGTGGTCGGTGAATCACAGCATGCCTGAGTCGCAGCGACTCCGTGATCGGGTTTACGGACCGACCCTGATGCTGAAGACGCTGGAGGGATCGGGTGGGTTGGATCACATTCGTCATTTTCTGCTCGGCGGAGAGGAGAGGACTCTTGAGAAGTTGGGGGAGCGCATGGAGGAGGAATTCGCGGGGCCGCCACTGGCGGGGTGCTATTCTCCGCCGTTCGGCGAGTGGCCGGAGGATGAGTTTGAGCGGATTTGCGGGAAGATCACGGAATCCGGGGCGAACGTGGTGTGGGTGGGACTGGGTTGTCCGAAGCAGGAGCTTTGGATTGGGAACAACCTGCATCGTCTTCCACCGGCGGTGTATCTCGGGGTGGGGGCGGCCTTTGCCTTTCACGCGGGAGAGGTGCGGCAGGCACCGGCGATTGTGCAGCGCGCGGGGATGGAGTGGTGCTATCGATTGGTGATGGAGCCCCGTCGACTGTGGCGGCGCTATCTCGTCCACAACAGTCTGTTCATACGGTATTGGGTGCACGACACGCTGGCTGAGGATTGGGACCTGGATACGAAGCCTTCACCAGCCCTGAATCGGGTGGAGGAGCTGGTCACGCCGCCGCGATGCAATGTGCTTGGAGTTGGGATCAGCGTTTTGGACTTGGACCGCGCCGGGAAGTTGGTGGCCAGAGGCTCGGATGATCCGGAATTCGCAGGCTATGTGACCGTCACCGGAGTGCACGGGGTGATGGAATCGCGTCGGGATCCCGAACTGCAGAAGATTCACAATCAGTCGTTCCTTTCCACGCCCGACGGCATGCCGATGGTATGGATCGGAAATTGGACCGGACATGAGGCGATGGACAGGGTCTATGGGCCTGACCTGATGTTGGACGTGGTGTCCAGGACAGTGGGGACGAAACGCGGACACTATTTTTTTGGAGGAGCCGAGGGGGTGGCGGAAATACTGGTGGGGCGTTTAAAGGTGTGGTTTCCGGGGACGGAAGTGGTGGGGACGCAGTGTCCGCCTTTCCGGGATCTGACGATGGAGGAGGAGGAGACACTAGTGGCGGAACTTCGAGAGAAGAGGCCGCATTTCCTTTGGGTGGGGCTGGGAACGCCCAAGCAGGAACGCTTCATGCACGGCTTTCTCAAGCGGCATCCGGATTTGACGAAGGGATGGGATCACGGGTTGATTCTTCTCGGGGTCGGTGCGGCGTTTGACTTTCATGCCGGACGTGTTCAGCAGGCTCCCTACTGGATGCAGCGCAAGGGATTGGAGTGGTTCTTCCGCCTCTGCGTGGAGCCCTTGCGACTGTGGAAGCGGTATTCGATCAACAACTCCGGGTTCATTGTCTCCATCAGCCTGCAGTTACTGAATCTGAAGAAGTATCCGCTGAGGAAGTAAGGAGTGATGAAGAAAGCCCCGATAGCCCTGCGAGAGTCGAATGTGCGGAGTCTGCTGAAGGCCGTGAGCTGGCGTTTGATCGCGACCGGGACGACGATTTTGATCGCGTGGCTGGTGTATGGGGACATCAAGCCGGCGTTGGCGATAGGCGGGCTTGAGTTCCTGGCGAAATTTGCAATCTACTATTTGCATGAGCGGATGTGGCAAGTGATTCCGCACGGAACGTTTCCGCGGGTGAAGGGGCACTAGCCCTGAAATTTCCACGAACCAATTTCCAAATAAGCTCCAGTTGCCAAATTCAAAAATCGAACGCTACTGCCTGTCTCACCCGCA